>DATJOR010000158.1:0-13525 GCA_035506875.1 Mycobacterium sp.
GCGACGATGTCGTAGATTCGATCGGCGTTAGCCAGCAGTTCTTGCCGGGCGGCGTTGATGTCGGCGGCGGCCTCGCCGATGGCGTACATGACGTAGGGGTCGTCCTTGATCGCGGTTCCGGTTGCGGCGACGCGTTCGCGCTGGTAATCCAGGTGCGCCGCGAGCGCTCCCTCGGCGATTCCGATGGTCGCCGCGGAGATGCCCAGCGGGAACATCGTCGACCAAGGCATCAGATACAGCGGCTCGGTCATGCCGGCCTCGCGCTGGGCAGTGCCGTCCATCACCTTCGTCGCGTCCATGGTCCGGTAGGCCGGGACGAACGCGTCCTTGACGATCACGTCCTTGGATCCGGTTCCACGCAGCCCCACCACATTCCACGAGTCTTCGACGATCTCGTAGTCCTTGCGGGGCAGGATCATGTGCAGCATCTGGGGCGGCATCACCGGCACGCCTTTGGCGTCGCCGAGCATCGCGCCCAGGATGATCCAGTCGCAGTGGTCGGTGCCCGAGCTGAACTGCCAGCGGCCGTTGAAGATGTAGCCGCCGTCGACGGGCTTGGCCACACCCTGCGGGGCGTATGGGGACGCCATCCAGGTGTCCACGTCGTCGGCCCAAATTTCGGCGGGCACTTTCGGGTCTGCGTACGCCAACTGGTAGGGGTGGACACCCACTACGCCGACGATCCAGCCGGCGGCCGGGTCCAGCGCGGCGGTGGCCATCACGGTTTCGGCGAACTCGCGCGGGTGGGCCTCAAACCCCCGGTACTGCTTGGTCTGCAGCAGCCGGATCAGGCCGGCCCCTTTCATCAGCTTCACGGTGTCGTCGGTGAGCCGGCCAATCCTTTCGGCTTCGACGGCCTGCTCGCGCAACTGGTCGGCCGTCGCTAGTACTTGATCCAAGACCCGGGTAGATACCCGCTCGCTCATGTTTGTCGTCCTTACGTGTGGGGGCCTACCTAATGGTGTACCGCAGTCCGTGCCGGCTCCGATGGCGATCCCGGTGAGCGGACCTAAATGGGATCAAAAACTCGATGTGCGGGTTGGCGCTCGCCGTTCTCGCCTGACATCGAGCAGCATGTTCACCAGGGTCTGCGTGCGCGGCCAGCTGAACCGATGCCGTTGAGCGTAGGTCCACTTCCGCGTGCGCGGTTTCTGACATGAGCAGATGGTGGGCCATCGATGGGTGCCGGCATATCCGCTCGCCCGGTAGACGGGGAAATTCGACCGGGGCGTCCGTTCACCGGGAATGCGGGCCGTTCGCCCTCATGAAGGCCTTACCGTGATGCTTGTGAGCAACGCCGACGCGCAACGTCTCGATGTGGTGGTGGTCGGCGCGGGGTTCGCAGGTTTGTATGCCCTCTACAGATTGCGTGCGCAAGGTCTGTCGGTGCGGGTACTCGAGGCCGCGCCGGAGCTGGGCGGTACCTGGTATTACAACCGGTATCCGGGCGCGCGCTGTGACGTCGAGAGCGTCGACTACTGCTACTCATTCTCCGACGAACTGCAGCAGGAGTGGACCTGGACCGAGAAGTACGCCACCCAGGCCGAGATCTTGCGCTACCTGAACTGGGTCGCCGACAAACTCGACCTGCGCCGCGACATCGCGTTGAACGCTCGGGTCGTCTCGGCGGTGTTCGACGAGCCGACGGTGCGCTGGACCGTGACCGTCGACGGCGGGCAGGTGCTCTCCGCACGGTTCTGTGTGATGGCGACCGGCCCGTTGTCCGACGCGATGACCCCGAACTTCCCCGGCTTGGATGGTTTCCAGGGCGAGATCTACCACACCGCTGCATGGCCGCACGAACCCGTCGATTTCACTGGCAAGCGGGTGGCGGTCATCGGCACCGGATCCTCTGGTATTCAATCGATTCCGGTAATCGCCGAGCGGGCCGCACACCTCTATGTCTTCCAACGCACCCCCAACTACAGCATCCCGGCGGGTAACCGGCCGTTGTCCGACGAGGAGCTCGCCGAGATCAAGGCCGGGTACGCGGAGCGACGCCGGCTGTCCTGGCGCAGCGGCGGCGGTTCACCGCATATCACCGCCTCGAAGCCGACCATGGAGTTCACGCCCGAAGAGCGCCGTGCTGCGTTCGAAAAGCGCTGGGAACTCGGTGGTGTGCTGTACTCCAAGACATTCCCAGACCAGATGAGCGACGTGACGGCCAACAACGAGGCCCGTAAGTTCTACGAGGAGAAGGTCCGGGCGGTCATCCACGACCCGGCGACCGCCGACCTGCTGATTCCGAATGATCACCCGATCGGAACCAAGCGGATCTGCACCGACAGCAACTATTTCCAGACCTTCAACCGACCCAACGTGTCGCTGGTCAGCGTGCGCGTCACCCCGATCGAATTCGTTGACGCGTCAGGGATCAACACCACCGATGCCCACTACGACCTCGACGCGATCGTTTTTGCAACGGGTTTCGATGCGATGACCGGTGCGCTGGGCAGGATCGACATCGTCGGACGTGACGGTGAGACGCTGCGCGACGATTGGGCGCACGGACCGCGGACATATCTGGGGCTGGGCGTCGACGGGTTCCCCAATCTGTTTTTGATATCGGGTCCCGGAGCGCCCGCGGTCCTGGCGAACATGGTGTTACACGCTGAGGCGCAGGTGAATTGGATCAGCGAGGCCATCTGCTACCTCGACAATCACGGTTACGTCGCGATGGAACCGACTCAAGACGCCGTGGATGGCTGGGTTGCCGAACTAGCGCGGCGGGCCGAGACGACGCTGTTTACCAAGGCTAACTCGTGGTACATGGGCGCTAATGTCCCTGGAAAGCCACGGGTGTTCATGTTGTTCGTCGGCGGGTTCGCCGTCTACAACGACATTTGTGCAGAGGTCGCCGACGCCGGGTACAAGGGGTTCGGTTTGGTGAAGGCCTAACTAGAGAAAGCCGTTGCTATGGAACATAATTCAGGGCAGCTGGCCGGAAGGGTTGTCATCATCACCGGCGGCGCGGGCGGGCTGGGCGCGGCGTTCGCGCGCCACATCATTGCGCGCGGCGGCAACGCGGTGCTTGCTGACCTGCTCGACGATGAGGGCAAACAGCTGGCTGGCGAGCTCGGGGCGCAGGCGCGCTACAGCCATCTCGACGTCACCGACCCCGAGCAGTGGTCAGACGTGGTGCAGTTCGCCCTGACCGAGTTCGGCACGCTCAACGGCCTGGTGAACAACGCCGGGGTGTCGACCGGTCAGTACCTCGAGCACGAGCCGCTGGCGCACTTCCGGATGGTGTTGGAGGTGAACCTGGTCGGAGTGTTCAACGGTCTGCAGGCGGTGATCGCACCGATGCGTTCGGCGGGCGGCGGATCGATCGTCAACATCTCTTCCGCGGCCGGGTTGTTCGGTCTAGCGTTCACTGCGGGCTACGGCGCGTCGAAATGGGGTGTGCGCGGACTGTCGAAGATCGCCGCCGTCGAACTGGGCCCGGATCGTATCCGGGTGAATTCGGTGCATCCCGGCATGACCTACACCCCAATGACGGTCAACGTGGGGATCCAGGTCGGCGAAGGCAACTACCCGAACACACCGATGGGACGGGTCGCGGTGCCCGAGGAGATCGCGGGCGCCGTGGGCTATCTACTGTCCGACGACGCCGCATACGTCACCGGCGCTGAGATCGCGGTTGACGGCGGCTGGACCGCCGGGCCGACCCTGAAATACGTCATGGGCCAGTAGAACCAGACAGGAGTGCAGATGAAACGACTAGAACACAACCGGGTCCTGGTGACCGGCGCCGCCTCGGGCATCGGGCAAGCTACCGCGCTGCGCCTGCTGGACGAGGGCGCCGCGGTGGTCGCCGCCGACGTCGCCGCCGACGGGCTGGACAAGACCCGCGCCCGGGCCGGCGAGATCGGCGCCGGTGAACGGTTGACCACGTTGGAGATGAACGTGGCCGACGAGAACTCGGTGGTCGACGGCGTGCGCTCAGCGGTGGACACGCTGGGCGGCCTCGATTCGTTGGTCAATGCGGCCGGCATCCTGCGCGCCGTGCACACCGAGCAGATGGGCCTGGACCTTTGGAACCAGATCATCGGGATCAATCTGACCGGGACCTTTTTGGTAGTCCGCGAGGCGCTGCCGGCGCTGTTGCAGAATCCCCGCAGCGCGATCGTCAACTTCAGCTCGACATCGGCGTCGTTCGCCCATCCCTACATGGCGGCCTACGCGGCCAGCAAGGGCGGGGTGCAGTCCTTCACGCATGCGCTGGCGCTCGAGTACGCGAGCAAAGGGCTGCGCGCGGTGTGCGTGGCGCCCGGAAGCATCAAGTCCGGAATCACCGATGCCACAGGCGGATACATCCCTCAAGACGCGGACTGGGCGCTGTTCGGCAGACTGATGCCGATCCTGCCGACCACGGAGGAATCCAGCGGCGCGGGAATGGCCAATCCGGCCGTCGTCGCCGGCGTCATCGCCATGTTGGTGTCCGACGACGGCGCGTTCATCACCGGCACCGAAATCCGCATCGACGGCGGAACACACGCGTGAGCGCCGGCGACGATGCAGAGCAAAAGAGCGATGTGGGGGTACCTCCCGCTTGCGGGGGAGAGGAGCGGCGCAGACGGCTGACAGCACAGGAATTGACATATGAAGACACCCTTCGTGAAATCACCACCGACGCAGGCGTTCTGCGCTATCACGAATCGGGTCTGGTCGACACGGGGCCACCCTTGGTGCTGTTGCACGGTTCCGGTCCGGGCGTGACGGGATGGCGCAACTTCCGTGGCGTGCTGGGCGCGTTCTCCGAATTCTTTCGCTGCCTGATCCTGGAGTTCCCCGGCTTCGGGGTCAGTGACGATTTCGGTGGCCACCCGATGATCACCGCGCTGGATGGGTTGGTGCGCTTCGTCGATGCGCTCGGCCTCGACACCGTCGACATCATCGGCAATTCGATGGGCGGCGGTGTCGCGGTCAACTTCGCGATCGCTCATCCCGAGCGGGTGCGCCGGTTGGTGACCATCGGCGGCATCGGCCGCAACATCCTCACACCGGGTCCGGCAGAAGGCATTCGGCTGCTGCAGGAGTTCACCGACGAACCCACCCGGGAGCGTCTGGTCCGCTGGCTGCATTCGATGGTCTATGACCCGGCAACTGTGACCGAGGAACTCATCGAGGAGCGCTGGACGCACGCCACCGATCCGCAGACACTGGCCGGCGCGCGACGGATGTACGGCAGCGCGGCGTTCGCGCAGATGATGCAGGCCATGGAGTCGTCCAAGGGGCCCCAGCCGTGGGCGATGATGCACCGGGTGCAGGCGCCAACGCTGATCACCTGGGGCCGTGACGACCGAGTCAGCCCGCTGGATATGGCCCTGCTCCCGATGCGCACCATTCCCAACGCCGAATTACACGTGTTCCCCAACTGCGGTCACTGGACGATGATCGAGGCGAAAGAGGCCTTCGAGAGCGCCGTGCTGGCGTTCTTGTTGCGGAAGGATCCGACCGAACTCAGTTGACGCAGGGCACGCCGCCGCCGCCGATCGGTTTGCCCTGATCGGGGGTCGGCTCGGTGCTATCCGTGGTCGTCGTTTGCTGGTAGCCGTAACTGCCGGAAAGGCTTGAAGCCGAGGGCGAGTCGTCCTGGGAGGACGACGTGGAGTCGTCTTGGGTCGGCACGGAGAAGTTGTCGTCGACGACGACTTCGACATGCCCGTAAGCCAGCGTGTGGTTCGCTTTGTCAGGAGCATCGATGCCCAGCAGCGTCGCCAGGTTGCGCGCGTCGCTCTCGGCACCCGGTGCGTATTCGATTGTGGTGGTGTTGGGTTCACCGCGAACTCTGTCGCGTATCGCGCCGGTGGTGTAGCCGTCTTTCTTCAGCGTGCGCGCGACCTTGCTGGCGAGCCCGCTGGTGTTGCTGGCGTTGATCACATCGACCACCGTCGACGGGCTCGGCACGTCCGAGCTGGCTATCGACGTCGGCGTCGAAGAGTCGCCGAAGGCCTCAGATACCTCGGCCTTGATCGCATCGGGGTCGATGATGTTGACGTCCTGCCCGTTGATGTTGTCGTAGCGCACCACGGGCAGCGTCCGGTATTCGATGGAGCCGCCCGCCAACGCACCCATCTTGCGGAACTCGTCCTCGTCCCAACCCGAAGACAAGACGACGTCTTTACGCGCCACCGCCATCAGGCCCTTGAGCTTGCCCAGGTTGGTGAAGGTGCCGGCGTCCTGCAGCTGGCGCATGACCGAGGAGAGGAATGCCTGCTGCCGGTGGGTACGGTCCAGGTCGCCGTTTTCCAGGCCGTGGCGCTGCCGGACGAAGGCCAGCGCCTGCTCGGCATCCAGGGTCTGACGGCCGGCCGGGAAGTCGGCGCCGGAGTACGAGTCGTACACCGCGTGCTTGAGGCACACGTCCACGCCGCCCAGGCTCTGCGTCAGGTCATAGAAACCGGCCAGGTTGACCTCGGCGAACAAGTCGATGGGCACGCCGGTCAGATTCCGCACCGCTTTCAGCGTCGCAGCCCGGCCGGCTTCGCGGCCCTTTGTCTCCAGCTCTTTCTGGTCGCTGACACCTTTGTTGATCAGTTTCTGCTCGACGTACTGTTTGGTGAGCCCGTAGGCCTCTTTGATCTTGATGTGGTTGTAGCCGGGCACGCCGTTGAACTTCACCCAGTCGTCACGGGGGATCGAGAACGCGGTCACCCGGTCGTCGGCGCTGACATGGGCAAGGATCAGGGTGTTGGTGTTGTAGCCGCCGTCGTCGGAGTCGCCGGCGTGCAGGTGTTTCAGCAAGTTCCAGGACAGGTCGTTACCGTCCTGGTCCTTTCGCGAGTCGAGCCCGATGAGCAGGATGTTCTGTCCGTTGCCGGTGGATTTCGGATCCTGGGAGCCCAGCGCCTGAGAGACGGTGATTCCGCCCAGCATGCCGTGAGCCATCCACCACCCCGACCCGGTCGCCAGCACGACGACCACCGCCACGACCGCCAAGAAGGCACCGATGAACCCGTGCCTTTTCACCTCTGGCGGCGACGCGCGGTGGCGATGCTTAGCGCTGGATCGCTGCAGGTCTGTCACCACAACCTCGACTGTCTATGGGTGCCGCGCGTGACCCCCGGGTTGCAATGTGCGCGGTCTACGGAGCTTGACGCCTAGTATGCGGCAGGTTTCTGTGCAACGCGTAGTGAGCCAAGTAACAGCCGCAATCTTACGGATTCGGGCAGAAGCGGCTGCGACCAGCGATAACAGGTCGTGCAGGGTTCCCCTTGGCGATGACGAGTTGTGACCAAATCGTGGTCATAATTCGGCTGTTTACAGCTCCAAAACGGCGCCGTCGGTGGCCGAAACGGCCGCGGCGAACCGTGCCCGCGCGGCGGACACTGTGCGTTCTGGCACACCCGGGAGGGGGTGGTGGTGGGTGAGCAGCAGCCGTGACACGCCAGCCTCGGCGGCGATGACGCCGACCTCGTCACCGGAGGTGTGGCCACGCTCGGCGTCGACGGGCTCCCACGCCTCGTGCAGCAGCGTGGTCACGCCCGCCGCGTGGCGGATGGTCTCCGGGTCGAACTCGGTGTCGGTGCAGTAGGCCAGCCGGTCGGCGACGCGAAAGCCTGCGGAGGGCAGGGTGTGCCGGGTCTGCTCCCACGTCTGGATCTCATGACCCGCGAAACTCAAAGTGTCCCAACCCAATTCCGCCCAGCGGGCAGTCGCCACCGGCGATGCCGTCTGAAATGGCGAGGCCAGAAGCTGATCCTCCAAGATCGATCGGGTGGGCCGGCCGTAGGACTGCGCGCCAGGCCCGGCGATTGTCAGTTCCCGCCCGCCCAGGCCCCGTGCGCTGGCGAAGCCGAGCCCGGTCACGTGATCGAGGTGGAAGTGGCTGAGCAGCACCGTCACTGTCTCGATGCCGTCGAGCAGCGCAGGGTTGATGTGCAGCGCGCCCAGGCCGGTTCCGGCATCGAGCACCAGAGCTTCGGTGCCGGCGGTGATCAGATAGCAGCTCGTCTGCCGGGTGCTGGTGGGAATCCATCCGCCACTACCGAGAACCGTCAGCTTCATGGCTAACGAACTTACGGTCGACGTGGCCGACGTCTAGGACAGCGACTGCTTGAGGGCGGCCACCGTCTCGAGATCGGTCAGCGCCGCGACGCCGCGTTTGACGCCTTCCATCGCGATGCTATCGACTTGCATGCCGCCCATCCCCGCGGTGATCAGCGGTGCGACGTAGGCGTACAGCGACCCTTGCCGATAGCGCAGCCAGAGTTCGTCTGCGTCCAGCTCGGGGCCGCCTGCGGCCACCAAGGCTTGACGGTAAACAGCGAGCAGGTCGCGTTCGCAGGCCTGACGGTCAGCGGTGGTCATGCCGGTGATCAGCGTGTAGCTCAGTTCGCGGCCAGGGTGCCCGCGGCGCACCGCCTGCCAGTCGAGCAAGCCGGCTTCACCGTTGCGAAAGTAGACGTTGCCGGGATGCGCGTCGCCATGCATCACCGTATTCGGTTGTTTGTCAATTACTTTCGCGACTGCGCGGTAGTTATCGATGATGAAGCGGCCATCTTCGACGGGAATGGAGGTGCGGTCGGCCAGCCGGTGAGCCGAGGTGTTCAGCAGCGAGCCGGTAAGCAGCGACGTGTGATCGCCCGATGCGGAGTACACCCATTCGGGCAGACGCTCCCAGAACGTCGCATGCAACTTGGCCAGTAGTTCGACGATCATGCTTGCCTGATCCTTATCGAGCGGATGCAGGGTGTCGGGAAACTCGCAAGGATCGACCGCCAGGTCTTCGAGCACGAGCACATAGCGACCGGTCAGCGAGTCAAACGCCGACCCGTACGCCGCGGGCAGTCCGGTGAGCTGTGGCGACAACTCGCGGTAGAACAACACTTCGGTCTGTGCCAGCCGGCCCAGTTCACCCATCAGCCGGGTCGCGACGGTCTCGGCAGCCATCTTGACGAACACCGAGGCCGGACCGTCGTCGCCGGTCAGTGCCAGACGGGCTCGAGACGACGTGCCGGCGTCGCCGCCGATCACCGATACCGACGTCACTCGGCGTCCGATGATTTCCGAGAGCGCCCGGGCGTCGAGGTCGCCGACGGTGCGTGGCAGCGACCGCAGCCGGCCGATGACGGCATCCGTTGCGACGCGCTGCATTCCGCGACCCAGGTGTGCCGCCAAGCCGAGCACCGGTACCACTCTTCCGCTCACCGATGCATCTTTACAAATAGGAGCTGTTCTGTAAAGTTTGGCCGAAGCCGCCCGACGGCGGGTCGGAAGAGGTCGAATGAGGATGTGAAGCGGCTCAACGGCGTGGACGCCTTGATGCTCTACAGCGAAACACCCGAGATTCACATGCACACCCTCAAAATCGGCGTTCTGGATGTGTCCGGCGTGGAAGGCGGATTCAGTTTCGAGTTGCTCCGCGAGGTCGCGTATCCGCGACTAATGGCGTTGCCGCCGCTTCGGTTTCAGCTGGTGGACATCCCGCTGAAGCTGCACCACCCGATGTGGGTGCAGAACGCCGACATCGACCTCGACTATCATCTGCGCCAGGCCCGGGTACCGGCGCCGGGCGGCCGTCGTGAGCTTGATCAGTTGATCGGCGAGATCGCGAGCACGCCGCTGGACCGTAGCCGACCGCTGTGGGAGATGTACATCGCCGAGGGACTCGCCGACAACCGGATCGCGATCATCCACAAGGTGCACCACGTGCTGGCCGACGGCGTCGCGTCGGCCAACCAGATGGCCATGGCGCTGCAGTCGCAGGAATCCGCGCACGTCCCGGCGCCCAGCCCTGCCGCTCGGCCGCTCACCCGGACGGACCTGCTGCGGGCGGCTACCCGCGACCATGTCGGACTCATCCGCAAATTGCCTCGGCTGGTGAAGGAAACGGCGACCGGGATTTCGCGCGTGCGCCGCCGCTCCAAGGAACGTGGCGCGCATCCGGACCTTGCCCGCAACTTCGCCCCGCCGCAGTGCTTCATCAACCACCGCGTGACGCCGGGACGGCGGTTCGCCACCGCGCCGCTCGCGCTGTCCGACGTCAAGGAGACCGCCAAGCATCTCGGGGTGACACTCAACGACGTCGTATTGGCGATGGCCTCCGGCGCGTTGCGTCAGCTGCTGCTGCGCTACGACGGACATGCGGACGCACCGCTGATCGCCGGTGTGCCGGTCAGTTACAACACGTCGCCAGATCGCCTGGACGGCAACGAGTTCACCTATATGACGCCGTCGCTACCGGTTCATATCGACGACCCGCTGCAACGGGTCGAGCTGACGTCGATGGCGACCAAGATCGCCAAAGAGAACCACCATCTGCTCGGGCCCACGTTGCTGCCGGCCTGGCTGTCCTAGCTTCCGCCCGCGCTCGCGCCGCGGTTCTTCCGGACGCAGGCCGGGCGCGTGGAGTCGGCCAGCGTGATGAACTTGACGATCTCCAACGTGCCGGGACCGCGGGAACGCGGTCACATCGAGGGCGCGACGGTGAGCGAAATCTATTCGGTCGGGCCGGTTGTGGTGGGAAGCGGGCTGAACATCACGGTGTGGAGCTACGTCGATCAGCTAGCCATCTCGGTGTTGACCGACGATGTCACGCTGGTCGATCCGCACGAGGCCACCGACGCAATGATCGACGCCTTCACTGAAATACGAAGAGCTGCAGGACTTTCCGAACATCTCAGGACGCTCGACGCGGCCCTTCCACTGGCCGCCGCGGCGAGCTGAGTGGCCAGACGACGGTGTGTGGAGCGATGCTGACGCTCGGCACCACGGCGGTTAACTTTGGACCACATACTGCGAATTCTCACGGACGCGGATTGGAAATTTGCTACGGTCCCCCCGTGGCGGCGCACAAGGACTGCCGCGAACGGCTGATCGATGCCACCCTGAGTCTTTGCCGCAGGTGCGGATATGAAGCCATGTCTATCGATCAGATCGCCGCCGCCGCCGACGTCACGCCAGACGACTTTGTGCGCCACTTCGCGTCCAAGGACGAGGTGCTCGTCTCGATTGTCGTGGATTTGCTACAGGCCTCCGTTGACGAACTCGGAGATGTCGAGCCTGACACCAGCCTGGAACATGTGTTGTTAATCGCCACCACCAAGGCGCTATCCCGGGTGATCGATGGCCGTGGCGTGATCACCCGTGACCGGTTTCTCGCGGTGGCACAGGTCCTCACCGCACATCCGAATCTCAGGCAGCAGGTGTCGTTAGCCCGTAAGCGAATCATGGCCGGGGCGCTCGCCGACCGGTTAGGGGTCGCTGAGGACGACCGGCGCGTGCATCAGGCAGTGACGAGATGGTCGGCGATTGTGGCCGGCGCCTACCTGGTCGGCGGTACGATGGCCGACCACTACAATCCGTGGACGGACGATCAACTAATCGAACGGATGATCGCTGAGCTTTCTGCGACCTTCTCCGACGTCATGGGCGACGACCCTCCGTCGCGGTGAAGTGATACCGCCGCACAACGATTCCGTCTGGCCCGACGACAGCAGACGCGCCGCCGTGACACTCGCACTCGCTGCAGCCACCAACAGCGACATGCATTTCGGCGACATGGTCGACGCGATCAACGACGCGCTGAACAGCGGACGGTCCCTGCAGTTCGTGCTGGAGTTGATTCGGATGCTCACCGCCGGGTTAGGCGATCAGTTCAGCAATTCCGAGACCGTCGCGGCTTATCAGCAGGTGGCGGCGCAATGCCAAGCGGCCGAGGACGGTATGCGTTCACAGGGCGTGTGGAGGCACGGACCAGGCAACATCGAAGGTGGGTGAAACGTCGCCCGCTAAGGATGTCGTCACCGGGCATTACCCGGAGTCGTCGGGCTTGTGGAACTCGTAGGACTCACAGCGCTGCTCGTGGGGTTCGTTGGGCTTGTAGAGCTCGTCGGACTGGGGGGACTCGTGGGCGTGGGACTCGCAAGGCCTGGGCCTTCGCCACACCAGTCCTGCACATCTTTCGGGTACTGCTCGAGCGGTGGGGGACAACGCTGCCCCGGCGGAAAGTTCGCGCCGGCATTGAGCAGATCGCAGGGAACGTAGACCTGCTTGCCCTTTTGGGTGTTGGTCAGACACTTCGTCGGCGGCTCGGCATGGGCCGGCACGGGGACGATGACGGCCGCCGCGACAGTGCCGAGCGCCAACGCAAGACGGCTGTAGGTCATCACAACTCCTCTTGAGTGGGTAGGAATGGCCGTTTCTCGACCTTTATAAACGAGAGAGCGACACCTCGGCCCGAAGGGACGACGTCGACAGCGCCAGCTCACACCTCCGCTACCTCTAGTCGGCACGTAGGCCGCCAATCACGCCATCGTAGAATCGTCGTGGCTCATCGAGCCGACCCGGCCGCGTTAGCTCAGTTGGTAGAGCGTCGCTCTTGTAAAGCGGATGTCGAGAGTTCGAGTCTCTCACGCGGCTCCACTGCTGTCGGTACTGAGGGATAGCGTCGTCCTGTGTCAATGAGCTGTCTCGAGTGTGGAGTCGGTCTCCAAGGACATCGGCTAAAGGTGTTCTGCACCAATGCAAGCCAGCAGTCACACCGCCGACGCTTGCTCTTGCAGGCCTGGCTCGACACCGGAGTTTGTGGTCGCCCTGATCGTCGACCACGGCAATGGCGACCCAAGCAATAATCGTCGCGAGAATAGTGGCCGCTGTTACCGGCGACAGCGCTACGCCTACGGCCAGTCCTATTGACGCTGTAGCCGCTCACTCGTCGTGGTCGATGACGCGCTGCGACCGCACTGTCCGCGGCGCCGTGCGGCGTGACGGGCGACGGCCGGGAAGCGGAATCCGCTCGGCGATGTTGCTCAGCGGGTTGACCACCAGGGTCAGCGAGTTCACCGCATCCTGCAACGTCGCGATGGCCGGCTCCAGCGCCTCCATCCCGGGCGCCAGCCGGCTCAGGGTGTCGGCGACGGCGGCGAGTTGTTCCAGCGGGCCGTGCCGGGCGGTCAGCTTGTCGATCAGACCACCCTCGGCCAGCAGCCGATCGGCCAGCCCGTCCTCGGCGAGCAGTCGCTCGATCAGCCCGTCGTCGGCGACCAGTTGATCCGCCAGCCCGCCGGGCTTCAGCGCGCGTTCCAGACCGCCGCCCTCGGCGGTGAGCCGGTCGAGCAGACCACCTTGCTGGGTCAACATGTCCACCACCCCGCCCGGGCGCAGTAGCCGGTCGAGCGGCCCGTCGGTGGCAAGGGCGCGCCCGATCGGAGCGTCGTCGTCCAACAGCCGTGCCAGCCGGTTGGCCCGGGTAATCGCTTCGTCGATGCCGAGCATGTGCACGACCGCATTGGACCCGCCCGCCGTGGGCGGCTCACCCAGGGTTCGGTGCGCCAGGCCAAGCGCCGACGTCGCAACGCCGAGACCCGCGTCCGCCGCCGCGAGCCCGATGCGCGCCGGCGCGGTGGCGAGGTTGGCCAGGCTTTTGCCGAGGTTCATGCCCTGAGTGTATTCGCGGAGGTCGCAGCCATTCGAAACCGATGCAGAAACAACTGACAGCAAGTCCACAGCAATTGTGGAGGCTGTCTTGAGCTAAGTGCGAGCAAATAGACAGATGGCATCGGCAATCGCAGAAGAAACC
>DATJOR010000159.1:0-20726 GCA_035506875.1 Mycobacterium sp.
TCGACGGTGTGGTCGTCGACGCTGATCAAAATCAAGTCGTCTTTGTTCACTGGCCGTTCCTCTCCGTTGGGGGTCGTTCGGCGGCCCGTTCGCTCAACTATGAAAATTATCTTCTCTGATCGCGAGAATCAACATCTTCACAGTACCCCGGCAGCCGTTGGTGTCCGGTCGGCGCGGTAGCACGGCCCGCATCGGCGGATGACGTTTCCGCTGGTCGAATGCAAAACATTGACCAATCCGCGAGTTCGTGGAAACCTATTGGTCAAATATGAGAATACGATTCTCGTAACTGAGGAGGCCGTATGCGTCTGTCGCCGTTGCCGGCGGATCGGTGGGACGACGCTGCCCGGCACGCGGTGTCCGGCATGCTGCCGGAGGACCGGCGCAATCCTCATGGCGCCGGCAACCTGCTGTCGACCCTCGTGCACCACCCCAAACTGACGCGTGCGTTTCTCCGGTTCAACGGTTACCTGCTCTATGGGTCGACGTTGCCGCCCCGTATTCGCGAACTCGCCATCCTGCGCGTCGCGCATCGGCGTCGCTGTGACTACGAGTGGACGCACCACGTGACGCTCGGCAAGAGGGAGGGTCTGTCCGATGCCGACATCGACGCCGCGAAATCTGGCGACGCGATCGATGACTTCGATCGCGCGGTGCTGACCGCGGTCGATGAGCTCGACGAGAGAACCAACCTGTCTGACCAGACCTGGGCAGCGCTCGGTGAGCGGCTCGACGAGCAGCAACGAATGGATTTGATCTTCACGATCGGGGGCTACACCGCGCTTGCGATGGGGCTGAACACTTTTGGCGTCGAAGTCGAAGACAGCCAAAAAGACCGGAAAGAAGGGTAAGTACCGTGCCACATTTTGCCAAGCCGGCTGCCGGTAGCTGGACCGAGAACTATCCGGAACTCGGAACCGCGCCGGTGGACTACACCGACTCGATCGATCCGGCGTTCTTCGAGGCCGAGCGCGACGCGATCTTCAAGCGGACCTGGCTCAACGTCGGCCGCGTCAACCGACTCCCCCGCACCGGCAGCTACTTCACCAAGGAGCTGCCGTCGGCCGGCAAGGGAACGTCGGTGATCATCGTCAAGACCAAGGACGGGACCGTCAAGGCGTTCCACAACGTGTGCCGCCACCGCGGAAACAAGTTGGTGTGGAACGACTTTCCCAACGAGGAGACCTCCGGCACCTGCCGGCAGTTCACCTGCAAGTACCACGCCTGGCGCTACAGCCTCGACGGCGATCTGACCTTCATCCAGCAGGAAGACGAGTTCTTCAACGTCGACAAGGGCAACTTCGGCCTGGCGCCCGTCCGGTGCGAGGTGTGGGAAGGCTTCGTCTTCATCAACTTCGACGACAACGCGGCGCCGCTCACCGACTACCTCGGGCCGTTGGCCAAGAGTATCGAGGGCTACCCCTTCGGGGAGATGACGGAGACCTACTCCTACCGGGCCGAGGTCGGCAGCAACTGGAAGCTGTTCATCGACGCGTTCGTCGAGTTCTACCACGCGCCGATCCTGCACCAGGGGCAGTACACCAAGGAAGAAGCCGCCAAGATCCAAAAGTACGGCTACGAGGCGCTGCACTACGAGTTGGTCGGCCCGCACAACCTGCAGTCGACCTGGGGCGGTCAGGCGCCGCCGGCGGACATGAGCATGGTGAAGCCGATGGATCAGGTGCTGCGCAGCGGCCTGTTCGGTCCATGGGACAAGCCGGAGATCATCGAGAACCTGGAGCTGCCGCCGGGCGTCAACGTGAAGAGGGTGCCGCAGTGGGGAATTGACTCGTGGCTGTTCTACCCGAACTTCATGCTGCTGATCTGGGAGCCGGGCTGGTTCCTGACCTACCACTACTGGCCGACCGCGGTGGACAAGCACATCTTCGAGTGCACGCTGTATTTCGTTCCGCCACGCAATGCACGGGAACGGCTCGCCCAGGAGTTGGCCGCGGTGACGTTCAAGGAGTATGCGCTGCAGGACTCCAACACCCTGGAAGCTACCCAAACCATGATCGGCACCCGCGCGGTCGAAGAATTCCTGCTGTGCGACCAGGAAGTCTTGATCCGTCATTTGCACAAGACCACCGCTGACTATGTGAAGGAGTACCAGCGCAATGGCGCTACCGTCTGAATTCTCGTCCCTGGAACCCTATTTGGAGTGGGATCTGGCCACCGAACCGGAGCGCTACGCCAAGCGGCTGGCCTCGTCGATGGCCGAGATGCAGGAGTTCTACGACGTCGCGTTCCCGTTGCTGAACGATGTCATCGCGTACTGCGACAAGTACCCTCTGGACGACCTGCCGGATGACGCGAAAACTCTGATGCACATCATGCAGTCTTTGGTCATGGTGTCGTTTCCGATCGAAGCGTGGAAGCAGCCGCGCGTGCCCGACAGTGGCGCAGCCTGGGTCGAGCTGATCCGGGAGCCGGTGATCTGAACTGTGTCTGACGCTCTTCGCGCAAGCGGCTCATCGCAGTTGACGCTCAAGGCTGCTGGGCTACTCGACGTCGACGCCGGTGAGATTGTCTCGCCCGGCATCGTGCGCATCGAGGGCGACCGAATCGTCGGCGTCGGCGGCAATCCCGAGGGCGAGATTGTCGACCTCGGCGATTCGATCCTGCTGCCCGGGCTGATGGACATGGAGGTCAACCTGCTGATGGGCGGGCGCGGGGAGAAGCCCGGGCTGTCTCAGGTGCAGGACGACCCCCCGACCCGGATGTTGCGCGCGGTCGGCAACGCCCGCCGGACGCTGCGCGCGGGGTTCACCACGGTGCGCAACCTCGGCCTGTTCGTCAAGACCGGCGGCTATCTGCTCGACGTCGCGCTCGGAAAGGCCATCGACGCAGGCTGGATCGACGGCCCGCGGGTGGTGCCCGCCGGGCACGCGATCACTCCGACCGGCGGGCATCTGGACCCGACCATGTTCGCCGCCTTCGCACCGCACGTGTTGGACTTGACGGTCGAAGAGGGCATCGCCAACGGAATCGACGAGATCCGCAAGGCGGTGCGCTACCAAATCAAGCACGGCGCCGAGCTGATCAAGGTCTGCTGCTCGGGCGGTGTGATGTCGTTGACGGGACCGCCTGGAGCGCAGCATTATTCGGACGAAGAGCTGCGGGCGATCGTCGACGAGGCGCACCGGCGGGGACTGCGCGTCGCCGCGCACACGCACGGCGCCGACGCGGTCAAGCATGCTGTCGAAGCCGGCATCGACTGCATCGAGCACGGCTTCCTGATCGACGACGAAGCGATCGCGATGATGGTCGAGCACGGCACGTTCCTGGTGAGCACTCGACGTCTGGCGGAGGGAATGGACGTCTCGCATGCCCCGCCCGAGCTACAGGCCAAGGCCGCCGAGATGTTCCCGAAGTCGCGAACCTCGATACTGGCCGCCCACGAAGCCGGGGTGAAGATCGCGGTAGGCACCGACGCACCCGCGATCCCGCACGGCAAGAACGCCGACGAGCTTGTCACGCTGGTCGATTGGGGCCTGCCGCCGTTGGCGGTACTGCGGGCGGCGACGACGACGGCCGCCGACCTGATCAACGCCACCGATCGCGGCCGGCTGGCCGAGGGACTGCTGGCGGACGTCATCGCGGTGCCCGGAGACCCGTTGTCCGACATCGGCGTTACCCAGAAGGTGAGTTTCGTGATGAAAGGCGGCAAGGTTTATGCCAACACGAACTGACGACCTGGTCGAGATCCAGCAGCTGTTGGCGCGCTACGCCGTGACCATCACGCAGCAGGACATCGACGGGCTGGTCAACGTCTTCACGCCTGATGGCACCTACAGCGCTTTCGGCGAAACCTATTCGCTGGACCGGTTTCCCGTGCTCGTCGACGCCGCGCCCAAAGGGCTTTTCATGACGGCCACTCCGGTAATCGAACTTAACGGCGACACCGCCACCGGCACCCAACCGCTGTGTTTCATCGACCACGCCAGCCATGACATGCGAATCGGATACTACAACGATACCTATGTGCGGACCGATGACGGCTGGCGGCTGAAAACCCGCGCCATGACGTTCATTCGGCGCAGTGGCGCGCACGACTCGGGTCGCCCGCACGCGGTGGGCAGGCCTCCTGCGTGAGGGTTGACCAGTTCCGGGCGGACCTGCGGGCTTGGCTCGACGAGCACGACCTGACCCCGGGGCCGGACCACTCGCTGGAAGGCCACATCAAGCAGCTGGCCCGAGTGCATTCCGCGCTCTATGACGCCGGCTGGATGCGATACGGCTGGCCCGAGCAGGTCGGTGGGTTGGGCGGACCGGCGATGCTTCGCGCGGTCGTTGGCGAGGAGGTGGTCGGCCGCCGTCTTGCCGAGCCGGGGCCGTACTCGATGGTCGAGGTGCTCGCGCCCACCATGATCGATTACGCCCCAACGGAATTGGCGGCGGAGATGGTGCCGCGGCTGCTCAGCGGTCGCGAGCAGTGGTGTCAGGGCTTTTCCGAACCTGGCTCCGGCAGCGACCTGGCGTCGCTGACCACCCGTGCCGCCCCGCACGGCGACAATTGGATCGTCAACGGACAGAAGGTCTGGACCAGCTACGCGCAATATTCGACGCGGTGCATCCTGCTTACCCGCACCGCACCCGGCCACGATGGGATCACCGCGTTCTTCCTCGACCTCGATACGCCGGGCATCACAATTCGGCCGCTACGCACCATGCACGGAGTCGACGAGTTCTGCGAGGTTTACTTCGACGACGTGGTTATCCCCGCGGCGCGCATGCTCGGCAGCCCGGGCGACGGCTGGCGGCTCGCCATGGATCTGCTGCCATATGAGCGCTCCACCTGCTTCTGGCAGCGGATCGCCTATCTGTATGCACGCTTCGATGAACTCATAGCCGAAGCAAGCGAACCCGATGAATACGACCTTGGCGCAGCATATCTCGCACTGCACACGCTACGCTGCAGATCTCGGAACACCCAGCACCGGTTTGCCGACGGCGAGCCACTCGGCCCGCAGACCTCGATCGATAAGGTCTTACTCGCTACTGCGGAGCAACGGCTCTATGACACCGTCCGCGACCTGCTGCCCGGCACGATTGAGTTGGACGACACGCCATGGCGGTCCGAGTATCTGTATTCGCGCGCAGCGACCATCTACGGCGGCACCGCTGAGATCCAGCGCAATATCATCGCGCGCCGGCTGCTGGACTTGGGCAAGGAGTGAGCGTGGATACCGAGTCCTTGCATCTGCTGGAAGACGCCCTGCGAAAGACCATGACCGGGCTGTCGGGTCGCGAACTCGATGAGGCGTTGACGGAGCTGGACTGGCTGGACATGCTCGACGAAATGCCCGAAGCCGCAATTCCTTTGGTGTTTCGTCTGCTCGGTGAAACTGGTGCTCATGCGCCGGTGCTCAACGATGTGGTGCTCCGCGCCGCCGGGCGGGACGGCGGCGGTACCGTCGCGCTGCCGTTCGCGGGAGGCTCGTGGGTCGTCTGGGAACGCGACGACCGGGTCGGTTTGTCCCTGGGCGATGATCTGCCGATACACCGTGTTTCCCAAGCAGATCCGATACCTCTCGCCGAGGGCAGGCATGCGCTTGGCTGGTGGCTCGTGGGCACCGGCCGCGCCATGCTGTCACTGGCACGCCAACATGCCTTAGACCGTATGCAATTCGGCAAGCCAGTCGCCTCGTTCCAGGCGATCCGGCATCGGCTGGCCGAGACGTTGGTCGCGGTCGAAGGGGCAGAGGCGACGCTGGTTGCGGCCGCCGCTGAGCCAGATGATCTGGCCTTTCTGCTCGCCAAGGCCGCGGCCGGGCAGGCGGCGTTGACCGCCGCGCGACACTGCCAGCAGGTACTCGGCGGTATCGGATTCACCGCGGAGCACGCGCTGCATCGCCATGTGAAGCGATCGCTGGTCTTGGACGGACTGCTCGGCAGTGCACGCGAGCTGACCCGGGAAGCCGGAGCCACGTTGCGCAGCAGGCAGTGCGCGCCGCGGTTGACCAATCTGTGAGCGGCTCGCGTCAGCTGCCACATCAGCCACACCCGTCTCCTCGCAGAAGCAATCGCCGATTTGCCCGCCTCAGCGATTTCTCCGCGGCGAGAAAGGGAGTTTCGCCATCGAAGGGTCGCTCTTTCGCGTTCTGCTTCCCAGGAGACTGGTAAGAGAATAGTATTCTCGTGGCGAGAAAGTTACAATCTCAGACACGTCGTCCTGTGAGGGGGTCTAGCCCGCAATGACACGGCGTTCTCCGGTACAGTCCAATCATGTTCTCCCCTCGCGGCAATCACCCGAGCCTGCGGTGACCAGTCCAAGCGAAGAGCCGGCCTGGAAGCAGCGGGCCGTCGAGCGGTCGATCAAGACGGCGAAACTGCGGGCAGCGCAGCGGGTCCAGCGCTTCCTCGACGCAGCCCAGGCCATCATCATCGAAAAGGGCAGCACGGACTTCACCGTGCAAGAGGTTGTGGACCGCTCCCGGCAGTCGCTGCGTAGCTTCTATCTGCAGTTCGACGGCAAGCACGAACTGCTGCTCGCGCTGTTTGAAGACGCGTTGAGCCGCTCGGCCGATCAGATCCGTGCCGCCACGGCCAATCACTCCGACCCGATCGAACGACTCAAGGTCGCCATCGAGTTGCTGTTCGAGGCTTCGCGTCCCGACCCCACGGCCAAACGTCCGCTGTTCACCGACTTCGCGCCAAGGTTGCTGGTCTCGCATCCGGACGAAGTCAAGGTCGCTCACGCACCGCTAGTGAGTTTGCTGGCCGAACTGATGGAAGCCGCCGCCGACGCCGGTGAGCTGCGCGCCGGTGTCAACCCGAGGCGGATGGCCGCGATGACCATGTCGACGGTCATGTTCATCGCGCAGTCCAGCGGCGGGTCGGGCGACGCGACTACGCATCCGATTACCGCCGACGAGGTGTGGGACTTCTGCTCGCAGGGGTTCGTCGGCAAATAACGCGCGAGAACTGCATTATCTCTCAGCGAGAATTTGAAGTGCTCGATCTCTGGACTGATCTGCTGTGCTGTCTACAACTGCGCGCTCAGGACGGTTCAGAGTTCGAGGGCGACAGCCAGCGGCTGAATTACCACCGGGTGTTCGGGGGCCAACTGCTCGGGCAGTTCATCCGGGCGGCAAGCATGACCTGTCCCGGTCACCTCGCATACCATCTGGTTCCACCCGGCCGTTCCGCACCGATCACTGGCTACTGCTGCGCCAGCCCAGCCCAGTGCTGGCGGACGGTCGCTGTTTTGGCCGCGGCGACGTCCTTACCGGAGGACGGCTCATTGGTCGCGTCCTACGCGCAAGAGGCCCTACTGCGCTTTCGCGACGCCTGAGTGTTCGCATATCGCACATCAAACCTGATTTGAGAACCATATTCTCTGGTCATGAGAATAGTAAGTAGCGAAAACGGATCCCACGTTGACACCCACATGGGCGGATGACAGAGTTGCCGCAGATGCTGAGCGCGAGAGACATTCCGTGCTCCCAACAATGCGGTTGCGGCGAATGGCTGCGAAAGGTGAAGGCCCTGTGACAGTCACTGCCCCGGATGGTGTCTATTACGACCCGTACGACGTGCAGATCAATGCCGACCCTTACTTGGCGTTTCGAGGGCTGCGCGAGGAAGCGCCGCTGTATTACAACGAGCAGCACGAGTTTTATGCGTTGAGCCGATTTGCCGATGTCGACCGGGCGATCGTCGATCACGAGACCTTCAGCTCGGCCCGCGGCGCGATCATCGAGCTGATCAAGGCCAACATTGACATGCCGCCGGGTGTGCTCATCTTCGAGGACCCGCCGATCCACGATGTGCACCGCAAACTGCTGGCCCGGATGTTCACGCCGCGCAAGATCAACGACTTGGAACCCAAGATCCGCGAATTCTGCGCTCGCAGTTTGGATCCGCTGATCGGCACTGCCGGTTTCGACTTCGTCGCTGACCTGGGCGCGCAGATGCCGATGCGGGTGATCGGCATGTTGCTCGGGGTCCCCGAGGAATACCAGGAAGCCGCGCGCGATCTGGCGAATGCGCAGATGCGCACCGAGGCCGGCAAGCCGATGACCTTGGCGGCCGATGGAATGAACGCCGGCGACTTCTTCGCCGAATTCATCGAGTGGCGCGCCAAGCATCCGTCCGACGACATCATGACCGAGCTGTTGAATGTCGAGTTCGAAGACGAGAAGGGCATAACGCGACGGTTGACCCGCGAGGAGTTGCTCACCTATGTCAGCGTGGTCTCCGGCGCGGGCAATGAGACGACCACCCGGCTGATCGGCTGGGCCGGCAAGGTGCTGGCCGAACATCCCGATCAGCGAAGGGAATTGGTCGAGAACCCCGCCCTTATCCCCCAGGCTATCGAGGAACTGCTGCGCTTCGAGCCACCGGCTCCGCACGTGGCACGCTACGTGACCCGCGATGTCACCTACTACGGGCAGACGGTGCCGGAAGGCAGCGCGATGATGATGCTGATCGGCGCCGCGAATCGTGATCATCGTCAATTCCCGCCGGACGGTGACGTTTTCGACATTCATCGGGAACCGCGCCAGCACCTCGCCTTCAGCGTCGGCACCCACTACTGCCTCGGCTCGGCACTCGCACGGCTGAAGGGGCGGATCGCGCTCGAAGAGATCTTGAAGCGCTTCCCCGAATGGGACGTCGACCTCAGCAGCGCCACGTTATCTCCGACATCCACCGTGCGTGGCTGGGAGGCAATGCCGGCGGTTCTCGGTTGAGCCAAACCACAAATCAGGAAACGAGGTAACGATGACGGGTCGAGTCGAAGGAAAGGTTGCGTTCATCACCGGGGCGGCCCGTGGACAGGGCCGCTCGCACGCGGTGCGGTTGGCGCAGGAGGGCGCCGACATCATCGCGATCGACATCTGTAAACCCATCCGCGACGGCGTTACGGACACTGCGATCCCGGCTTCGACGCCGGAGGATCTCGCGGAGACCGCCGACCTCGTCAAGGGTCACAACCGCAGAATCTTCACCGCCGAAGTCGACGTGCGTGACTACGACGCGCTGAAGGCCGCGGTGGACAACGGCGTCGAGCAGCTCGGCCGGCTTGACATCATCGTGGCCAACGCGGGCATCGGCAACGGCGGCGACACTCTGGACAAAACCAGCGAAGAAGACTGGACAGAGATGATCGACATCAACCTGGGCGGGGTGTGGAAGACGGTGAAAGCCGGTGTGCCGCACCTGCTCGCGGGCGGCCACGGCGGTTCGATCATCCTGACCAGCTCGGTCGGCGGACTCAAGGCCTACCCGCACACCGGCCACTACGTCGCCGCCAAGCACGGGGTCGTCGGGCTGATGCGGGCATTCGCAGTTGAGCTGGGGCAGCACATGATTCGGGTTAACTCGGTGCACCCCACGCACGTGAAGACGCCGATGCTGCACAACGATGGCACCTTCAAGATGTTCCGCCCGGATCTGGAAAATCCCGGCCCGGACGACATGGCGCCCATCTGCCAGCTGTTCCACACCTTGCCGATTCCGTGGGTGGAACCGCAGGACGTCAGCAATGCCGTGCTGTTCTTCGCGTCCGACGAAGCGCGCTACGTCACGGGTGTCACGCTTCCGGTCGACGCCGGAGGCTGCCTGAAATAGCTGGCCTCGACGACGGTCGCCGAATCGGCCATTCCGCATGGCTGGGACGAGATCACGCCGGCGTGGATGACCGACGCGTTAGGCCGTCACCATTCCGATGCCGTGGTCAGCGATGTCGCAGTGGTGCTCCGTGATGACGGCACCAATCGGCGTGCCCGGCTCAGGCTGACGTACTCCGCCGGAACCGGGCCCGCCACGGTGTTCGTCCACCTCGACACCCGCGACGCGCTGGATTCCATCACCGCGTAACGTCTCGCGCCATGGACGGTCTCACCGGCAGGTTCAACGGAAAGGGTGCGGTCATCACCGGCGGTGCGAATGGCATCGGGTTCGCCACCGCCACCGAGTTCGCTCGCCGTGGAGCACGTGTCGTGCTCGCCGACGTCGACAAACCCGCGCTGGAACAGGCGGTCGCGCACTTGCGTGCCGAGGGGTTTGACTCGCATCCCGTGACGTGCGACGTCCGAGAACTCGATGAGATGATCCACCTCGCGGACGAGTCATTCCGCCTGCTCGGCCACGTCGACATTGTCTTCAGCAACGCGGGCATTGTGGTCGCAGGTCCGATCGCGCAGATGACGCACGACGACTGGCGCTGGGTGATCGACATCGATTTGTGGGGTTCCATCCACGCCGTCGAGGCGTTCCTGCCGAAATTGCTCCAGCAAGGTACGGGCGGCCACGTCGCCTTCACCGCGTCGTTTGCCGGCCTGATGCCCAACGTCGGCCTCGGCGCGTACAGCGTTGCGAAATACGGCGTCGTAGGCCTGGCGGAGAATCTGGCCCGTGAGGTCAAAGAGCACGGTATCGGTGTGTCGGTGCTGTGCCCGATGGTCGTCCAAACCAAGCTGCTGTCGAATTCGGAACGAATCATGGGCGCGGATTACGGGCTGTCGTCGACGAGCACTCCGGCTCAGCCCGACACGTTGAACGTTGACGAGGTGGCCCGCCTCACCGCTGATGCGATTGCGGCCAACCGCTTGTACGTGCTACCCCACTCGGCGGCCCGGGCGTCGATCCGCCGCAGGTTCGAGCGGATTGACCACACGTTCGACGATCAGGCCGCCGAGGGGTGGAATCACTAGGAGCGCACGCCAAAAAGCTGAAAAGGGCGCCGTCATCTCCGGGTTCGATATCGGCTCCGGACGCCGACCATCGGCGCAGCGGATCGCCTTGCGGTGACTCGACTTTGATGACATGCGCGCCGCCGTCGGCCAGCAGTTTGGTGCAGTAGGCGCCCGCGATACCGGTGGAGAGCTCGACGACGGTGTAGCCGTGCAGCGGGCCAGTCTCTGGCCCCTTGGCTTTCAAGCGCCGACGGCAACGTTGGCCGACGGGCTCGATGTCAGGATCTCCGGGCCGTCGGGCGTGATCAACACCGCCTCCCGGCCGAACACCGCCCCGACGCCTTCTTGCCAGACATAGCCGGTCACCGCGAGCACCATTCCCGCCTCTAGCCGTTCCTCGGCAGCGGTCGCGGGCAGATGCTGCGAGACAACCGGTGGATCGAAGCCCAGACCCAGACCCCGTGCGATCGGCATCGGCGGCAGCTGCTCTCCCGCCGCATGGTAGGCGGCCAGCAGGTCGGTGCCCGGCGCGCCCGGTCGACATGCGTCATACAGTCTGTGCCACAAGGTATCCCATCGCCGGTACAGATCGGTAGCGCCGTTGGGTTCGCCGACGGGCCAGGTGCGTCCGACCTCACCGGTGTAGCCACCGTCCAGCACGCCGGCCGAGAAAGCCACCAAATCGCCGGACTGGACCCGCCCGTCGTCGCTTGCCCGTCGCCATGGGTGCTCGCGCGAGGTCACCCAGGCGGCATCCTGGGTCGCCGGCGTGCTCACCCCACCGGCGGCCATGGCCTCCAGCAGGACCCCGGCCAGCGTCTTCTCGCTGACGCCCGGTCGCAGTTCGGCGACCGCCGCGGCCAGACCGACCTCGGCCACCCGGATGGCCTCGCGTAGCGCCGTCACCTCTTCGGGGGTCTTGATTCGGCGGGCGGCGCGCATGGCCAGCTCACCGTCGACCAGCTCGGCGTTGGGGAAGGCCATCGGTAGCAACTGGGCAAAACCCGGTGAAATCGCGTCGGTGCCAACGCGCTTGGCTGTTGCTGCACCCTGGATCTTCTTCAGCACCGAGATCGTGTTCGTCGGATTCCACGCGATGCCGTACAGGTTCTCGTGCGGGATGTCGTCGGGGATGCCCTCGTCCCAGGTGCTGAGCAGGTGGATCGCCGCGGTCTTCCTGACCACCACACACGTCGGCCCGAAGGGACGGGTGCCTGCCACCCACAGCTGAGGCGCACCGGTGACGTAGCGCACGTTGGCTTGTCGGCCAAGAACCAGCACGTCGAGGTCGTGCTTTTCCATCTGGGCCAGTGCCCGCTCCCGGCGACCGGTACGCAGCGCGAGGTCGTCGGGCAAAACCTCAGTAGCCATCGGCGCTACTCCTCTCCCCCGCAAGCGGGAGGTGCCCCCACATCGCTCTTTTGCTCTGCATCATTGTCAGCGCGCGCCATAGGGGTGATAAGGGTAGTCGGTCAACGGAATCCAGCCTTCCTCGGTGATGACGACAATCTCTTCGCTGCGATAGCCGCCAGTGCCGTCCTCCCACACCACCGGCTCCAGTACCACCACCATGCCGGGTTCGAAAACGAAGTTCTCGTCGAACTCGTCGCCGAGGTCGGTCCCGATCATTGGCATTTCGGCGGCGTTCACGCCGATTCCGTGTCCGAGGTAGAAGTGCGGCAGCCACGGCCGGGTGCCGCCGTTGGCTTTCGTTGCCGCCCTACCCAACTCGGCCGCGGTGGCGCCGGCGCACGTGACGTCGAGCACGGCGTCCATGATCTCCCGCCACTTGGCGAATTGCGCCTGTTGGCGCGGCGTCGGATCTTGACCGACGACCCAGGTGCGGCCGAAATCGGAACAGTAGCCCGCATAGGTGATACTGACGTCGGTCCACAGCACGTCACCGGCGACCAGTTCGCGCTCGGTGGTCAACAACGGCAACGCCAGATCGCCGTGGGTGGTCCAGACTCCGTCCGCCTTGCTCGGCGGCATCACCTGCCAGATCGGTTCCAGCATGCTGGCCATCGCGCCCAATTCGAAGGCGCGGCGCAGGAACCCGGCCGACAGCTCGATCTGACGAATCCCGGGCGCCAGCGCTGCCTGCACGTCGACCATGGCTTCGTCGGTGATCCGGCACGCCTTTCGCATACAGGAGAGCTCGTCGGGAGTCTTGATGAGCTTGGCCGCGCCGATGATCTGCGCGGCGTCGGCGGGCCGCCCGGACGGGAAAAGTCGCGGCTGTGCGCGCCGCATTGCGCCGGTGAGTTCGTCGACCGCAAGAACCGCCCCGGCCGGGACTAGATCGTCGACAGCCCGCGCGAAATTCTCGACACCCTCGTCGAACTCGAGGTACACGGGACCGTGCAGATGGTCGGCCGGCAGCCCCGATTCCGATGCGGCCCCTTCCCGGAACGGCAGGAACAGATGCGGGTGCGGGTCATCGGCAAGCACCACCGCGACCGGACGCTCGACGTACGACAAACCCGCGTCGCCCAGCGGCCAGCTCACGCCGGTGGCGTAGACGACGCTGTTGTTTCCGAGCAGGATCAGGGCATCGACGCCGCGGTCGGCCATAGCGGACCGCAGCCGCGCGCCGGTCTCGCGCCGCATCCGGCCGAGATCGGGCGTGTCCGGGATATCGAGCGCAGACATGGGTGCCGCCGGAAGCGAAGTGGAATAGGTCATTAAAGTTGCTACAGTCCAAGGAATTTGGTGATATTGCCGCTGACGATCCGTGCGGCTGCCTCGGCGCCAACCGACTCGACAACCGTGGCCAACGACTTCTCTGAATAGCCGAAAGTACTCTCGTTGTGCGGATAGTCGCTCGACCACATCACCTTGTCGATGCCGATCTCGTCGATCAACTTCAGCCCCAGCGGGTCGACCATGAACGATGCGCTCATGTGGGTGTCCCAGTAGTAGCGCACGTCATGCTGCAACGGCCGGTTGAACATGTGCTGATACGAGGCCACCAAATGCTCGGCGTCCTGCAAAGCCCAAGGCACCCAGGCGATTCCACCCTCGAACCAACCGATCCGCAGCGTAGGGTGGTCGTCGAGAATTCCAGAGAACAGGTACTTGGCGAACTGTTCGCGGAAGCCGTCGATATTGATCATCATGCCGACCACGACGCTGTTGAACTGGCACGGCGTTTTCGGCGGGGTTTCACCGATGTGGTGGGTGACCGGAAGCCCTGCTGCCTCGATCTCGTCCCACACCGGCTTCATCGCGGTGCTGCCGTAGTCGATGATGTTGCCCTCGTCGTCCTTACCCGGGTTCAGCGGCAGCAGGAAAGTCTTGAGCCCCAACGACTTCAGTTCAGCAAGTGTGCGGCGAGTGCCCTCGGGATCCCACCAGTTGATCAGACCCGCGCCATAGAAGTGGCCGCCTGCCTGCTCCTGAAGCTCGGCGATGTACTCATTGTAGATCCGGAACGCGAGCTCGCGAAGTTCCTTGTCCGGGTAGTGGAACAGCGCCAGTATCGCGTTGGGGAACGCCAATTCTTTCTCGACGCCATCCTCGCGTAGCTCCTGGATCCGGGCCTCGATATTGGTGCTTGCGGCCCCGGGCAGGTCGTCGTATTGCATCAGCACCGCGCTGAAGTCGCCGGGCAGGAAGGACTGCCCCTTACGCCCGACTTGGTATGCACCGTCCTCGTACCAGATCCGCGGCGCCTTGTCTTTCAGGGCCTCCGGGAAACGTTGGTAGAAGATGTCGTCGGCCAGCGAAATGTGGTTGTCTGCAGAGAAAACCACGGTTCCTTCCGGCAGTCCGACGTCGGCGCCGTTGGCGCGGCCGTGTCGGTCCTTGGGTGCGCCAAACCCTCCGGGCGGGTAGAGCGAGACACTGCTTGTTT
Organism: Mycobacterium sp.; assembly: GCA_035506875.1. Classification (GTDB taxonomy): domain Bacteria; phylum Actinomycetota; class Actinomycetes; order Mycobacteriales; family Mycobacteriaceae; genus Mycobacterium. The sequence goes on from DATJOR010000159.1 coordinate 14,500, forward strand.
GAGGCGACATCAATGGCCCTCCAATCGGATCCATATTTGTTCGAGAGTAGTTATCTCGGATCGCTGGGTGAAGGGGTTCACCAGGTCACCGGCAGTTCGTAGACGCCGTAGGCGAGCCGGTCGTGCTTGAGCGGGACGTCCTCGATCGGCACGGCCAGTTCCAGCGTGGGGATGCGGCGAAGCAGCGTGTGAAAGACGATCTGCAGCTCGGCACGGGCCAGTTGCTGACCGACGCATTGGTGCCTGCCGTATCCGAAGGCGACGTGCTGGCCGGCGCCGGAGCGATGAAGGTAGAGCCGCTCGGGTTCGGCAAATGCGTTGGCATCCCAGTTCGCCGGCGCCAGGTCGATGATTATCCCTTCGCCGGCGCGGATGGTCTCGCCGGCGATCTCGATGTCCTCGGCGGCAATGCGACGCTGTCCGTTTTGGATGATGGACAGGTAGCGCAAGAGTTCTTCGACCGCGTTTGCGACGACTTTCGGGTCGTCGGTGTCACGCAGCACGGCCGCCTGTTCGGGGTATTCCAGCAATGCCAGCACGCCGAGGCCGATCATGTTGGCTGTGGTTTCGTGCCCGGCAATCAGCAACCCGGTTCCCAGTTGCGCGGCCTCCTTGACGCTGAGCTCGCCGGCTTTGACTCGTTCAGCCAGGTCCGACACCGCGTCTTCAGCCGGGTTCTCCATCTTGGCCTCGACCAGCTCGGCGAGGTACTTATTGAGGTTCACCGCACCTTTGACGGTGTCCGCACCGGTGGCATCGCGGGCGAGCCCGATGCTGGCGTGGTGCTGGAACATTTCGGCGTCCTCATACGGCACGCCCAGCAGCTGGCTGATCACCAGTGACGGCACCGGCAGCGCCAATGCGGTGACGATGTCGCCGGGTCGCGGTCCGGCCAGCATCGCGTCGATATGCTCGTCAGTGATCTGTCGGATCGCCGGCCGCAGGCCTTCGACCCGCTTGAAGGTGAAGGGCTTGGACAACATTCGCCGAAACCGGGTGTGCTCTTCGCCGTCAGCGGTGAAGACGGACCTTGGGCGCTTGTGCACCGTCGACAGCATGCCCTCGTTCCAGTGCGGAAAGCCGGGCCGCCGGTCGTCGACGCTGACCCGGGAATCGGAGAACAGCGTCCGCACTTCCTGGTAGCCGGTGATGAGCCACGGCGTGCTGCCGTCCCAGATTCGGACCCTGGACAGCGGCCGGGCCGCCCCGAGCTCCATCACCTCCGGCGGCGGGGCGAACGGGCAGCCGGCCGCCCTTCCCATCGGATAATCCGGAACGTCGGAGACCGCCTCGGGTGCGGTACCGGTGAGCGTGTCGGACACTTCTCACTCCTCGATGTGGATGGCTTGGGCGGGGCAACCCGCGGCGGCCCTGCGGGCGTCGTCAGCCTGTTCGGGCGGCGGGTTCTCATTGAGCAAGACGACAACTCCGTCATCGTCTCGCTGATCAAAAATCTGGGCAGCGTTCATTACGCAGTTCCCAGAGCTTGCGCATTTCTCTTGGTCGACAGTCACTTTCATGCTTGCCCCTTCACGCGTGCGGTGTTACCGGCGCCAGCCAGAGGCCGACAACCGCGTCGATGAGACCGGACCCGGCGGCCTGCCACGAAGGGCTCGGCACGGATGCGCCTGCGGCCATTGCCCTTTCGCGTTCGGCGCACGTGTGCATCAGCAGGTTGCGGGCCATCAGGTTGCGTTCCACCTGTACGTCTATCGGGAGGTCGGGCAGACACCGGTTGATGCCATGGATCACCTGCACCAGCGATTCAGATGAGAGCGCATCCTTCACCACGATGTTGTAGTAGGCCGGATCCGTCATGACCTGTGCCGCGAAGCGCGCGTACCAGGTGGGGTTGCCGAGCGCCGCCAGGTGATCGGTCAGTGGGCGTACCAGGCAGGCCACCCAGCTGCGCATGTCGTCGGCGGCCCCGGATTGCAGAATGTCGGCCACCATCTTTTCCCGTAACAGCTCGATGGGTACCCGGTGCCGTTGCTCGATAGCTCGAACCAAATCCGTCTTGGTGCCGAAGTGGTAGCCGACCGCGGCGTTATTGCCCTGGCCGGCAGCCTCGCTGACCTGCCGATTCGAGACAGCGAAGACACCATGTTCAGCGAACAGCCGCTCGGCGGCGGTCAGGATCGCCTCTTGGGTCGTACTGGCCCGGTCGGTGCGCGCGGCCTTCGCGGTGGTCACCTGGCCAGTCAACGCCGTGATCTCAATTAAGTCAAGCGATTGATTTAATCTGTCTGCTCGCTGCGGCGGATTGCTTTACCGGTCGCAGTTCCGCCGTCGACACGCAGCACTGTCCCGGTCACATAGCGAGACCGATCGCCGGCCAAATAAAGCGCCGCCTCAGCGACGTCTTCGGGTGTGCCCTCGCGCTGCAACGGACGGTCGGCTCGCATCTGCGCCCGGATTTTCCGTTCGAAACGTTCGAGATCTTCCTTTGCCTTGTCGGATACCGACGAGGCCAGGATTGGCGTGGGTATGCTGCCGGGCGCAATGCAATTGACCCGAACGTCGTGATACGCCAGTTCGATTGCGGCCGATTTCGAGAACTGGATGACCGCCGCCTTGGACGCGCGATAGGTCATCACTCCCCCGCCGGCCTGGATGCCCCCGATCGACGACAGATTGATGATCGAGCCCCCGCCACTGGTTGCCATATGGCGCGCGGCGTCGCGGGTGCCCGCCATCACCCCAAGTACGTTGACGGCCATGACGCGCTGAAAGTCGGCGAGGTCGTCGTCGAGGAAGCTTCGATGCATTTTGCTGGAGATCCCGGCGTTGTTCACCATTACGTGGAGCCCACCGAAGGTCTCGACGGTGCCCGCCACCAGCGCCCCGACTTGTTCGGGGTCCGAGACGTCGGTCAATCGGAACACGGCGGCAGCGCCAAGCCTGGCGGCGAACTCTTGACCACGTTCCCGCTCGACGTCGGCGATCACGACCCGCGCGCCCTCGGCGACGAACTTCTCGACGATGCCGGCACCGATGCCCGATGCTCCGCCGGTGACGATCGCGACCTTGCCGGTCAGTTCGTTGACCATGGCAATGAGTTAATCGGCGCGGCCTCGGCTAAGTCAAGCGATTGATTTAGCCGAGAGATCGCCGATCGCCGCGGCCACGGTATTACGTTCGGCTCGGCGACGCGGTTTGTTAACTTCGAATCCTCACAGCGTTGGCCTAGAACAGCCACGGTTTCGTATGTTAATCGGACCCTGTGGTCCGGCCTGAGCAGGTGGCGCAGTGAAATTTGGGCATCTCAACGACCGTTCAAAGGAACAATTTTGAAACACAACCGATTTGGTGCTGCGCTGGGCGTCCTGGCCACCAGCGCGCTGATGCTGTCCGCGTGTGGAAATAACAACACCGCCAGTCAAGGCGGTGCGACGTCCGGTTCGTCCGCTGCGTCTGGTTCGTCGTCGTCCGGTGTCAGTTGCGGCGGAAAGCAGACGCTGAAAGCGAGCGGCTCCACCGCCCAGGCCAATGCCATGGCCCGGTTCGTCAACGCGTTCGAACAGGCGTGCTCAGGTCAAACCTTGAACTACACCGCCAATGGTTCGGGTGCTGGCATCAACGAATTCGTCGGCAATCAAACTGACTTCGGCGGCTCGGATGTGGCGCTCAGCGCCGACGAGCACGGCAAAGCACAGCAGCGCTGCAACTCGCCGGCCTGGGACCTGCCGACCGTGTTCGGCCCGATCGCGGTGACCTACAACGTCAACGGCGTGACCTCACTGAGTCTGGACGGGCCGACGGCGGCGAAAATCTTCAACGGGACCATCAAGACCTGGAACGACCCGGCGATCACGGCGCTCAACAACGGCACCACCCTGCCCGATCTGCCGATCCACGTGGTGTTCCGCAGCGACGAGTCGGGAACGACGGACAACTTCCAGCATTACCTCGATACCGCATCCGACGGCGCCTGGGGCAAGGGCACCGGAAAGACATTCAAAGGCGGTGTCGGCGAGGGCGCCAAGGGCAACGACGGCACCTCGGCGGCCATCAAGAGCACCGCGGGATCGATCACTTACAACGAATGGTCGTTCGCCCAGGCGCAGAAGCTGAACATGGCCAAGATCGTCACGTCGGCGGGTCCCGACCCGGTGTCGATCAGCGCCGACTCGGTCGGCAAAACCATCGCCGGGGCGAAGGTTCAAGGACAGGGCAACGATCTGACGCTCGACACGGTGTCCTTCTACAAGCCGAGCCAGCCGGGCTCCTACCCGATCGTGCTGGCGACGTATGAGGTTGTCTGCTCCAAATACCCCGACAGCCAGGTCGGCACGGCCGTAAAGGCCTTCCTGCAGGCCACCATTGGTCCCGGCCAGAACGGATTGGCGGACAACGGATATATTCCCATTCCCGACGCGTTCAAGTCGAGGTTGTCCACCGCCGTGAATGCCATCGGCTGAGCACTAGGACCATCGTGACTGCGACAACGCCAGCGCTGCGCGCCGGCGACGGCGCCAAGGAACGGCGCGGCGACCGACTGTTCAAGTCGGCCGCCGGCGCCGCCGGATCGACGATCACGATCGTCATCGGCCTGATCGCGATCTTCCTTCTGGTCCAAGCGGTTCCGTCACTGCGCGCTAACCACGCGAATTTCTTCACCAGCGCCCAGTTTGATACCACCAACAGCAACCACCTGGCTTTCGGTATCCGTGACCTGTTCATGGTGACGGTGCTGAGTTCACTGTGGGCGATGGCCTTGGCGGTTCCGGTTGCGATTGGGATCGCGGTGTTTCTCACGCAATATGCGCCGGCCAGGCTGTCACGCCCGTTCGGCGCGTTGGTCGACCTACTCGCCGCAGTGCCGTCGATCGTCTTCGGGTTGTGGGGAATCTTCGTGCTGGCGCCGCAGATCGAGCCGATCGAAGAGTTTCTCAACCGCCACCTGGGATGGCTGTTTCTGTTCAAAGCCGGCAACGTTTCACTGGCCGGCGGCGGCAATATCTTCACCGCAGGTGTCGTGCTTGCCGTGATGGTCCTGCCAATCATCACCTCGGTATCGCGAGAAGTGTTCCGGCAGACCCCCTCTACTCACATCGAAGCAGCTCTAGCACTGGGCGCGACAAAGTGGGAGGTGGTGCGGATGACCGTGCTTCCCTACGGTCGTAGCGGTGCCGTTGCCGCTTCGATGCTGGGGTTGGGTCGCGCTCTCGGTGAAACCGTGGCGGTGCTGATCATCTTGCGCGCGTCCGCAAGTGCAGGGCATTGGTCCGTTTTCGACGGTGGCTACACATTTGCTTCCAAAATTGCCTCTGCGGCAAACGAATTCAGCGAACCCTTGCCGACCGGAGCTTATATCTCGGCTGGATTCGTGCTGTTCGTGCTCACGTTCGTCGTCAACGCGATCGCCCGCGCGATCGTTGGCAGGGCGGTCCACACATGAGCGCCCCAACCCTCGACCTGCCCGTCAAAGCCGCGGCGGTGCAGCCGATCAGTCTCGCGCGACGGATCAAAAACCAAATCGCGGCATCACTTTTCATGTTTTCGTTCGTGATCGCGTTGGTACCGCTGGTCTGGCTGCTATGGGTTGTCATCAAACGAGGCTCGTACGCAATCGCGCAGCCCGGGTGGTGGAGTCACTCACTCCGCGGGGTTCTGCCGGAACAGTTTGCCGGCGGCGTCTATCACGCCATTTACGGAACCCTGGTGCAGGCTGCGGTGGCGGCTCTGTTGGCCATCCCGCTGGGATTCATGACCGCGGTGTTCTTGGCGGAATACCGTTCCAATCGGCTCGCGCGGTTCACCAGCTTCATGGTTGACGTGCTGGCCGGGCTGCCCTCGATCGTGGCGGCGCTGTTCATCTTCAGCCTGTGGATCGCCACCATGGGATTCGAGCAGAGTGCCTTTGCGGTTTCACTCGCGTTGGTACTGCTGATGTTGCCAATCGTGGTGCGATCGACTGAAGAGATACTCAAGCTGGTGCCTAACGACCTACGAGAAGCCGGCTACGCCTTGGGCATTCCGAAATGGAAGACCATCATGCGGATCGTCGTTCCCATCGCGATGCCCGGCATCATCTCCGGCGTCTTGCTGTCGGTCGCGCGGGTGATGGGCGAAACCGCGCCGGTGCTGGTGCTGGTCGGGTACAGCCGCTCGATCAACTTCGACATCTTCAACGGCAACATGGCATCGCTGCCGCTGTTGATCTACAGCGAACTCAATAACCCCGAACACGCTGGCTTCCTGCGGGTTTGGGGTGCCGCGCTGAC
>DATJOR010000160.1:0-14301 GCA_035506875.1 Mycobacterium sp.
AGGTCGCCCTCGGCGGTCACCAAAGCATCGATGACCTAGTGCTGCCCGGTGGGCGACTGCTCGAACAACGCGACGTGGCCTGGTCCAAGCTGAACGAGATCCCCGGGGTGTCCTGCGTGAAGCCCGCTGGTGCGTTGTACACCTTCCCCCGGCTGGATCCCGAGGTGCACGAGATCGAAGACGACGAGCAGCTTGTGTTGGATCTGCTGCTGCAGGAGAAGATTCTGGTCACTCAGGGCACCGGATTCAATTGGCCGGCACCGGATCACCTGCGGATCGTCACGCTGCCGTGGTCACGCGACCTCGCCCACGCTATCGAGCGGTTGGGCAACTTCCTGGCCAGCTACCGCCAGTAACGCACGCCCGCTGCTTGGCCAGAAGGGAGACATGAGAGTGCCTGGCTTGGCCGCAATCGCGTTGGGATCGGCTCCGGTTTTCGGTGGAGCGCTTCTGGCAGCCGCCGCGGGCCAATTTGTGGGCACCGATTTTCGCGCCGGAATCAAAGAGGACATGGAGCTGCTCGAGCGATTGCCAGAGGATGAGGCGGATCGCCGTGCCGCGCTACGGCGCAGCATTGCAGACCGCATCGACGATCTCGTCGTCGCCAACGAAAAGCGTCGCCAACTACGCAAAGCCGCGATCGTCTACCGGGGCAACTGGCGAGACATCGTGTTGTTTCTCTGTACTGTCTTGTTCGCGGTGGTGTGGTGGGACATCGACCATGACAGGAAAAGCTGGCTCCCAATGTTTGTCGTTCTGATCCTCGCGTCGGTGATTACCGCCGGCTACGCCTTCCGCGGCATTCGCGGGAGTGTCGTTAGCCTGTTACATCGCAATGGCTCTTAGGAGCTATCCACCTAGCCGTCAGCGCCGTTCGAGCAACTCCATCAGGTAGCTGCCGTAACCGGACTTGAGCAGGACATGCGCACGCCGGGCCAGCTGCTCGTCGTCGATGAAGCCCATCCGCCAAGCCACTTCTTCGGGGATGTTGACTTTCAAGCCCTGCCGACGTTCCAGGGTGCGGACGTAGTCGCTGGCGTCTAGGAGCGAATCGAACGTCCCGGTGTCCAGCCAGGCCGTGCCACGGGCGAGCACCTGCACGCTCAGCCTGCCCTGGTTCAGGTAGATCTGGTTTACTTCGGTGATTTCCAATTCGCCACGTGCCGACGGCCGCAGGTTGCGGGCGATCTCTACTACGTCGTTGTCGTAGAAGTACAGTCCTGGCACCGCATAATGCGATTTCGGCGTGGCCGGTTTCTCTTCAATCGACAACGCGGTGCCGTCCGCGCTGAATTCGACGACACCATACGCCGAGGGGTTAGCGACCCAGTAGGCGAAAATGGCTCCGCCATCGACTGATTGGAGGCGTCGAAGGTCTGTACCAAGACCCGGGCCATGAAAGATGTTGTCGCCCAACGCCAAAGCAACTGACCCGTTACCGATATGGTCGGCGCACAGGACGAACGCCTGGGCCAGGCCCTCGGGACGATGCTGCACCGTATAGCTGATGTTGATGCCGAAGTCCTTGCCGTCGCCGAGCACTCGTTGGAATGCCGGCGCATCGTGGGCGGTGGTGATCACCTGAATGTCGCGGATGCCGGCCATCATCAGCGTCGACAGCGGGTAGTAGATCATCGGTTTGTCGTAGACGTTCAGCAGCTGCTTGCTGACGCCCATGGTGATCGGATACAGGCGGGTGCCCGAGCCGCCGGCCAGGATAATTCCCCGCATCTCTTGCTCCTCAGTCGACGAGATCGGCGTCGGTCAACTCGGTGGCGGCTAGCGCGGACGCCAAGTCGTGGTGGCGAAACACCGAGGTGACGTGGTCATGGACTATACGAAACGCCGACGCGGCGGTGGTGTTGGCACCTGGGTCATCAGCGTTTCTGATCGTCTGTTCGACGACGACGACGCCGTCATGAACGTAGATTCTGCCCACTTCGGCCTGTCGCGGGCGGGCAGTTGCCCAATCACGCAACGCCGCGTGGCCCTGCGCGGCACCGTGGGCGTCACCGACTTCGATGTCATCGCTGGACAGGGACACCAAAGTATCGATGTCGGACGCATTCAGCGCGTCATGCCAAGCCAATACGGTGGCGATCTCCGATGTCGTCATGGATTCTCCTTCCGCTGGAAACGCCGGCATTCTTGGCGGGGAAGAAGGCCGATCCGACTTCGGCCGGCGTACGTCTTTTATTCTTTTATGGATGTCGGTGGCGCTGGCTAGCTTGCGGGTATGTCTCGCTTCCAGGTTGCCGACGCCGGATCACCAGGTGGCGTTGGTGGAGCATAGTCGGCATGCGCGCTTTATGTGGAATCTCGCCGGGGAGCGTCAGCAGTTTTACCAGCCAAGGCGTCGCGACCATCGCGAAACCGGCGCCGACCAGTGGAGGCGTTAGCCGAGGACGCGCTCGGCTGCACCGATTGCCGCACTCGCCGTTCACGCTGGCATTTGGCATCACCCGGGCGTTAAACGGGATAGTGCGGTTTCGGTGGACGGCGTCCGCTATCCGGTGCCGCATACGCTCGCCGACGAGATCATGCCCAAAACGCTCACCACCGCCACCGTCGATCGGCTATTGCACCATGCGCATGTTGTTGTCACCCAAAGTGATAGCTTCCGACTAGTCCAACCCACCTGCGGCCAAAGCGTCAAACCATTGCGGTAATGCTTCGCTAACAGGCCACCCGGAGACCACCAGGCGTCGATATTCACGGTGTATGTGGTTGCACGTTTTAGGCGCCGGATACGGCCTCGTTCTCGTCCTCGTCGTCGTAACGTTGTCGCGCCGCCCTCGCGGGGCGGCGCGGCGGGGTCTGGTCGAAGAATTGGCCCCATGCGGCGCGGGCTGCGACGAACGCCGCGTCAGCGCTATCGACGGTCTGGAACGCCCGGGTTTGGGCGATGGCCACCAGCGCATCAGCCAGACTCAGCGTGCTGACGTTGTGGCGTTTTGCGGTCTGCACGATTTCGACGAACGCCTGGTTGAGGGTGCAGCCGCGCAGCGCGATGAGGACACCTTCAGCGGTGTCGAGGACCCGCGCGCCGGCGCGGCGCGGATCGGACGACCGGTCTGAGATGTTCATTCGCACTCACCTCCTACCCACCATCTACCTGCGAATGCGTTAGATAACCTATGGTATGGCACAGATATTTCCTTAGCGCCAATACAAGGTCACCCGATATCGCCGTCGCGTTCGTCGTCGGGCAACGGCACCACGATGGCTTGGTCAATCACGTCGACAGTGTTGGCGTCGGTCTGTAATCGGTCGGCGACGTACTCGGCGTCGAGCCCCGCGTCGTCGACGTCGAGGGCGTCAGGTTGTTGTTGCTCGACCGCGTCGGCGACGGGCACCTCCACGGCCAGCGGGTGGTCCTCAGAGTTGATCATCATCGGCTCCCAGTCCTCTTTCGGGCAGTCGGCTCCACGGATTGCAGTCTGGCGTTTTCGCACTTGAGCTGGCTGTTGTCGGATTCGAGTTCGGTGTTGCGGCGTTCGAGGTTCAAGATTTGAAGGATTCCGGCGATGTTGACCCCGGCATCGATGAGCTCGCTGATACGGGCCAGGCGATCCAGATCGTCGTCGCTGTAGCGACGGGTGCCGCCGTCGGTGCGCGCCGGAGTGAGCAGTCCGCGGCGCTCGTAGAGCCGCAGGGTCTGCGGATCGAACCCGCTCAACTCTGAGGCCACCGTGATGCCGTATACACCGCGGGAAGACCGCGACACTGGATCGTCAGGCACAGGCACCTCCACTTCGCCAGAAAAATCCTCTTGCCACAACCTAGCACCAGTGCTATAAGAAAGCTATGACAGATCACACAGATCTGTCGAGGACAATTTGGGTTGGAGGTTAGACATGATGTTGATGCGTACAGATCCGTTTCGCGACCTCGATCGCTTCACCCAGCAGGTGCTGGGCACCGCTGCACGTCCGGCGGTAATGCCCATCGACGCGTGGCGCGACGGCGAGCAGTTCATCGTCGAACTCGACCTGCCCGGGGTCAAAGCCGACTCGTTGGATCTCGACGTCGAGCGCAATGTGCTGACCGTGCGCGCAGAACGCCCCGGCCTGGACCAAAACCGCGAAATGCTCGCGGCCGAGCGCCCCCGCGGGGTATTCAGCCGCCAACTATTCCTCGGCGACAACCTCGACACCGACAAGATCGACGCCAACTACCACGACGGTGTCTTGCGGCTGACCATCCCGATCGCCGAGAAAGCCAAACCCCGCCGCATCCAGATCACCAGCGACAACGAAAAGACAGCAATCAACGCCTAGGTACACCGGTCCGCCCACAGGGCCTGGCGGGCCGGGGCGCAGCATCGGCGCACAGGGGGTGAGTGACATGGCAACCGACACCAAGACAGCAACCGCTCTGCTCGATGAGGCGACGGCGATCGTAGAGGCCGAATGGATACGCCTACAGCAAGAAGCGGACCTCTGGCATGAGATTGCCGACCTGTTCGCCCAGATGCCCGCGCCCCGGCCCCGCCCGCACCGAACCGCGGTCACCATCCAGCGTCAGAGGCCGGGCCGACCGCTGCCCGCCAATCGACGGCGCTGGCCCCCGCACGGCTGGCCAGCACGAAAGATCTGGGCTACCCAACGTTCTCCTCCGTGAGAACCGAGGCCTTTCCCGAAAGACACTGCAGGACAAGGGAGGTGACGCCCCAAAAGCGATGACCAGCAGGCAACGACTCGCGTACCGCCCACAGTGATCACTATGTTCCGATGACCGCGCCCGACGCACCATCCCAGAATGGCTGCGCGCGCACCGCCACTCATGGTGGCACCTCGCAACTGGGCCGTGCGCGATGTCGTTGCAGCGCCCGGGTGACCCGCCGGTGGATCCCTCACCATCCTGGCGGTCACCCGGGCGTTCCTCCCGAGGGCATCAGCTAATCCTTACCAGGAGGGCACGGCCTCGACCGCCGCAGCACAGCGCAGAGGCCACATAGACCATCCCGCAGCGTTGATTCCCGGTTCGCTCAGCGTGGGCCCGGAAGTCACTGCACCTCGTACCTGGAGGTGACCAGCGATGGTGAACGCGAACCCCGATCCCTACCTGGTGCTGGGGGTGCCGCCAACCGCAAGCCAGGCCGAGATCACCCATGCCTACCGCACCCACCTGCGGGCCCATCACCCTGATACACGACCGGCAAGATCGGCGCACACCGCCGACGAACGCTTACGCCAGGTGCTGGCCGCATATGCCTTGCTGCGCGACCCCGCCCGCCGCGCCGACTACGACCGCCTCATAGCCGACACCCCCGACACACAACCGCACATCCCCGCCGGGCCGACACCAGCTGACCATCCTCCCGCAGGCCCAGTCCAAATCCCGATCACCTATCACCGCCACAACACCCACACAATCCGCGTCGCACCGTCACCGTTGCGGGTCGGCCCGGTCCGCCGCCACCGATAGGCCGCGATCATGCACAACACCGGCGTTACCCAGCTGCGCGGCGAACCCCGTACCCGCTACCAAATTGCTTTGCCGCGTTCTGGTTTTCATCGGTCGCGGGACTGCGCACACCGAACTCTTTGACGGCGCCTCACCGAGAAGCTCCGCCTCGGAGCCGAACCACCCCGCATCACCTGCGATGCGACTGGGTGGAAAAGACCACCACCGAGCTTGCACGCCGCTTCGACACCATCCAGGCCTGTGAACTGTGAACCTCAACTCAGCCCTCCTGCTGCCTAAGCAGGAATGCCCGGGGTGGAATCCCTTAACTACGAGTCCACGGAGGACGTCGAGGTGTGACCATGTATGCCCCGCGTCTAGAAAGGCGTGTGGTCGAGCCAGTGCTGCCATATCGCGGCGTCGCCAAAGACGGCGATATCAGTGTCGGCGACCGGAACTCGTCGCAGGACTGCCAGCAGTAGGTCGACGGCGCCGCCACGCAGCGCCACCGCGCCCTTGTCGTGACCGTGTGACCACGTGATGCGATCCCCGTCGGCGCGGATGGTCCACTCGCCAGCAGCTCCGAGGCCGGGATCCGTGGCGTGCAGGTGAACGGTTTGGCCGTCGTGCAGTGGCAGCGGTGCGTCGTCGTGTCCGGCCACGGCCGCCACCCGCTCAAGCCATTCGCTGATGGCGTCGGCTGACAGCTCGGGGGTGAGTGTGTAGTCGAGCGCGAGCGCCAGCGCGGCATCGGCCCGATGCACCGTCGCCTCGTGCAGCCGGCGTCGCACCCACCAGTAGGCCGGCCGCGAGCCCAGGAATGTCCACACCGGGGTTTCCGCCCCGACGTGTTCGACCGCGTCGATCAGACGCTGCGCCCCTCCGTGCAGCCAATCGATCGCCACGTCGGGATCGGCTGGCGGTTTGCCTCCGTCGACGGTGCGCGGGTCGAGATAGTGGTCGGACCGGTCGGCGACCATCTGCGCCGCCCAGCGGTCACCGCGACCGACATGGCGGAACAGCTGGGAAAGGCTCCAGCCAGGACAGGTCGGCACCGGCGTGGACAGGTCGGCGCCGCGGATCAGCTCGCCGAAGGCGCGATTTTGCTCCAGCAGCGCTGCGGAGTAGTCCACGCGGTCAGGCTACGCGCCGCCCCAGGCAGTGCACGCGCCAGCCGGCTTGCTGCCACCGTGGCAGGTCGAGGCAGTTGCGGCCATCGACAACGACGCGAGAGCGCACCCGGTCGGCAAGCAGGTCGGGGTCAAGGTCGACGAATTCTTTCCATTCGGTTAGGACAAGCACCGCGTCGGCCTTGTCGCAGGCTTCCTCCACCGAGACGGCGTAGTTGAGCGTGGGAAACAGCCGCTGGGCGTTCTCCAGCGCTTTGGGGTCGTAGACGTTGACTGCCGCACCGTTGAGCTGCAGCTGGCCGGCGACGTTGAGCGCCGGGGAGTCGCGCACGTCGTCGGATTCGGGCTTGAACGCGGCGCCCAACACCGCGATGTTGGCCCCCAACAGCGAGCCGCCGCAGGCGGCGGTGGCAAGTTCAACCATGCGGGTGCGCCGGCGCATGTTGATGTTGTCGACTTCCCGCAGGAACGTCAGGGCCTGGTCGGCACCCAATTCACCGGCGCGAGCCATGAACGCGCGGATGTCCTTGGGTAGGCATCCACCGCCGAAGCCCAAGCCGGCGTTGAGGAATCGGCGTCCGATGCGCGGGTCGTGCCCGAGCGCATCGGCCAGCAAGGCGACGTCGGCACCGGCTGCTTCGCATACCTCGGAGATCGCGTTGATGAACGAGATCTTGGTCGCCAGAAAGGCGTTCGCGGATACCTTGACCAACTCCGCGGTCTGCAGGTCGGTCACCAGGAATGGCACCCCGGCGTCCAGCATCGGCGAATACAGCTCACGGATCGCCGCTTCGGCACGCGTCGAACCATCTTGTACGCCAAGCACAATGCGGTCGGGCCGCAAGGTGTCTTGCACCGCGAAACCTTCTCGCAGGAACTCGGGATTCCACGCCACTTCCACGTCGACACCGGGCGGCGCGGCCGCCCGCGCCCGCTGGACGAGCTCGGCAGCGGTTCCGACCGGGACCGTGGACTTACCGACGATCACCGAGGCACGGGTCAATCGTGGTGCAAGCGTGTCGATTACGGCGTTGACGTGACTTAGGTCGGCGCCGTACTCGCCCCGCTTCTGCGGCGTGCCGACGCCGAGGAAATGAACGTCGGCGAACTCGGCGGCCAGATTGTAGTCGGTGGTGAACCGAAGCCGGCCAGCTGCGATGTTGTCGCTCAACATCTTTGGTAGGCCCGGCTCGTAGAACGGAACGTCACCGGCAGCCAGCTTGGCGACCTTACCGGGATCGATGTCGACGCCGACGACTTCGTGTCCCAGTTCGGCCATCCCCGCGGCATGGGTAGCACCCAAATAACCCGTACCGAATACGGAGCACCTCATACACCCGTGTGTAAGTCGCCGCAATGAGCTAATGGCATCGCTCTTCTGAGCGGCGGGCAAACGTCAGGTGACGGTTTTCTGTCGTAGGTTAAAAGCCCAGGCCAGGCAGGCCAAATCCGTGGCCGAAGCCGCCGTGACCTCCGCCACCGAACCCGCCGCCACCGCCGAAGCCGCCGTGGCCGCCGCCGAAGCCGCCGTGACCGCCACCGGGGAAACCGCCGCCGCCGGGGTAGCCGCCGCCACCGCCGTAGCCGCCGCCACCGCCGTAGCCGCCGTGGCCAGGCCCCCATCCCCCGGACGGGGGTCCCAGGACGCCGGGTATTGGAATCGGAATCGGAACCGGGATGGGCGCTGCGGAAGGCGGAGCAACCGGCGCCGGAGCGGGGGCCGGCGCTGCGGGAGCCGGAGCAGCCGGTTCTGGAGCTGGGGCCGCGGGAGCCGGCGCGGGTGCGGCAGGTTCTGGGGCCGGAGCCTCGGGCGCAGGAGCCTCGTGCACAGGAGCCGCGGGAGCAGGCGCCGGGGCCGCCGGAGCGGGAGCTGGGGCTGCAGGAGCGGGTGCGGGCGCCGGAGCGGGAACAGCGGCGGGGGCCGGGGCTGCGGGTGCGGCAGGCGCCGGCTTCGCCGGCGCGACCGCATTGTGCCCCGGTTCGGGCCGGACGGCTGCCGTCGGCCGCATGCTGACTGCCAGCGCGACCACCAGCGCCGCAGCGCCGACCACGAAAATCGCCGCGACCGCGCTCACCACCAAGAACAGCGGTCGACGGCCGCGGTCCCGAGGAATAACTGTCGTGATGCCGGTATAACTGCCGGTCGGGAACTGATCGTCCGCGAATGCGGTGTAGGCGTCAGCGTCGTCGTCGGCAACCGCGCTGTATGCCAGGGCTTGCTCGCCGGTCGCGCCGTCGCGGGCGACGTCGAAAAACCCGGGAGCGACAGCGTATGGGTCGATCGCACCGGTGCCGGGATCTTGGGCGTAGGCCAGCGCGGCCGTCGACGAGGAGAACAACGGCGCATTCGCCGAGGCCAGTGCCGCGCCGCGGGCCAACGCCGTCTCGGGCTCCTCGGGCGCATTCACCGTCAGCGCGGTAGCCGCCTCCAAATGCGGCTTGATCGGCGCGATGTCGACGCCGGAGCCGACGACGAACAGACCATCAGGCCGGGTCTGCAGCGCCTCGGCGCCGGACGCCATCGCTGACAGCTCGGCGATCGGATCGCTGCCGGGGGGCAGCGGCTGGCGGTGGACGTCGGTGATCGACCCGTCGGCGGTGTTGACCAGGGCCAGTGTCGCGGTGTCCGGCTCGATGAACAGCAGGCCGGTCTGGGCATAGCCGACGGAGTTGCCGACGACCTGCGCCAGCGCCGCGGCGGCCAGAAACGACGACACCAGCATGACGTTCTCGACCTTGCGCGCCGCCAGCGCGTCACGCAGCGCTGCGGCCTCGACCGGATCCGTCCAGGTCACGCCTGTCGACCGCAGTTGGTAACCACTTTCGGTGGCACCTTCTTGGGTGCCCAGGATCGCCGAGACCACCTGGTCGGCCGCGCTTACGGTTGGCGCGTCGGCCGTGTTGACGGCGAAGCCCTCTTCATCGACGGTGACGCCGTCGGCGTTTTCGCCTTCAACGAGAACCATGCGGACCGCAGTGGGCGCCATCGACACGCCAAGTACGGTGTCCACTTTTCCTCCAAAGCTGTTCGCTTGCTAACCGAGCCCACCGGGAACTGATCGCCGTGCCGAGCCAGTGCACTGCGGGATTGCCGAGGTCCACACGGTCTGGCAGGTGCGACACGGACCGTTCCACCGGTCGTTGCTTTTTCGACATTACAGAGGGCCGCACCGGGTGGCCACGGGTTGACCGGACTATCGCCCCGACTTACCAGCGGCCGTGACCGCGTCCACCGCCGAAACCGTGACCCCAGCCACCACCGCCGCCCCAGCCACCACCGCCGTGGCCCCAGCCACCACCGCCGTGGCCCCAGCCGTCGTCGCCGTGATCGCCGCCCCACGGGGCTACCGGCGGGCCCAGCGGCGGCCCGAAGATTCGCGGAAGGATCGGCGGGATGAGCGGCGGTGGCGCCGCAGGGACCGGTATCGGCAGCGGCGCGGGGATGGGAGCAGGTGCCGGCGCCCGAACCGGAACGGGCGCCGGAGCAGCGGCGTGGACCGGCGCGGGAGCGGCCACCGGAGCCGGCGCGGACACGGGTGCGGGCGCAGGTGCAGGTGCGGGCGCCGGTGCGGGCTGCACCGGCACCAGCGCCTTGGGCGCTGGGGCCGCGACGTGCCTGGGGGCCACCACATTCTGACTCAGGCTGGGCCGGGAACTGACCGACGGCCGAATACTGAACGCCAGTGAAATCACCAGTGCCACAACGCCGACGGTGAAAATGATCATGACACTCATCGCCGCGAAGAAGGGCGTGCGAGGCGACTGCTCGAGCCCCGCCATGGTGAAGTCGGGGTACATGCCGGTGGTGAAGTCTTCTTCATCGACGTCGGCGTAAGCGTCCGGACCCTCGTGGGTGAAAATCGCGGCCGAATCGTCCGCGACGGCGCTGTAGGCCAATGCATCCGCCCCCGGCTCGACGCCCGCGGCGGCCTCAGCGACGGCCAGATATCCCGGCTCCAACGCGTGTCGACTGACCGAACCGGTGCCCGGATCCAACGCGTAGGCCAGCGCAGCGGTCGACGACGCGAACAGCGGCGCACTCGCCGACGCCAACGCGGCACCTTTGGCCAGCGCGTTGTCGGGCTGCTCGGGGATTCTCAGCGGAAGCGACGTCGCCGCCTCCAATGCCGGCTTGATCAGTGGGACGTCGACGCCCGAGCCCACCACCAGCAAGCCTTCGGGGTGTTCCTCTAGTGCCTCCGCCGTTGACACCAACTCGACCAGCGCGGCAACCGCCTGATCGTCGTCCTCGGGCAACACCTCACGGTGGACATCTGTGATCGAGCCGTCGGTGGTGTCCACCACCGCCAACGTCGCGGAATCGGGCTCGATGTACAGCAGCGCGGTGCGGGCATACCCGGTCGCGGTGCCCATGGACTGAGCCAACGCCGCCGCGGCCAGGAACGCCGAGACCAGCATGACGTTCTCGACCTTGCGGGCCGTCAATACATCGCGTAGTTCGGCCGCTTCCTGCTGGTTAGTCCACGTCACACCGGTCGACAACAGCTGATAGCCGGCCTCGTTGGCACCTTCCCGAGTGCCCAGAATTGCCGCAACCACCTGATCAGGTGCGCTGAAAGTTGCAGGGTCTTCGCCGTCGGCGACACCGAAGTTTTCCTCATCGACGGTGACGCCGTCGGCGTTTTCCCCCTCAACCAGCACCATGCGGACCGTCGTGGGTGCCATCGACACACCAAGTACGGTGTCCACAACTCCTCCATGTTGTTTGCTAGCTGCCCATGTACGGCGATGGGCAGCGCAACAACCGGGCTCCCCACCACAAGATTGATCGCCGCACCGGGGTGCGGCGTTACCGCAACAAGTTAGCTGGGCTATATGAAGTTCTGGTCAGAAGTTGGTCCCCCCCGCTGACCCTTCACATTGCGACATTACCCCGTAGCGCGCACGGCGGACGAACTCAGCGGTGCCCGCCGCCGCCTCCACCGTGGCCGCCACCACCGCCAAAGCCGCCACCGAAGCCACCCCCGCCGAAGCCGCCACCAAAGCCGCCGAAGCTGTGGCCGCCGCCGAAGCCGCCGAAGCCGGGGGAGCCGCCACCGAAGCCGCCGAAGCCACCAGGGCCTTCGGTGCCCTCGTGACTGCCGCCGAACCCGCCAAAGCCGGGGCCTTGGGAACCCGGCATTCCCGAAGACGGCATGCCGGGGGCCTGCATGCCCGGCATACCGGGTGCCTCAGGGGCCTGCATGCCCGGCATACCGGGTGTCTCAGGGGCCTGCATGCCCGGCATCCCGGGTGCCTCAGGGGCCTGCATGCCCGGCATACCCGGTGCCTCAGGGGCCTGCATGCCCGGCATGCCCGGTGCGTCAGGGGCATCCGGGACTGAAGCGTGCATCGGAGGCTCGTCGGGTGCCGGCAGTTGTATTGGTGCTTGGGGGCTCGCGTGTACCGGAGCCTGGGGACTCACGACCTGCTGCTGGGGCACCGGGACCGGCATGTGCACCGGCGCCGGCTGCGACGGCACGCTGACCGGAGGCTGCGGCGACCCGGGGTAGTGCGCTGGCGGGGACCCCGGCCAGTGCTTCGGCGGGGATCCCGGCAGGTGCCCCGGCGGGGGCGAACCCGGCAGCGAGCTTGGCGGGGATCCCGGGATATGTAGAGGAAATGGATTGACCGGCGCCGGCGGACCGGCGGGAATCGGCAAGGGCAGCGGGATCACTACCGGCACATGAGGCGCAACGGCTGGCACATGAGGCGCGACCGCTGGCGCCGGAGGTACGGCGACGGGCAATGGCGGCGCGGCGGGAGCCGGCGGGAGTGCCGGGGCCGCGGGCGGTGGAGCCGGCATCTGCGCCTTCGCCGGCGGCGGGGCCGCTACCGGCGCCTGCGCATGGTTGACCAGCGGCGCCGGCGCGCTCACCGGCGCGGGGGCCAGCGCGGCCGGGACGAGAATGTTTTGCAGCGGCCGGGGCAACAAGGCGACCGCGCTCGGCCGTATCCCGAGTGCCAGCGAAACCTCCAGCGCCAAGATGGCGGTGACGACGGCCACCGCCAACATGGTGCCGACAAGCAGAAGCGGCCGGCGCTCGCGGTGCCCGTCGTCGGCCAGGTCCAGGACGGTGGTGTTGGCTTCGGCCTGCTCATCGAGGGCGCCGGTATTGGCGTCGGCTTCCTCATCCGGGACGGCGCTGTAGGCGAGGTCTTCGTCACCCAACTCGGTGCCGGGCGGAACGTCAGGCACCGCAAGGTATCCCGGCGACACGGCGTAGGGGTCAACCGCACCGGTGGCGGGGTCTTGCGCGTATGCAAGCGCAGCGGTCGACGACGCGAACAGCGGCGCGTTGGCCGACGCCAGTGCCGCGCCCCATGCCAGCGCCGTGTCCGGCTCTTCCGGTGCGCTCACGGGGATCGACGTCATCGCCTCCAACTGCGGCTTGAGCGTCGCGATGTCCACACCGGAACCGACGATAAAGAGGTGCTCCGGGTGGGTCTCCAACGCATCCAAGCCGGCGACCAGTTCGACGAGTTCCGTAACGGTGTTGGTGTCGGAAATCAGCTCTTTGTGGACATCGGTGATGGAACCGTCGGCGGAGTCGACGACGGCCAGCGTCGCGGTGTCGGGTTCGACGAACAGCAGCGCCGTGTGCGCGTTGCCGGTTGCACTGCCGACCATCTGGGCCAGCGCCGCCGCAGCCATGAACGCCGAGACCAGCATGACGTTTTCGACCTTGCGGGTAGCCAGAGCCTCGCGCAGCGCAGCCGCATCCACCGGGTCAGTCCAGGTCACGCCCGTCGACGTCAGCGCATTGCCGGCCTGTGTGGCGCCGTCCCGAGCGTCCAGGATCGTCGTGATCACCTGATCGGTCGCACTCATGGTTGCTGCCGCGTCGTCGCCGGCGAAGACGAAATTGTCTTGCTCGACGGTGACGCCGTCGGCGTTTTCACCTTCCACCAGCACCGTGCGGACGACTGTGGGTGCCATCGACACACCGAGAACGATGTCCATCGCTCCTCCAGATCTTCGCTGGCGCGTCACTGTTCGAGGCGGAGGGAGAACATCGCGCGAGCGTATGTCTGGATGATCGCTGTGAAGGCTATGCGCCGTTACAGCCGAACTTAAGTGGACCTTATGAAGTTTTGGTACGAGCGCGACGGCGTCGGTCCGCGCTGACCCTGATACTTCGACCCGACCCGCTCGCTGCCGTAAGGATGCTCGGCGGGACTGGTCAACCGCAGGATGCACAGCTGACCGATCTTCATGCCCGGCCAGAGCGTGATCGGCAGATTGGCGACGTTGGAAAGCTCCAGCGTGATGTGGCCGCTGAAGCCGGGGTCGATGAACCCTGCCGTTGAGTGAGTGAGCAGCCCCAGACGTCCCAGCGACGATTTGCCCTCCAGCCGGCCCGCCAAATCGTCTGGCAGCGTGCACAGTTCCAGCGTCGAGCCGAGCACGAACTCACCGGGGTGCAGTACGAACGGTTCCCCATTGACCGGTTCCACCAGGCTCGTCAACTCGTCTTGCTGCTGCGCGGGATCGATGTGCGTGTATCGGGTGTTGTTGAACACCCGAAACAGGCTGTCGAGGCGCACGTCGACGCTGGACGGCTGGACCAGCGCGTCGTCGAACGGGTCAATGCCTAGCCGGCCAGCGGCGATTTCGGCTCTGAGGTCACGATCGGAGAGCAGCACGCGACGAGCGTATCCGGGTGCTAGCCTTCCGAAGCAACATCGCCGATGTAGTTCAATGGCAGAACATCAGCTTCCCAAGCTGAATACGCGGGTTCGATTCCCGTCATCGGCTCCA
>DATJOR010000161.1:0-30326 GCA_035506875.1 Mycobacterium sp.
AGCAGGACCTCGGTCGCATCATCCTTGCGCGCCGTCAGCGCCAGCCGACGCACCTGCTCATTCGCCACGAACACATCGCTGGCAACGGCAAGTACGTGTGGGCGTGCCGCGCTCTCTGTTCCGGTCGCCGTCGCGACCCGCGCGCCCAAGATGCGTAGCGCCCGGTCAGCCTCTCCCTCGACGTCTCCCGCGACCGCTACGGTGACATCCCATCCCGCCATCGCCCGGTCGAAGATCAACCCGCCGATTGACGTGACCACGTCGGCGATGCTCGTAGCGACCACATGCAATCGGTACCGGTCGATGTCCCCGGGCGTCAGGCGCCGCGACTGCGCACCCGGCAGCGACGCCGGGTTGTTCAGTTGGGTGAGGGGGCTGGCGGGAGCGGCCACAAGCTGTCCGTTCGGCTGGCTAGACAAATTTGATTGACACTACGAATATAGAGTAATCTCGTGCCGAACGAAAACCTAGCACACGCCGAGATCTCCTTTGACACCAAAACCGCCTGTGACAGGCCGCTACACTGCCGGAATACAAAAGAGACGCAAACCAAATCCGGACCAGCGCCGCCGCGAACTGTGTGATGCGGCGATTCAGCTGCTGGCCGACGACGGCGCCAAGGGCCTGAGCCATCTCAAGGTCGACGCGCGCGCCGGTGTGCCCGACGGCACCACCTCGTTCTACTTCCGCACCCGGTCGGCACTGCTGCGCGCGGTCGCCGAGCGCATGGTCGAACTCGACCTGGCCGCGTTGCAGTCCGTAGCCGACCGGGCCGGTCTCGACGACGCGGCGTCGGCCTCGACGCTGGCGAAACTTGTCATCCAGTCCGGGGAAGAGCCGCAGCTGAGCCGAACCAAGGCGCGCTACGAACTGACCATGCAGGCGACCCGCGACCCGGAGTTGGCCGCCACGCTGCAGCGCGCAACTGACGCCTTCACCAAGCTGCATCACGACATCTTGGTGCAGCTGCTGCCACACGGCGCAGAGCTGGATCCCGCCGTCGTCGACGATCTGAGCAACGTCACGCTGACATTCATCAACGGACTTCTGCTGCGGTTCGTCCACGGCGATCGGATCATCGACAGCCCCGAACAGCTCGACGGGGTGCTGTCGGCCATCGTGACCGGGATCTTGCGCAGCGAACAGCAGGGACGACTCACCCACGACGGCGCCGCACTGCCGCCGCGCGGCAAGCGATCATCGCGCAGCCGCTAGACCGCGCGGCTCTTGCTGAAATGCCAGTGCATGTGGTTCTCTACGGCAATAGAGTTAACTGTCGGCGTCAGAGCCAGCCCGTTAAGCAGAAAGTACAAATCGCCCGAGCCGCCTCAAACGCTGACACACTGGCGGCATCGACCCCGGTATGCGGCACATCCGGGTGTGGAAGTTGAAGCGAAAGGCAAGATTTCGTGACGATCAGCACCGACAGTCATGTCCAAGACGTCCGTGACGTCTACTACGACCCGTATGACGTCGGCCTCAACGCTGACCCCTATCCGATGTTCCGCCGGCTGCGCGAAGAAGCGCCGCTGTACTACAACGCGCAGCACGACTTCTACGCGTTGAGCCGGTTCGCCGATGTCGACAAGGGTCTGGTCGACCACGGCACGTTCAGTTCGGCTCGGGGCATCATCCTGGAGTTGGTCAAGGCCAACCTGGACATCCCGCCGGGCCTGCTCATCATGGAAGATCCGCCGATCCATGACGTCCACCGCAAGCTGCTGGCGCGGATGTTCACCCCACGCAAAATCGCCGAACTCGAGCCCAAGATTCGCGAATTCTGCGCCCAGTCGCTCGACCCGCTGATCGGGACGGGCCGGATGGACTTCGTCGCAGACCTGGGTGCGCAGATGCCGATGAAGGTGATCAGCATGCTGGTCGGCATTCCGGAAGACGATCAGGAATTCATCCGCGACCAGACCAACAGGCAGTTGCGCACCGAAGCCGGCAAACCGATGAACGCCGACCACGGCTTGGCCACCGGCGAAATCTTCGCCGCCTACATCGACTGGCGCGCGACGCACCCGTCCGATGACATCATGACCGAACTACTCAACGTCGAATTCGTCGATGAAACCGGCACCACCCGTCGACTGACCCGCGGGGAGCTGCTGATCTACCTCAACGTGGTCGCCGGCGCGGGCAACGAGACCACAACCCGGTTAATCGGTTGGGCCGGAAAGGTTCTCGCCGAGCATCCGGATCAGCGCCGTGAACTGGTGGATAACCCTGCGCTGATACCGCAGGCCGTCGAGGAACTGCTGCGCTTCGAACCACCGGCCCCACACGCCGCCAGGTACGTGACGCGCGACGTCAGCTTTTACGGCCAAACCGTGCCGGAAGGCGCCGTGATGATGATGCTCATCGGGGCCGCCTGCCGCGACGATCGCCAATTCGGTCCGGACAGCGAAGAGTTCAACATCCACCGGCCCGCTCGTCAGCACATGGCTTTCAGCGTCGGAACCCACTTCTGCCTGGGTTCGGCGTTAGCACGCCTGGAAGGCCGAATCGCGTTGGAAGAGATCCTCAAACGCTTCCCGGAGTGGGAAGTCGATTTGGCGAATGCCCGCCTGAGCCCGACATCGACGGTGCGAGGGTGGGAGTCGATGCCGGCCCGGACAGCGTGAGATTGCGATGACTGGTCGTGTTGAGGGCAAGGTCGCGTTCGTCAGCGGAGCGGCGCGTGGCCAGGGCCGTAGCCACGCCGTCCGACTGGCCGAAGAGGGTGCCGACATCATCGCGGTCGACATCTGCGGACCGATTGACAACTTGGCCTACCCGCATTCGACCCCTGAGGATCTCGCCGAGACCATCGAGTTGGTCAAGGCCCGGAACCGCCGCATCGTGGCCGCAGAGGTCGACGTGCGTGACTATGACGCGCTCAAAGCCCTGGTGGACAGCGGTGTGGAACAACTCGGGCGCCTCGACATCATCGTCGCCAACGCAGGCGTGGGCACCGACGGCAGGAAGCTGCACAAGATCCGCGAAAACGTGTGGCAGGACATGATCGACATCAACCTCAGCGGCGTGTGGCACACGGTGAAAGCGGGCGTCCCGCACATCCTTTCGGGTGGCCGCGGCGGATCGATCGTGCTGACCAGCTCGGTGGGTGGTCGCAAGGCCTACCCGAACACCGGTCACTACATCGCCGCGAAGCACGGCGTCATCGGGCTGATGCGCGCCTTCGCCGTCGAGCTGGGCCAGGATATGATTCGGGTCAACGCCGTGCTGCCGAGTCAGGTCAGCACCACGATGGTGATGAATGACAGCACATACCGGCTCTTCCGCCCGGACCTGGCAAACCCCGGGCCGGAAGACTTCGCGCCCATCTCGCAGATGATGCACACGCTGCCGGTGCCCTGGGTGGACGCCGTCGACATCAGCAACGCCGTTTTGTTCCTCGCCTCTGACGAATCTCGCTATGTCACTGGTGTTTCGCTACCCGTTGACGCGGGCGCTTTGCTCAAATAATCACCAACTAAGCAGGAGATGACTAATGCCCGAATTCGACTACGAAAAACTGAAGAAGGAAGCCGAACCGTACATCAAGTTCGAGAAGGACAAGAAGAACCGCATCGCCTACATCACCTTTGACCGTCCCGAAGCACAGAATGCCACCAGTTTGGGCATGCGGCAGAACTACGCCGACCTGATCCACAAATGCAATGTCGACGACGACGTGAAGGTCGTCGTAATCCGCGGCGAGGGAGAGGATTTCGGTAGCGGCGGCGACCTGCCCGAACAGCGTCCGATGCTGGAGAACCCGGGGCTGCCATTGCATCACGAGCTCGCGATCAACGACGACGACGTCAAGTATCCACCCGGTGGGTCGTATCGCTACCTGTCCACCGTCACCGACTTTTACGCCAAAGCCCGCGCCGGAAACCGCCCGCTGCAAGAGCTTCGGAAGATCAGCATCATCGAGGCCAAGGGCTACTGCTACGGATGGCACTTCTACCAGGCCGGCGACGCGGACCTGGTGATCTCCTCCGACGACGCCCTGTTCGGGCACCCGGCTTTCCGTTACGTCGGCTGGGGGCCACGGCTGTGGTGGTGGGCCGAGACGATGGGTCTGCGGAAATTCTCCGAAATGCTTTTCACTGGACGGCCGTTCAGCGCCAAGGAGATGTACGACTGCGGTTTCGTCAACAGCGTCGTTCCTCGCGACAAGCTGGAAGCCGAGACGGAGAAATACGCGCTGGCCTGCTCGAAGTCACGTCCGACCGACACCGTCGCGGTGCAGAAGACCTTCCTGGAGCTCTACAAGCAGCACAAGGGCGAGTACTTCGGCAGCCTGCTCACCGGCATGGTCGAGGGCATGCTGCCCCTGATCCAGAACGACGTCGACAACACCGTCGACCTCACCGGTGGCACGTTCGAAAAGGGCCTCAACAATGTGGTGAAGGACAACGACCTGAATTTCCCGCCCGAGTGGCGGCTCAGCCGCTCGGGGCGCGCCAAGCCCTGATGACGCGAGGGAGTGCATGTCGGCACTGACTGGTATCAGGATCGTCGAGCTGGCCGAATCGGTTGCCGGCGAATACTGCGGGAAACTACTCGCCGA
Source organism: Mycobacterium sp. (assembly GCA_035506875.1). Lineage (GTDB taxonomy): Bacteria > Actinomycetota > Actinomycetes > Mycobacteriales > Mycobacteriaceae > Mycobacterium. Next base: position 4,565 of record DATJOR010000161.1, read on the forward strand.
CTTCGGCGCCGAAGTGATCAAGATCGAATGCCCGGATCACGGCAGCCCAACTCGGGCGATGGCACCGATCATCGGCGGCGACGGCGGGCCCGAACACAGCGCGCTGTTCGCGTACCTGAACACCAACAAGCGTTCCGTCGTGCTCGACGTGTCCTGCGCCGCCGGGGTCGAGAAGCTGCACGACATCATCGCCACAGCCGATGCGGTCATCGACGATCACACACCGTCGTGGGCCGACATTCCGCGCGGCCACCCCAACGTGGTCTTCTGCTCGATCACCCCGTACGGCGGCGCGGCGCCGCCGGAGTTCCAGAACGCCAAGAGTCTCAACGTCTTCCACAGCAGCGGATGGGGTTACCACACGCCCAGCCATCCCGATCCCGCCAAACCGCCGCTCAAGGGGCCCGGCCGTTTCCTCACCGACTACGAAGCGGGGCTCGACGCGGCACTCTGCGTCGCCGCGTCGCTGTTCTTTCACCTGCACACCGGGCGCGGCGAATTCATCGACCTGTCGCAGCACGCAGTCCTCGCATCGCGCGCCGACTCCGTGCTGGGCAGGTTCATCACCGGAGAGGTTGCGCCGGAAAACACTCGCGAGGATTACGATCAGCAGGGTCCGGCGTCGTTCTTCGCGTGCACGGATGGTTTCGTCTACCTCTACATGACCAGCCGCAACCACTGGGCCGGCCTGAAAAAGCTGATGGGTCAACCGGAATGGCTGGACGCATTTGACGACGACTGGCTGGAATTCTCGGTCACTCCGGACAAGGTGGCAACATTTCAGCGCGGGTTCGCCGCATGGGTCGCCAGCCTGACTAAAGATGCGGCAGCCGAAGAGGCCCAGCGCTTGGGCGTTCCGCTGGTTCCCGTCAAAAGCGCTGCTGACCTGAAGAATTCGCCGCAGTACCGTCATCGCGGCTTTTTCCACGACGTCACCCATCCGGTGCTGGGCAGCGCGGCCTACCCGGGCGTTCCCTACCTGATGAGCGCCTCACCGGCGCGCATCACCAGTGCGGCGCCCGCCCTCGGCCAACACACCGCCGAGATCGCGGCCAGCGCCGAAACCCCGCGTCCGGCGGCGACGGTGAAATCGGCACAACGCAAACCGCCCAAACGTTCTCGAGGCGGGCCTTTAGAAGGCGTGCGGGTCATCGAGCTCACCAAAGTGTGGGCTGGCCCGTATGCCGGCAAGCTCCTTGCGTTCCTGGGCGCCGAGGTGATCAAGGTCGAAAGCTCCGGGAACCCCGACGAAATGCGCGCCTACGGCGGCACCGACATCAACCACGCGCCGTACTTCCTGTCCATCAACGCCGAAGTGCTCAGCGTGGAACTGGATCTCAAGTCAGCGGCGGACACCGACCGGCTTCGGGATCTGATCGCGCACAGCGACATCGTCATCAACAATCTTCGGCCGGGAGCGATGGAGCGCCTGGGACTCGGTTACCAGCAGCTGACATCGATCAAGCCGGACATCATCTCGGTGTCAATCAAGATGTGGGGCAACGACGGACCGCTGGGCTATCAGACCGGCTACGCCCCGTGCTTCGCCGCGCTGGCCGGAATTGCGTCGCTGGTGGGTTATCCGGGCGGTCCGCCGCTCGGCACCAGTATCCGTTACGGGGATTCCACCGTCGGGGCGGCCGCGGCATTCGCCGCCGTCGCGGCATTGCTGCATCGCGATCTCACCGGCGAAGGCCAATTCGTCGACCTGTCGGCCGTCGAGACCCTTTCCTCGATGATCGGCGACTGTCTGCTCGAACAGGATCTGACCGGCAAGCAGCTCTTGCCGGAAGGCAACCACCATCCGGATATGTCGCCACACAACTGCTATCCCTGCTCGGGCGGCGACTGGATCAGCATTGCGGTGGCCGAGGACACGCAGTGGCGCGCACTGTGCGAGGTGCTGGACGCCGGCACGCTCGCCGGCGACGCACGCTATGTTGCGATGCCCGGCCGGCTCGAACACGCCGACGCGCTGGACCGCGAGCTTGCCCGATTCACCAGCCGCCACGACGCCGGGCAATTAGCGCAGCGGCTCAGGTCAGCCGGTGTGCCGTCGAGTAAGAGCGCGACATCCCTCGACGTGATCGGCGATCAAATGCTCTGGGACCGCGAGCTGTATCGCTTCGTCAGCGATCATCGGGAAGGGCAACGGCCGATAGTCGCGGCGCCGTGGCGAATGTCGGTTGCTCCGGCACAGATCGCGTGCGGCGCTCCCGATCTCGGCGAGCACAACGACTATGTTCTGAACGAAATCTTGGGCGCCTATCCGACGGAGAGAACATGACCGCGACGACGACGATGCAGAGCGCAGCGATGAGGTGGGGGCAGCCCCCGCTTGCGGGGGAGAGCGGCGCCGATGACTGAGGCGTTGGCCGACACCACGGCGTTGGTAACCGGCGCCAGCAGCGGCATCGGCGCCGCGACCGCGAGGGCGCTGGCGACACACGGCGCAGCGGTCGCCCTGCTCGCCCGCCGTGCCGAGCGGCTGGATCAACTGAAGTCCGAGATCGAATCGGCCGGCGGCACAGCGCTGGCGGTAACCGCCGACGTGACCAACGCCGAACAAGTGGCTGCGGCGGTGCAGCGGACCGTCGATGAACTGGGACGGCTCGACACCGTGGTGAACAACGCCGGGCTGATGCGGATGGCACCCGCTGCCGAAGCGCCACTGCAGGATTGGGACGACCTGGTGCGGGTCAATGTCCAAGGCGTCTTGTACGTCACCCGGGTCGCGGTCCCCCATCTGATCGACGCGGCCGCGACCTCACCGCGCGGCGTCGCCGATCTGGTCACCATCAGCTCCACCGCCGGCTGGGTCGCCCGCCCGAACACCGCCGTTTATTCGCTGACGAAATTCGGCGTCAACGCGTTCAGCGAAGGCATTCGCCAGGAGTTGCTGGGCAAGCGAGTGCGGGTCGGCGTGGTCGGGCCGGGCACCGTCGACACCGAGATCAGTGACCATCTTTCCCCATCGTCACGCGAAGCGTTCAATCGTCAGACCGCTAACATGGTCAAGTTGGCACCCGAAGACATCGCCGACGCAGTGCTCTACATCGTCACGCGCGACCGAAGAGTGGCCGTCAACCACATGTTAGTCCGCGCCGCCGAACAGACCTGGTGATCGACGCAGCCGATCGCTGGGTCACCGGCGATCACCTCGGACTTCCCATTCCCGCAGACCCTGACGCGCTGCGCGTCGGCGGGACAACGTTTCTCACTCAAGCATTCCGGGCCTCAGGTGCGCTGACTGCCGACAACGCCGTCGTCCGGATCAGCCGGTTCGACGAAGTTCCGGGCGGCAGCACCGGACGAAAATTGCTGTTGCGCGTCGAGTACGACAAACCTGACGCGCAGGCCCATACCGACTTGTTTGTGAAGTTCTCCCGCGACCTGCACAACCCCATTCGTGACCGCGGGAAGACGCAGATGGAGTCCGAGGTGCTGTTCGCGTCGCTGTCGGGCACGCCCGATTTCCCGATCACCGTGCCCGCAGCCCAGTTCGCTGACTACCACCGCGACACGGGTACCGGAATACTGATCACCGAACGAATTCAATTCGGGGCCAACGGTATCGAGCGCCAATACCACAAGTGCCTCGACTACGAGATGCCCGAACCGCTGGATCACTACCGCGCGTTGCTGACCGCGTTGGGCCGGCTGGTCGGCCACCACCGATCCGGATGCCTCCCCGCCGGCCCAATCGACCAATTCCCGGTTGACCTGCAGGCCGCGACGGTCGGCGAACAGGTTTCGATCACCGCCGACAAGCTGGACCGGCGACTGAGCCGGCTCGCCGAATTCGCCCACACCAGTCCCGGACTGCTTCCCGCCAACGTGCGCTCGCCCCAATTCCTGGAGCGCCTGCACAACGATGCCCCTCGGTTCCTACAGCACGAGCCCGCGGTCTGGAACCATCTGGCTGCCCAGACCGACTACATCGCGCTGTGCCACTGGAACGCGAACGTCGACAACGCCTGGTTCTGGCGGGACGCCAACAATGAGGTGCACTGCGGACTGCTGGATTGGGGCTGCGTCGGTCAGCTGAATGTGGCCATGGCGCTGTGGGGAGCCATGTCAGGCGCCGAGATCGACATGTGGGACCACCATCTTGACGATTTGCTTGGCCTGTTCGTCGTGGAGATACGCGCCTGCGGCGGGCCGGATCTCGACGTGAGCGAATTACGCCACCAGCTGATGCTTTATGTCGGGATCATGGCGGTCGCCTGGCTACTCGATGTGCCCGCCCTGATCCGTTCGCGTTTCGGCGATGCTGCGAGTTCGCTGAGCCGCAACGACCCACTGATCAAGGACGACGAGAGCGTCCGAGCACCACTGCAGATGCTCACCAATGCGTTGAACCTCTGGGAGAGAATGCGCTTCGGCGATCTACTTACTACTGCCACGACGGGCTGGTAGTCAGCACCTCGGGACCGCCGTCGGTGATGACCACCGTATCGCGGTGCAGCACCGCGCCGACGCCTTCCTGCCACACGTAGCCGGTCAGCGCCAATACCATGCCCGCATCCAGATGCTCGCGTTCGGCGGTGGCCGGAAGCTGCTGGGAAATCACCGGCGGATCGAAGCCCAGCCCCAGCCCATGCGCGACGGCCATCGGCGGCAACGGCTCGCCGGCCAATTCGTAGGCCGCGAGCAAACCACGGGCCGGTGCGCCGGGATGACAGGCAGCAATCAGCCCGTCCCACAGCTCATGCGAGCGTTGATAGAGCTTGTGGGTTGACCCGTCACCGACCTCGCCGACCGGCCAGGTCCGGCCCACCTCGGCGACATATCCGTCGGCCAGAGCTCCGGCCGCAAAGACGACGAGATCACCCGATGCCACCTGGCCGTCGCCGGTTGCACGCCGCCACGGGTGTTCGCGGGAGGTAACCCACGCGGCGTCCTGGGTTGCCGGCGTACTCACCCCGCCCGCGGCCATCGCCTCCAACACCGCACCAGCCAACGTCTGCTCCGAGAGCCCGGGCCGCAACTCCGCCACCGCAGCGGCGACCCCCGCTTCGGCGACTCGCACCGCGGTGGACATCGCCGCAACTTCTTCGGGCGTCTTGACCCGTCGTGCGCTCCGCATGGCCAGTTCGCCATCGACGAATTCAGCGTTCGGGAATGCCAATGGCAGCAACGTAGCGAAAGTCGGTGTGATCGCATCGGTTCCGACGCGGCGGGCGGTCAATGCCCCGTCGATGTTTTTCAGCACGTCGATCAGCGTCATCGGGTTCCAGGCCAGACCGTAAAGCCGGTCGTGGCCGATCTCGTCGGGGACTCCCTCGTCATCTGTGCTCATCAGGTAGATCTCGCCGGTGCCGCGCAGCATCACGCAGACCGGACCGAACGGCCGGGTTCCGCCGATCCACAACTGCGGCGCCCCGGTCACATAGCGGACATTCGCCTGCCGACCGAGAACCAGGATGTCGAGATCGTGGGCTTCCATCTGTGCCAGCGCCCGCTCGCGACGGCCCACTCGTAATGCCCGGCCATCGGGCGAAACCTCAGTTGCCATCGGCGCTACTCCTCAACATCGCTGCGCTCTGCATCGTCGTCAGCGCGTGCCATCGGCGCTACTCCTCAACATCGCTGCGCTCTACATCGTCGTCAGCGCGTCCCATAAGGCGTATAGGGGTAGTCGGTAATCGGCAGGTAGCCGTCTTCGGTGATCACCACAATCTCCTCACTGCGGTAGCCGCCGGTGCCGTCCTCCCACACCACCGGTTCCAGCACCAGCACCATGCCGGCCGGGAACACAAAGCTGTCGTCGTACTCCTGACCGAGATCGGTTCCGATCATCGGTGGTTCGGCGGGGTAGGTGCCGATGCCGTGTCCGAGGTAGAAGTGTGGCAGCCACGGCTTGCTACCGCCATTGGCGGCGATCGCCGCGCGCGCGAGATCACCTGACGTCGCACCGGCTTTGGTCACTTTCAGCACCGCATCGAGGATGCGCTGCCACTGATCGAATTGCGCCTGCTGGCGAGGGGACGGCTCCTCGCCGACCAGCCAGGTACGGCCGAAATCCGAACAGTACCCGGCATAGCTGATGCTGACGTCGGTCCACAGCACGTCACCTTTGACGAGTTCGCGCTCTGCGGGCAGCAGCGGCAGCGCGAGGTCGCCGTGCGTCGTCCACACTCCCTCTGCGCGCGACGGCGGCATCACTTGCCAAATGGCCTCGAGCATGTTGGCCGTCGCACCCAATTCGAATGCCCTGCGTACCAACTTGGCTGACAGATCGGTTTGCCGTACCCCCGGCGCCAACTGCTTTTGCACATCGACCATGGCCTGCTCGGTGATACGAGTGGTCTTGCGCAGGCAGGAAAGCTGGTCTTGCGTCTTGACCAGATTGGCGGCTCCCACCACCATCGCCGCATCCGACGGCGGTCCGCCCGGGAATACCCGATCCGCGGCGCGGCGCATCGCCCCGGTCATCTCATCGACCGCGACAGTCGCGCCCGGCGGGATCAAATCACCGATGACCCGCGCGAAATGCTCGACGCCTTCCTCTAATTCGGGGTAGAGCGGGCCATGCAAATGATCCGCGGGCAGCTGCGACTCCGACGCTGCGCCCTCCCGGAACGGCAGGAACAGATGGGGATGCTCGTCGTTGGCCAGCACGATCGCCACCGGCCGCTCAACGTGCGACAGTCCCGCGTCCAGCACCGGCCAGCTGGCGCCGGTGGCGTACACCACGGTGTCGTTCATCAACAGGATCAGCGCGTCAACGCCGTTGTCGGCCATGGCCGATCGCAGTCGCGCACCGGTTTCGCGACGCATCCGCGGCAAGTCCGGCTCGTCCGGAATGACCAATGTGTGGGCATGCGAAGTAGTCATTTATAAACCCAGGAACTTCTTGACGTTACCACTCACGATGCGGGCGGCGTTGTCCGCGCCGACGGCCTCGACGACGGCGGCCAGCGATTTCTCCGAGTAGCCGAACGTGCTCTCGTTGTGCGGGTAGTCCGACGACCACATCACCTTGTCGACGCCGAGCTGGTCGATCAGGCTCAGGCCCAGCGGGTCGACCATGAACGACGCACTCATGTGGGTGTTCCAGTAGTAGCGAATGTCGTGCTCCAACGGGTGATCCAGCATGTGCTGATAGGAGGCCAGAACATGCTCGGCATCCTGCAGCGCGGGCGGGATCCAGGCGATACCACCCTCGAACCACCCGATCCGCAGCCGCGGATGACGGTCGAGGATGCCGCCGAAGATATATTTGGCGAACATTTCCCGGAACCCGTCGATGTTGACCATCATGGCGACGGCGACATTGTTGACCTCGCACGGGGCTTTAGGTGGGGTTTCTCCGATGTGATGCGTCACCGGCAGCCTGGAGTCCTCGATGGCCTCCCAGACCGGTCGCATCGCGGTGCACGCGTAGTCGAGCATGTTGCCGTCGTCATCGTTGCCTGGGTTCAGCGGTAGCAAAAATGTCCTGAGACCCAACGACTTCAGCTCCGCCAGCGTCCGCTGCGCGCCTGCCGGATCCCACCAGTTGATCAGACCCACACCAAGGAAATGACCGTCAGAGCGTTCCTGCAAACCTGCGATGTACTCGTTGTAGATCCGGAAAATGCGTTCGCGCAGTTGCTTGTCCGGAAAGTGGAACAGGGCCAGCACCGCGTTGGGGAAGGCCAGTTCCCGGTCCACGCCGTCCTCGTGTAACTCGCGTATCCGGGCTTCGATGTTGTTGGTGGCCGCGCCGGCCAAATCGTCATACTGCATCAACACCGCGCTGAAGACCTCCGGCAGAAACGACTGTCCCTGCCGGCCCACTTGATACGCGCCGTCTTCGTACCAGATCCGCGGCGCGCTGTCCTTGAGGTTGTCGGGGAAGCGCTCGTAGAATATGTCAGCCGCCAGCGAGATGTGCGTGTCAGCCGAGAACACCTCGGTACCTGCGGGAAGGCCAACATCATCGTGGGCGTGACCGCGTCGATGCTTTGGCGCACCGAAGCCGCCGGGTGGGTACAGCGCGCTCGCTTTGGTCATTTTTCCAGTGCACCAATCAGTTTCAGATCCGTCAGATATTTGCAGATTAGCTCTTGTGATAGGCCCGGTATCGACAGTCCGGATTTCTTCACCGCCGACGAGAATCGGCCGCCCGGCACCGGTGAGCCAGCGACCGTTTCGGCCGGCCGCCGGTAAATGTCCATCACCGCCAGCACCGAATGTTGACGCTGATGTTCGGGCAGCGTGCGCATCGCCGTTTCGAAGCAGGTCACCCAGTCGGCATAATCGTCGATCCGCTGGATCGGATAACCCGCCTCGACGATCCAGTCGACGAAGGTGTCCAGCGAGATCCCGTCGTCGTGCGGGTTGGTGGTGTTGAACGTGGCGAAGTCACTGCCGCTGCGCGGCCCCACCGTGGCGATCGCCTGGGCGAGGAAGTTGACGGGCAGGCCCTCATAGTGTGGGCGATGGTCATCGTCGTTGGCGCGGTAGAACGAGCGCGGCGCGATTCCAGTGGCACCGGGCGGTGCCGCGCTGCACGCCAGCCGGCCCGACAGGTCGGGCACTGTCAACGTGAGATTCTCGGAACTCACCATGTGACGGGTAACTCGTAAATTCCGTAGGCCAACGCGTCGTGTTTGAACGGCAGCTGCTCCACAGGTGCGGCCAGCCGAAGCGTCGGGATGCGCCGCAGCAGAGTGTGCAACACGATCTGCAACTCCATCCGGGCCAACTGCTGCCCGACGCATTGGTGCCGCCCGTAGCCGAAGCCGACATGCGGGTTATCCTCGCGCTGCAGGTCCAACTGGTCCGGGTTGGGGTAGCGCCGCTCGTCCCAGTTTGCCGGCGGGACATCGAGGATGATGCCCTCCCCGGCTCTGATCACCTCGCCGTCGAGTTCGATGTCCTCGGTGGCGATTCGACGCTGCCCCGTCTGAATGATGCTCAGGTAACGCATCAATTCCTCGACGGCAGTAGCGATCACCTTCGTATCGTCGGTGTCGCGCAACAACGCCATTTGATCCGGGTGCTCCAGCAGCGCGACGATCGCTAGGCTGATCATGTTCGCGGTGGTCTCGTGTCCGGCGATCAGCACGCCCGTGGCCAACTGGGCCGCTTCGCGGACACTGAGCTCCTCGGCATTGACCCGCTCGGCCAGATCGGACACCAGATCTTCGCTCGGGTCTTCCATTTTGGCGCGAACCAGCTTGGCGATGTATCTCGCCAGCGCGGTCGCGCCTTCGGCCGACTCCTCAGCGCTCGCGTAGCGGCCCATCCCTCTACTGGCCTGCTCCTGGAAGAAGTCGGCATCCGCATACGGCACACCCAGCAGTTGACTGATCACCAGCGAGGGGACCGGCAGCGCCAACGTGCCGACGAGATCGGCCGGCTGAGGTCCAGCCAGGATCGCGTCGATGTGGTCGTCGGCAATTTTCTGGACAGCCGGACGCAGGCCTTCAACCCGCTTGAACGTGAACGGCTTGGACAGCATACGGCGAAACCTGGTGTGCTCCTCGGCATCTGAGGTAAACACCGAACGTGGTCGCTTGTGCACTGTCGCTAACATGCCTTCGTTCCAGTGCGGGTAGCCCGGCAGGCGATCGTCGACGCTGGCGCGAGAATCGCTGAACAGCGCACGTGTCGCGTCGTAACCGGTGATCAACCACGGTGTGCTGCCGTCCCAAATCCGCACTCTGCTCAGGGGTTTGACGGCGTTGAGGGCCAACACCTCCGGCGGCGGCGCCAGTGGGCAACCCGCCGCCCGGGCCATCGGGTAGTCCAGCATCTCAGCCATAGCGCTCCTTCAGTCAGTTGGCACGGCCTGCGCGCGGTGAACAGGGGCCCGCCACAAGCCGACGATCGCGTCGACCAGTCCTTCGGCCGCGATCGGCCAGCTGGACCGTGAGCGCGGCCCGTATTCGGCCAGCTCTCCTTCATGTTCGGCACAGGTGTGCATCAGCAGATTCCGCGCCATCACCGTTCGTTCGAGGCGAACCCGCTTCGGCAGGTCGGGCAGGCAGCGGTTGATGCCGTCGATCGCTTGAACGAGAAGGGGTGACGTCAGCGCATCCTTGGTCACCACCTGTCGATACGTGGGATCGGCCATCGCCTGAGCGGCGAAGCGGGCATACCAGCTGGGGTTTCCCAGCGCCGCCAAGTGGTCCGTCAGCGGGTGCACGAGTGCGCCGACCCAGTCCCTCAGCTCAGTGGAGTTGTCGATGTCGGCCAGCATCTGGCCCCGCAATCCCTCGATCGGCACCCGGTGCTTGCTTTCGATGGCACGCAGCAAATCGGTCCTGGTGCCGAAGTGGTAACAGGCCGCCGCGTTGTTGCCTTGCCCTGCCGCCTCGCTGATCTGCCGATTGGAAACGGCGTACATGCCACGCTCGGCGAACAACCGCTCGGCGGCCGACAAGATCGCTTCTCTGGTACCTGTCGACCGATCGTTGCGCAGGACTCTGCCCGCGGTCACCGACTAAGTGAACACCCGCGCCACTGTTAAATCAAGCAGTTTATTTAACTGCTCGACGCACGGACCGGCCGCGGCCCTGACCGTTCCCGGCGATCGCGTCGCCGCCGGGAACGGGGCATCGCAGAACACATAAATTCGCCAAGCTCAGTGACAATTTCGGAAATTCAATTAATTCTCGAACGTACGAAAGGACATTCACGCCCGTTCAATCGTGACCGCCGACGCCCGGCGCGACGCGACCGAGCCCGTCGTCCGATCGCTCACCGCTGGGACGCGCCAAGACACGACGCGACCTTAAAAGTCCGGGATATTGGACTGCCAGCGATATCGTTAACCGAATAACGGCCGCAAAGGCTGAATTGGCGGTGAGGAGGCCTCTCATATCGCTAACCCGCCCGTCACCCCTTGGTTCTGTATATACTTTCGCTTCTCGACTGCTGCTGCCTGACTTCGATACCGGATTAGACGCACGCTCACCAAGGCGGGTCCACAAACCGGCACGGCACCCCGAGCTACGCACCACATCGGAGGAGACCTTGGCGCGCAACTTGGTCACCATCGTCGCCACCCGGTTGATGGAGACGACTGCCGCCACCGTCGCCGATGTGAATGAACAGGTACTCGCCGAGCTGGTCCAGCATCTCGATATCGACGCTGCCTTTTTGCGCCATAACGACCACAAAATCCGGGTTTCCCGGTTGGTCGCGGCCTGGCCACCGCGACGCGCGGACGCAGGCCCGGACCCCCAGACGGTCGCGCACTTCAGCAGCGCCGACCCGATCCTGGCGCTGTGCGAGCACGGAAAGAATTTGGTCGTGATCCGGCCGGAACCGGCCGATCCGGCGTATGCACGCTGGGTAGCCGACGCCTACGACCGCTGGGGCCTGGACGCCTCCAAGGTGACGTCGCCCTCGGCGGCCGCGGCGCCGTTGATCTCGGGCGGAGTGACCACTGGTCAGCTCACCTGCATGAAGTTTCGCCGCAAGAAGTGGCGGGCCGACGAGCTCAACACGATCCAGACGATCGCGTCGCTGCTGGCGCAGCTGCAGGCACGGATCACCGCCGAAGAGAAGCTTCGCGACCTCGCGGAGCACGACGACCTGACCGGTCTGCACAACCGCCGCGCGCTGATCGCGCACCTTACCGACCGACTCGCTGTGGGGCGGCCCGGTCCAGTTCCGGTTTTGTATCTCGACCTCGACCGGTTGAAGTCGATCAACGACTACCTCGGGCACAGCGCAGGCGACTGGTTCATCCGTACCTTCGCCGAACAGCTGCGCATAAAGGCCGGCCCGGGCAGCATGACCGCTCGCCTGGGCGGCGACGAATTCGTCGTCGTTCCCGACCGGCCGATGTCGATCGAAAGCGCGGAGAAGACTGCCGACGAGCTGTGTGTGGCACTGCGCGATCGGATGGCGCTGGGCGGCCACATGATTACCCGCACCGTCAGCGTCGGCGTGGCGGTGGGTATGCCGGGACGCGACAACAGCAGCGACCTGCTCCATCGCGCCGACGAAGCCGTGCTGTCCGCCAAGCGGGCCGGCGGCAACCACGTCGCGGTGTCGAGTGATGACATGTCCTTGCAGCGCCTCTTCCGCAACGACATCGAACTGCACCTCAGCGGCGAAATCGACAGTGAAGCATTGCTGCTGCACTATCTGCCGGAGGTCGATCTGTGGACCGGTGCGATCGTGGCGACTGAGGCGCTGGTCCGCTGGCGGCATCCGACGTGGGGTTTGCTGCTACCGGAGTCGTTCATCGGTGTGGCCGAATCCGCCAACCTCGGTGGCGAACTGGGCCGATGGGTGATGCGAACCGCGTGCGCGGAATTCAGCCGGTGGCGTTCAAATGGTGTGGGGCATAACGCCACATTGCGCCTCAATGTGTCGCCCGCACAGCTAGTCACCCGCGGCTTTGTCAGCAGCGTTGCCGACACGATCGACGAGTTCGGCATCGACGGCGACTCGGTGTGCCTCGAGATCACCGAGCGCGCCGTCGTTCGGGACATCGAAACCACCCGCCGGACGCTCGAGGAGCTGAAAGAGGTCGGGGTCCAGATCGCCATCGACGACTTCGGCACGGGCTACGCCGTTCTGTCGCACCTGAAGTCACTGCCGGTCGACACGCTCAAGATCGACACGTCGTTCGTCCGCGACCTGGGCACCAGTACCCGTGATTTGGCCATCGTCCGAGCGATCATCGGGCTCGCCGAGGCGTTCGGACTGCAGCTGGTGGCCGAAGGCGTGGAGACACCCGCGGCCGCATTGACGTTGATGCGGCATGGATGTCATCGCGCACAGGGCTACTTGTTGTCACGCCCGCTGCCCGGCCAAGCGATGGAGTCGCTGCTGTCCTCCCGCTGGATGCCGATGCCCTTCCTGGCTGACAGCCAGGCCCTCACACCGAGTACGATCTGACGTTAAGATGGCTGCTAGCTTCAGGATTCAACGATGAGCGAGCTGAGCGACAAGCGTTCGGATACGACGCGAGACCAGATCCTGCGAGCCGCCGCACACCAGTTCGCTCAGCGCCCGTACTACGCCGTCGGCCTCGACGACATTCTCGCGGAAGCGCAATTGACCAAAGGCGCGATGTATTTCCATTTCCGGTCGAAGCACGCCCTGGCGTTGGCCATTGTCGACGAGCAAACCGCCAACGCCGCTGAGTCCGTCAAAAACCTGCTGGCCCGGAAGTTGTCCGGGCTGGAATCCTTGATCGACGTCTCCTACTTGGTCGCCGTTGGAGACATGACCCAAGATGTCACGCGGGCGTCGTTCAATCTGCTCGAGTCGGTCGGCCGGACAGAGAAACTGCAGACGCGGCTGCTGGGGGGCTGGATCCAACTGATGAGCGAGATCGCCCAGCGCGGCATCGCCGAGGGCGACATCGTCGAGCAAGCTAACCCCGAAGACATCGGACGGCTCTTGGTATCCATTTATGTGGGGATGCGTCAGGCCAGCAACCTGGACGAACCAGTGCAGTTGCTCACTGACTTCGGGAAGGCGTTGTCAACAGTGCTCCGCGGCATCGTCCAACCGGACAAGACCGACTACTTCGCTCAGTTCGTCAAGCGACGTACCGCTCTAGCGATCAAGGCTGTATCCCCGGCGGACGTGTAGCGCCGAAAAGCGTTGCGAGAAACTAGTGTTCGTCAAGCCATAGCTGCTCGGTCAGATCCTGGAATGTGGCAAGCGCAATGTTGTCATCGGCACGTATCAGTGCCGACCTACTCATGAGCGCCCGCACACTTGAGCCGTCTCGGTGGGCCAATTCGACGACCATGTTCGCCAACGCCTGCACGACGGAGATGGGCGATTCGGATTCGGTGGTGAGCGGGAGGTGGAAGATGTCATCGAACTTCAGCGACAAGACTTCGTCGGAGTCCCAGCCGACCATCTCGGAGAAAGCCGTGTTCGCGAACAGCACGGCGCCATCCTGCGCGATAGCGAGCACCGGAACCGGGATCCGCTCCAACACAACCAGCGCAGGCAGCTCCTTGAGAATCGCCATCGGTGACTGGCCCGGCTGGCCACCGTTGCGTCTGCGGTCCACGAGCTGATTATGGTTCATGCGCGGCAGTGGCAAAGGCGCAATTTCCTAACAGTCGCGAAAAATGAAAGTTCTGCGAAGTCCAGCGTGCGATTAGCCGGCGGCTCGGGCCGTGGCCAGAGCAGAAAGATGCTTCAGTGAATTCTCGAGGTGCGCGGGGCCGAAGGGCGGGAATTGAATGTGCTGCCGGAGCTCGGGCGCAACCGCAGACCAGTCATAGGTAAGGGTGACGTCAGCGTCGGCCGATCCGGCGCTGCGGACGTCATAACGCCACATCCAGCCGCCGAACGACAGGTTCCCGTCCCCCGCCGCGTCCTGACCAGGTTGCCAGGCAATGGCGTGCGGAGGGTCGCAAACGACCACCTTGTTGGCCATCTCGTAGTTCTTCAAGGGGTGGTTGTCGTGGTACATCGCGACTCTGAAAATCTGGCCGGCAGCCGTCACCGGCTCCCTGTCGAGGGCTTCTCTTACCCAACCTGTCCCGTCGATAGCCGGGTGCGTCGTCGGATCCGCGAGAATGTCGAACACCGTTTCGGCCGGTGCGGGGATGGTGATCGCGGCGACCATAGTGTCGTTTGTCATGTCAATACAGACTGCGTTGGGCGAGAAAAATCATCAAGCCCCTGATAGCTGCGCCTTCACAGACCGTGACATGTTGTCGGCAAGAACCTCCGGCTCGCCCGCGAACAACCCGTCGAGTGCCAGCTTGGCGACCACGGCGGGATCGGTTTTCTGATCCGCCGGGATATAGCTGACCATGTCGGTGTCCATGTAGCCGACGTGCACGGCGGTTACCTGAATTCCCCGTGGCGCGAGCTCCTCGCGGATCGCGTCGGTCATTGCCCAACCGGCGGCTTTGGCCGCCGAGTACGCACCGCTGGTCGGGGGATGCAGCCAGGACAACACCGAGAGCACATTGAGGATTGCCCCGCCGCCGTTGTGTTCGATGACTGGCACGAAGGCGCGCGTGACAGTGAGCGTGCCGAAGTAATGCGTCTCCATCTCCAGCCGCACGTCTTCCATTGGCCCGGACAGCAACGTGGCGCGCGTCGAGACACCGGCGTTGTTCACCAAAACGGTTACGTCGCTGGCGGTCTCGGCGGCGCGGCGCACCGAATCCGGATCGGTGATGTCGAGTTGGATGGGCACGACGCCCGGCAGGTCGATCGTCTCCGGCCGGCGCGCACCGGCGTAGACCTTCGCGCCGCGGCCGAGGAGTTCGGCGGCGATCCGCTTGCCCAGTCCCCGGTTGGCGCCGCTCACGACTGCCGTGACGTGGTCCTGTTTCATCCGTGTCTCCTCTTGTGGTCAGTGAGGCCCCACGGGCTCCTTCCGACCCGCGATCGATCGTAATACCGGGCTTCGATTTCGGCGCGCTGTCGCCAGCTACAAGCCGCGCTTGTATCTGTACAACAACGTGGCCGCTATTGCGACGCCTTCGCTGGATGAACCATCAATGCCATGAGCACTTCAACAAACACCGCAAGAATTACCGCACGCACCACGCCAGTCGGATTCCGCCGCCGCACCATTGCCGGCGCCCTGCTGGCGATGACGATCACCGGAACCGCAGTCGGTCTCGCCGCGACGAGCCACGCCGACTTCGGGGGCCCGGCGCCCGACTATGCCCACTCAGCGCGCCCGGACGCCAACTGCAAGACCGAACCGTGGGGCTTCCTCGGCTCCCAGCGCCGCACCCTGTGCGACGGTCCGGTATCCGCCGACGGCAGCTGGTCTCGCGAACGCACCATCTGGACGCCCGCACACCGGACGATGTCGACCTGCTACTCCACCAGCAGCATCCACGACTTCGGCCTTTGTTCGGGCGGGTACTGGGTCGATCAGCAGTTGATCAGCAACGAAACCTACCCAGTGCGACCCGACACCGTGCTGCCCGATGAACCAGGGCATCTGGACTAACCGGCTTCCGCATTCGGCGCCTCGCTAGCAGAACACTTCTGGGCTATCGGGCGCCGAATGCGGCAGCGGTACCAGGATTTGAGAGATGCCGGTGATCGCGAGGAGAGCCACGATGGGTGGGCATGTTTCGGCGCTGATGCCACGGCGATCGAGTATCCGGGTCACGGCGGTGAGCTGTTTGGCCCTTGACGCGGTCGTCGGCATCGAGCTGGTTGAACAGATCAGCGAATGCCCCCACACTCGCGGATGTTAGAGGACAGCGGCGACACGCTGGAGCGATTCGCGGATGGGCGGGCGATGAAGGTCTCGCCGAGATCGACGTCTTAACCACGGACGTGAAAGGTCAAAACCAACTCCGTGGCGACATTATTTTCCAAAACTTGCTTTCGTCAGAGTTCGACCGGAACGGTTCGAACGGAGTTCGAAACCAGTGATCGGCGACGACCCTAGCCCTTGTGCACCAACGGCTTTCGACGGTCACCGGTCGTTGGTCGTAGTCATCCGCGCACTCTACAAGGATGTGCATTGTTGGGCGTGCGTTGGGCTAGCTCACCACTCGTGTTGTGGTGGGCAAGCTCATCGCGACGGGTTAAGCAGGCCGTGGATCAGCGGCGGTCAGGCGGCGTGTGGCGGATACTGCCGGCAAATAGCCCCGCCCTTCGGCCCGGTTGGCTGGCAAATGATCAACGTTCGGGGTTGCTGCAGAGCGTTCATCTCCTGCGGCTGGCATGACGCCGTCGGATTGAAGCACGGGGTTGGGTCGGCTTGGGCTTCCCCAAGCAGGTTGACACCACCGACAGTTCCAATGATTGCCATCTGTGCCGCGGCCGCAATCAGCACCCGCTGCGTGAATTTCCTCATCATTTCCTCCTCACCCGAGGAAGCTCCGGGCCTTCTGCCGGAGAACGTTTAGAAATTCGTGAAATCTGGCGTTCGCTGACGCTCTCTCAGTATGTGCTTACATCAATGTTTCCACAATGTTTCCGCGGCGTTTCTTGGCCAGCTCACGCGCTTGGTGGGCGCGACGGCTTGGCGGTCGGGGTGGCCGCACACACCGTCACCGTCATCAGCAAAACCGACCACCGACTCCTCAGCAGCCACACCATCACCCCCGACCGCAGCTACTGGCGCAACGAACAGAAAAACCCCGGCCGATAGCCGGGGAATCTGTAACCGATGACGCGACTCATCTGTAACCCATGACGCGACTCATCACATCTGTGGAGCTAAGGGGATTCGAACCCCGGATCTAACCTGTAGAAATAGGCTCTGAGCTGCGGCGAATGTTCTTTTGACGATGTTACGCAGTGCGTTCGCGTCCTGCGGATATGCGTCGGCGCGTTACGCGACGTAACAGTGCTGGCGCCCGTCCAACCATGGTCGCTGGGTTATGAGCTACGCACCGGGAGCTTTGCATTGTTCGCATGGTCTCAAAAGTGCAGCTCAACGGTCTTTGGTGGGCCATCGCCGGTAGATCGAGGTGTCGTGCACGCCTGCCTGCCGGGCGATCTCGCGGATGTTCGCTGCGTCGGCGCCGCCCCCGGCGACCACCTTCACTGTTGTCTCCAGTACGACCCGGCGCACCCGTGCAGAGCGCCCGCCGGGTCGCCGTCGGCCCGCTGCCTCGCTCATGATCAACATTCTAATGCAGTTTTCTTGCATTAATGGATCGAGCGAGTTACATTTCACCTAACGCAGGAAATATGCGTTAGATGTTGGGAAGGGCACCTGTCGGGTGCAGACCTATGGAGGAACTGACATGGCATCGTTGGCCAACAAAGTCGCCATCGTGACCGGAGGCGGGACAGGCATCGGCAGGGCGACCGCGGTAGCGATGGCCAAGGCCGGTGCCTCGCTTGTCATCGGCAACCGTGACGCCAAGCTCGGCGAAGAAGTCGTGCGGACCATCGAGCAAGCCGGTGGGCGTGCGGTCTTTCAGGTGACCGACGTGAGCAAACCCAACGATGTGAAGGCCCTCGTGGAGCGAGCCGTCAAGGAATTCGGACGGCTGGACCTGGCCTTTAACAACGCCGGGACGGACGGCCAGCAGGCGCCCCTGCACGAGCAGGACATCGACAAGGCGTCGTTGCTGTTCGACGTGAACATCAAGGGCGTCTTCTACTGCATGAAGTACGAGATCGAGGAGATGCTCAGGACCGGCGGCGGCTCCATCGTGAACACGTCCTCGACCTTCGGGCTCAACGGCTACCCGGGCTTCTCGTTGTATTCGGGCACGAAGCACGCGGTCACCGGCATGACTAAGTCGGCGGCCCTCGACTACGGCAAACGGGGTATCCGCGTGAACGCGGTTGCCCCCGGCCCGATCGAGACGCCCATGCTGGCAAAGGGATTCGGAGACGACCCGAACGGCGCCCCTGTTGTCCCGATGGGGCGGACTGGCCAGCCCGAAGAGATCGCCGATCCTGTCGTCTTCCTGCTCTCCGATGAGGCCCGTTACATCACCGGACACACATTTCCCGTCGATGGGGGCTTCTGCGCGCGGTGAGATGAGGCAGGATTCCCAGCCCGTGGCCGCAAGTCCCGCGCCACCAGCGAGGAAGTAATTGTGATTGATTTTGCAGCGTTACCGCCGGAGATCAACTCCGGTCGGATTACCCGGGGGCGGGGTCGGGGCCGATGGTGGCGGCCACGGCGGCCTGGGACGGGTCGGCAACAGAGCTGAATTCAGCGTCGGCCGCATTCAGGTCGGTGGTGTCCGGGCGGACTGGTGGACCGTGGCTAGGTTGGGGTGCTCAACCTGGCGAAAAGCCGTTGAGCGCAGGTGTGCGCGATGAGCTAAACGATCTGCGCAGGCAAGTCGTCGAGTTGGCGATGGAACGCGATGTGCTCATGCACGCTGCGGCCCTGTGGGCCCAGGGAAGCGATGGCACCCTGAGCACACCGCAGCGACACTTTGGTGGGCTATCGGGCCAGTCCATTGATGAGGACGTCGACGAAGTGGCCGGCGATGTCGTCATCGAAGGGCTCCCGGGTCAGTAGCAGCCGGAAGTACAGCGCTCCGGTGATGAGTTCGAGGGCCGCGAGTGGGTCGGTGTCGGGGGCCAGTTCGCCGCGGGTGATAGCCCGATCGAGCATGACCCGGGTCTGATCGAATCGGAATTGCCAGAATTGGGCGCGGCCGGCGGCCATGGCCGCGTCGTCGTGCGTGACAGCCATCGCCTTGATCAGAGCCTGCGCGATCGGGGTGGCCGCGTTGTTGATGACCAGAGCCATGTAGGCCACCAGGTCAGCGCGCAGAGTCCCGGTGTCGGGAATCGGCAGACGTTCCCGGCTGTAGTTGAGCAGCGCGTCGAAGATGAGGTGCTCTTTGGTGGGCCATCGCCGGTAGATCGACGTGTCATGGACGCCTGCCTGCCGGGCGATCTCGCCGATATTGACCGCGTCGGCGCCGCGTTCTGCGACCGTCTGCGCGGTTGCTTCCAAGACTGCTCGGCGGACCCGAGCCGAGCGCCCGCCCGTTCGGCGACGGCCCACTAATTCACTCATAGACACATTCTAACGCAGAACTCTTGCGTTAGTGCCACTGCAGGGCTACAGTCCACTAACGCAATATTTCTGCGGTAAGAAAGCACTCGCTCAGTGCGGAACCTATGGAGGAGTCAAGATGTCTTACGAGTGGCCAGTCGATGTAGCCGGATTGTTCGGTGAGCGGTACGCCCAGATGATCAACGGGTTGCCGGCGAAAGACGTCGACGGTGTGCGCGCCACGATCACGGACATGTGGCCGGATGTGCCCGGCGGGTGGGTATATGAGTGGTCGGCGTTGGCGGCCCGGTATGCCGAGACGGGATCGCATCTTCTTGCGTCGGTGGCCTACGGGTGGGCCAAGTTCCCCACCCTGGCCGATGCCCCCAAGCGGCTGGCCATGGCCCGCCAGCTTGAGCAGTATCAGCTCGCCGCCCCCGGCTTCGGAGTGCGCTTCGAGCGACGGGTGCTGGACCTGCCGTATCAGGGTGGGCACACCGCGTTCCCGGTTCACATCCTGGCCTCCCCCGGGTTGTCCGCGGACGCGCCGGTGCTGCTCGTCAGCGGCGGAGTGGACACCTGGAAAATGGACCTCCACCCTCTATTCGTGCAGCTGGCGGAGCACACCGGAACCCGAGTGGTGGCCTTCGACATCGTCGGGACCGGCGACTCCTCGGTCCCGATGACCCCCGATGGAGGCGGCGAGATCGTCCGCGGCCTCATCGCCGAGGCGCGCGCCATGGGCAACGGCGTCGTGGCGCATCTGGGGATCTCGATGGGCGGCTACTACTCGGCGCGCTCCGGTCTGGCCGGCGAGGTAGACGCGGCGATCGATCTGGGCGGCCCGGTTGAAGCCGCGTTCAACCGAGACCCTGAGTCACTGCAGTTCGGCATGGCCGGCATCATCGGGAACGCCCTGGGCTTTGACCACCAACCGACTCCTGATGAGGTCACCACCGAACTCGCCGGCTTCTCGCTGCGCCCACTGCTGGACCGGGACACCAACGCGCCGATGCTGGTGATCAACGGGGCCGACGACGTCCACGTCCCACAGCGAGACACCCTGGTATTCCAAGGACGTCGCGACACCGAGGTCCACCTGATCCCCGGCACGGGCCACTGCGCCGTGTCGAAATGGGGCGAAGTGATCCCGATGATCGCCGAGTGGTTGCAGCGCACCCTCTCGCCTGTTGGGATTTCAGCATGACCTCGAAGATTGAACTCGATACCCGCCTTGATCCGCGGATCAAGAAATACTTCGCTGGCATGCCTCTGGGAGCAGAAAAGCCTAATGTTTCGAGCCGGGAAGAACTGCTCGCACAAGAAAACTCCCCGGCGGCCCTGGCCGCACTGGAGCGCCAAACGGCCCTGTTCGACTCGATGGACAGCGAGGAGATCGCCCCGTCAGCCGGCTTGAGCGTGCGTAGTGAGACCCTCACCTCCTCGCCCGATGGAAACACCATCAAGATCCGGTACATCCGGCCGGATAACGACGAGACTTTGCCTTGCGTTTACTACATCCACGGTGGCCGCATGGAGATGAGTTCCTGCTATGAGGGCAACTACAAGACCTGGGGCCGTATGATCGCCGCCAATGGCGTTGCGGTGGCCATGGTTGATTTCCGCAACTCGGTGCACCCTTCTTCTGTACCGGAAATCGCTCCATTTCCCGCCGGCTTGAACGATTGCATCTCGGGCCTCAACTGGGTACACGCGAATGCAACCAGTCTCAAGATTGATGCAAAGCGCATCATCGTCGCCGGCGAAAGTGGCGGCGGCAACCTGGTTCTCGCCGTAGGCATGAAGCTGAAGCAGGATGGTGAACTCGGCCTGATCAAGGGCATCTACTCCTTGTGCCCCTACATCGCTGGTGAGTGGCCGCAGCCGCAGTACCCATCTTCCATCGAGAATGAGGGCATCGTGCTCAACTTCGGGGACAACCGCGCCACCATGGCCTACGGCATCGAGGCTTTCAACGCCCGCAACCCTCTCGCATGGCCCAGCTTCGCCAAGCGAGAGGATGTCGAAGGCCTGCCGCCGACGGTCATCAGCGTCAACGAGTGCGATCCGTTGCGCGATGAGGGCATCGCCTTCTACCGTCTGCTATTGGCAAGCGGCGTTTCAGCGCGTTGCCGCCAAATGATGGGCGCCTGCCACGCAGTCGAGATTTTGCCAGTCATCTGTCCCGATATCGGTCACTCTACCGCCAGCGACATCGCTAATTTTGCCGCCGACTTCGCGGAAGTAACATCATGACAGCAACTTCGGCCGGTCCCAGTGCACCGGCATCCACGATTGCATCTCCGTTGCCGATAGCTCCTCCGGAGTCAGTCGGCTTCTCTCCCGAACGCCTGGACCGCCTCGACGACGCGATGCAGGCGGAGATCGATGGCGGCCATTACGCGGGGATCAGCGTGATGGTCGCCCGCCACGGAAAGCTCGTGAAGTTCCGTCGCTACGGCCATCAGGTGTTGGGAGCCAGAGAACCGCTGCGTGAAGACGCCATCTTCCGCATCGCTTCGATGACCAAACCGATCATCGCTGTCGCAATGCTGCTCCTCTATGAAGAAGGCAAGTGGCAGCTCGACGATCTCGTCACGAAGTTCATTCCCGAGTTCGCCGATTTGCAGGTATTGCAGGATGGCAAGCTTGTGCCGCTCGACCGTCCGATGACTATGCGTCACCTGATGGCTTCCTCCGCGGGCTTCGCCTTCGGTCCTGCGGTGGGCAGCACCAACCCCAAGGTGGATGAGATGTACGCCGCGGCCGATCTTTGGAGCGGCACAAACGACGACATCATCCCCAAACTGGCCAAGCTCCCACTGGAAGCACAGCCCGGTACCCTCTTCCGCTACGGCCTTCAGCAGGAGGTTCAGGGCGCAATTCTCCGGCGGATATCCGGTGAAGGGCTCGATACGTTCCTCGAACCGCGCATCTTCGCGCCATTGGGTATGAAAGACACCGGTTTTGACGTAGCGCCGGAAAATCGCAATCGCATTCCGCCGCGCTACGCACTGGACGAAAGCCTTAAGCTGATCCTCGCACCGGACCAGTCGCCATTTCCAGCCGTCGCCGGGACTCCCGCGGGGGTGAAGCCGCGATACCTGCTGTCGATCGCTGGGCTCTATTCAACGGCGCAGGACTACATACGTTTCGCCCAGATGCTGGCCAATCGCGGCACGCTCGATGGCGTCCGGATATTGTCGCCTTCCTCGGTCAAGCTGATGACGAGCAACCTGCTGCCGCAGGGTGTACCGATGCGTTTTGATCAGCCGTTTGCGGGTGTTGGCTATGGCATGAACGTTGGCATCGTGCTCGATCCATCGCACGCCGATTTCAATGGCGGCGCGATCGGCACAGGCACCTTCTACTGGGGTGGCGTGCATGGCACCTGGTTCTGGGTCGATCCCACAAACGACGTCGTCGTGGTCGGCATGGTTCAGCAGGTAGACGGGGGAAATCCGATGACCGGGCGCCCCTACCCAGTGCCCGACGTGCGCGGCATATCGCGGTCGATCACCTACGGTGCGCTTGTCGATCCTGCGCTTTAGTACACGGCTCAGCGGGTGCGGGACCCACACTCTGCGCCAGGTTCGCTGAATGTTCCCAAAAGTGTTCCCATCGGTGATGAAACGACCCCCAGAGAGATCTCCGAGGGCCGTTTCCGGTGGTAGCGGGGACGGTGGAGCTAAGGGGATTCGAACCCCTGACCTACTCGATGCGAACGAGTCGAAATCGGCCCACCTGGGCGTTTATCGCGTCAAGCTCTGACGGTCGTGCGACATCACCGCAGGTCAGCGGGGTTGGTTGTGGGAAGCTCTGACGGTTGTCTCAAACCTGGCGAGCATTTCCTGCGCGATTCCTGCGCGATTCTGGGCGAATGCGCGATGCCCAGCAAACAGTTAGCTGCGGCTGTCGGGCCATCCACCAGTGCGCTAGCGGCACTCCCCCTAACGATGACGGCGTGGCGCTCATCGCGTGTCCAGAGTGCAAGAAGCAAGTCTCCGACAAAGCTCCTACCTGCCCCGGCTGCGGAGTGCCGATCCTGCGGGAGTCCAAGGTCGTCGTCTACGGCTGCACCCAGCAGTTTTCGATCAACCCCAAGCCACGAGCCAGCATTTCCGATCGTTTCCGACAGATGCCAGGGATCCCCACCAACCCCCGGGCGCGCAACATGACTCGATTGAGGGAACCAAGGCAGTTCCTTTAGACCGAGATTAAGAATTCGTTGAACTCAGGCTGTACTTCAGATGAGAACATGTGAAGACGCAGACTATGCGCCTGGCAAGAGGCAAAGGGAAGTGCAGCGGTTGAACGGATCTAAGATGCTCGCGAAAGTTGCCATCGTCGGCATGTTCGTTGGCGCGGCTAGCGCGGCGAGTCTCCAAGCCGCCCACGCCGACGCGGACGACCCGCTATCTGGCAGCGATACGGCGATCATTCTCGGCGGAACCTTCCAGCCGACGCCGTCGACCGCTTTCGCGCAGACCGTCGAGGATCTGTATCTGCATCCGCTGGGTTTCGACGATGGCGCGACCTACTCGACGGTGTGCGACATGGTCGGGACCGATCCGTGCAGCGCGCCGCTGCAGGTGCTAACGACACCGGAACTGATCCAACAGGGCCCGAGCACTCTCACAGCCGCGTCGGACGTCGTTCTCGCCGTGGAGAACGAACTCAACGCGGATCCGGGCGCTTTCAGCGCCGAGCACCCGCTGACGATCTTCGGATACTCGCAGAGCGCCGGCGCCGAGTCGATCGCCATGACCCAACTCGAACAAGCTGGCATCCCCAGCGCCGACCTGCACTTCGTCATGATCGGCGACCCCTCCCTCCCGGGCGGAATATACCCCAATTTGGAACCAGACCTCGACTCGCTACTCGGCTCGAATCTGACGAACACTATTCTCACCGATCTCGACTTTGACGGCGTCCTGGGTAACCTAACGCCGGATGATCTCTACCCCGCGACCATCTACACGCTGGACGGCGACGGGGTCCCCGACTTCCAACAGGACTTCACATCCGGCGGTCTGCCGGGTGTACTCGCGGGCGTCGTCAACGAGCACGCGGTTTACCTGGGGTTGACACCAACGCAAGTCGCCGACGCAACCACCTCGACCGACGGCGACCTCACACTCGTCGATATCTCCAACGACATCAATAGCTTTGACGCCTTGATCGGTGCAATTTACAACGGGGCCGGCAGCAGCGGATTCTCCGAGAGCCTATTCGAGTCTCTGCAAGTGTTTTTGACCAACATGTTCTGACGGTGCCCCGGTCGGCTCGGTCAAGAAGGGCGACTGCATCGTTCGATATCAAGGCGGACGGCGAGGTCTTGTTTAAGTCCTCGATTCGAAAAACGGGAAGAGCCTCATTCCCAGCTCCACCACCACCGGGGAACGTTCCTCAGCTCCGACAGCGTGGCCGCGAGTTGCGCTGGTGCCCTTAGGATGTCGGCTGGCTTTGGCAGCTTGACCAGATCCGAGATCAAGTCTGACGAGTGGAACGGCACCGATACGCCGCCCCCACGCTCTGCTTTACGGAGAGAGCGGATTAGCGCTTTGGGGTCCGTTTCGCGCTGATCTGACTCGCGGAGGGACTCGGCGAGCCGACGAGCTGTCGGCGTTCATGATCGGCAAGGGCCGCGACGAGCTGGTGTTCACCGACATGCGCGGCGGGGTGCTTCGTAATTCCAACTGGCGGGCACGGGTGTTCGCGCCTGCGGTGGCCAAGTGCCAGAAGGCCGACGAGTCGTTTCCGTCGATCACGCCGCACGATCTGCGGCACAGCGCCGCGAGCCTGGCCATCAGCGCCGGGGCCAACGTGAAGGCAGTTCAGCGGATGCTTGGGCACGCCAAGGCGTCGATGACGCTGGATGTCTACGCCGACCTATTCGACACCGACCTTGATGCGGTGGCCGTCGAGCTGGACGCGGCGATTCGGGCGGTTGCTGGGAAGGGCTAAAACCGTTGCCTTGTGATGGCTGGTGGTAGCCCTGCGAGGGTTTTCCTGCGCGATTCCTGCGCGATTCTGGGGACCGGGCCTCGGGTCTAGCTAACCCACTTAGGCTGTTTCACCTAGCTTTTCCCTAGTGGAGCTAAGGGTGGAGCTAAGGGGATTCGAACCCCTGACCTACTCGATGCGAACGAGTCGCGCTACCAACTGCGCCATAGCCCCTGATCGGTAGCAGGCTACCAGCCGCGACGTCACCCGCCGAACCGGTTACTGCCCGGCCGCCCGCGGCAAGTCGGAGTGCCAGCCGTAATCCCGCGCATACGGCGCGTAGTCGAGATGCTCGAAGATCGGGTCCTCGTCGTCGATCTCCAGAACCACGGCCCCGGGGCGCCGCAGCCGGGACGGGACCACGTC
>DATJOR010000162.1:0-69433 GCA_035506875.1 Mycobacterium sp.
GCGACAGGGAAACGCCCGGACCCATCCCGAACCCGGAAGCTAAGCCTGCCAGCGCCGATGATACTACCCAACCCGGGTGGAAAAGTAGGACACCGCCGAACACACACCAAAAAAGGGCACCCACAAAGTGCCCTTTTTTGCGCGCTATGCACCCTAATCAAAAAGCGTTAAATTCCCCGATTTCACGGTTTTCTCCATTTCGAGCAGGGACCGTTTTCGATGGAGGCCGCCACCGTATCCGGTGAGACTTCCACTCGCGCCGATCACCCGGTGGCACGGGACGATAATGGCGATCGGATTATGGCCGTTGGCAAGTCCAACGGCGCGAGCGGCGCCGGACGCGCCGATCTGTTCAGCGATCTGTCCATACGACCGGGTTTCGCCGTAGGGGATCGTCAGCAGCGCCTGCCAAACCCGCCGCTGGAATTCGCTGCCCACGAGATTGAGCTCGAGGTCGAAATCGGTGCGGGTGCCGGCGAAGTAAGCCTCGAGCTGCTCGACCGCATCCGGGAAGACCCGGTCGTCGCGAACCCAATCACTGCGTCCCGGTTCGTACGTTTGATTCAACATGCGCAGGTTCGTCAGCGCCCGGCCGCGCCCAGCCAGCGCCAACGGACCAATCGGGGAATCAATGGTGCGGTAGTGGATCATGCGATCTCCTTGGATGGCCAGTGGTTCACCGGATGCTCCAGCGTTGTCCAGAGATGTTGTGTGGCATAGGAACGCCACGGGCGCCATGGGCGGCTTCGTGCATCCAGCGCCCGCTCGCCAGCCGGTAAGCCCAATTGTTGTGCAGCCAAGCGCAATCCGAGGTCGCTGACGGGGAAGGCGTCGGGGTCGCCTAGCCCGCGCATGGCGATCACCTCTGCGGTCCACGGTCCGATGCCGGACAGCGCCAACAACTGTTGACGGGCCACGTCCCAGTCGCAGCCGGTGTCAAGGACCACACTGCCATCGGCAAGCCCGGCGATCAGAGCGGTCAGGGTGCGTCGACGGGTCCCTGGGACGGCCAGATGGGCCGGATCGATGTTGGCGAGCTGCTCGACTGACGGGAAGGTGTGCGTCAGCGTGCCGTCGGCGTCGTGCACCGGCTGGCCGTATGCCGCGACCAGCCGGCCGGCGTGCGTTCGCGCGGCCTTGATGGACACCTGCTGACCCAGCACCGCTCGCACGGCGAGTTCGGCCTCGTCGACGGTGCGGGGTATGCGCTGCCCCGGCGCCTTGGCGACCACTGGGGCCATCGCTGCATCGCAGCGCAATACCTCGATCACGGCCTCCGGATCAGCGTCGAGGTCGAGTAGCCGCCGGCAACGGGCGATCGCGGTCGTCAGGTCGCGGAAGTCGTCGAGCACGAGCAGGCATCGCACATGATCGGGTGCCGGTGTCAGGCTGACGATGCCGTTGCCGGACGGCAGCCGTAGGGTGCGGCGATACGCGCCGTCGCGCACCTCCTCGCAACCGGGTACCACGCTGGCGGCCAGATGACCGAAGACCCCTTCGTAGGCGAATGGAGCCCGTACCGGCAGGCGCAGCGACACTGTCCCCGGCGACCGCATGTCCAATCCGGCGCGGCCGAACCGCGCGGCCGCGTGTCTGCGTAATTGCGTCGGTGTGCTATCGCACACCAACCGCAGCGTGTCGTTGAATTGTCGAATGCTGGAAAAGCCTGCGGCAAAAGCGACTTCGCCGAAAGGCAGATCTGTTGTCTCGATCAGCACCCGCGCGGTTTGGGTGCGTTGTGCACGGGCCAAGGCGAGTGGGCCGGCACCGGTCTCGGCCTGCAGCAGCCGTTCGAGCTGCCGTGTGGTGTAGCCGAGGCGGGTGGCAAGACCGGTGACACCTTCGCGGTCCACGGTGCCGTCGGCGATCAGCCGCATGGTCCGGGCGACGAGGTCCCCGCGGATGTTCCACTCGGGCGATCCCGGCGACGCATCCGGGCGACAACGTTTGCACGCCCGAAAACCGGCGCGTTGTGCGGCCGCCGCGGTCGGATAGAACCGGACATTGCGGGCGAAGGGCGGCCGGACTGGGCAGCTGGGACGGCAATATATCCCCGTGGTCAGCACCGCGGTGACGAACCAGCCGTCGAACCGGGCGTCCTTGGATTGCACGGCCCGGTAGCAACGGTCGAAGTCTTCATGCACGCTTGAAACAATTACACCCGACCACTGACATTACTGGCGGAAATCCGACAACGTCGTGGTCGCGGGTTCAAAACCTTACGTTGGTCGACGCGGACTGACGCCGTTTGAGGAGCGATTCGCGGCTCACCCCGGGTTACGAGGAAAGGGTACGCACTTAGGTGGGATCCCCATGACCAATACCGTGACTTGTGGACACCGGAATCGATGGCGCTGCAATCCATCCACGCAGAGGTAGTACCCATGCGAATCTTCCGGATCCCGTACGTAGTTGATTCCCGGGATGTCAGGACAGGTGAAGTTATTAGCTTGGGGCGGCAGGCGCGGCGGCTGCGCATGCGCCGCACCCGGACCCACCGCGGCCATCCACGCGAGAGCGACGACGGTGATCCCGACAGCGGCCGCCTGTTCAATGTTGGCGAACATCACCATTCCTAATCGTTGGCAGCGGTCGGACTGATTAGCATTCCTCGCCAGCGCTCTTCTGGGCGAGGGCCTTTCGGCCCGGCCTAATCGCCGAATGTCACCCCCCACTCGCAGAGCAGGCCGTCGGAACCGGTCGACACATTTGCTGGCGGAAAACTGACATCGGCGTGGCTGAGAGGTGACCCGGCTACACCGGTGCGGCCAGCCGGGTCGGCCGGCCATGGCCGCGCAGCGTCACTGTCTTGCCCAAAGACCAACGTGCCCGCTCGCTTTCACTGGCGGCGTTGACGGTGTCCGAGGATGCCAGTAGTCGGCCGGGTTCATCCTTAGCCAGTTCGCACAGCCGGGCGGCTTCGTTGACCGGCTCGCCGATGACCGTGTATTCGAACCGCTCTTTGGCGCCCACATTTCCGGCGACGGCTTTCCCCGCCGTGACCCCAATCCCGGCGGGGCATTCGGGGACCTCGCTGTCGAGTCGACGAGCGATGGCGCGGGCTGCGGCCAGCGCTTGGTCTTCCGGTCGGTCGAGATGGTTGGGTGCGCCGAACACTGCGAGCGCGGCGTCACCCTCGAATTTGTTGACGAAGCCGCAATGCCTATCCACCTCTTCGACGATCACCGCGAAGAAGCGGTTCAGCAGCTGCACGACTTCTGCGGCCGGACGGCTCGTCACCAATTGCGTCGAACCGATGATATCGACGAAAACCACTGCGACATGGCGCTCTTCGCCGCCGAGTTGCGGCTTCTCCCGCTCGGCGGCGGCGGCGACTTCGCGTCCGACGTGGCGGCCGAACAGGTCGCGCACTCGTTCACGCTCGCGCAAACCGTCGACCATCGAGTTGAAACCACGCTGCAGCTCGCCGAGCTCTGTGCCGTCGAAGACCACCAGATCGCCTCGTAGATCGCCCTGCTCGACACGTTTGAGCGCCGCGCGCACGACCCGGACCGGCGTCGCAGTCAGCCAGGACAGGATCCACATCAAGACGAATCCGAAGACCAGCGTCGCGCTCGAGATGACCAGCACCGCGACGCCAAACTGCGTCTCGCTCAGGTTTCTCAGCGTCAGGGCGAACATCGCGGTGATGGCGATGCCGAGGACTGGGAGACCGGAGCCGAGCAGCCACACCGTCAGGGTGCGGCCCATGATGCCGGGCGCTAATCGCCGTGGCACGCGGCCGGCCTCGAGCGCTTGCGCGGCCACCGGGCGCAGCGCGAACTCGGTCAATAGGTAAGACGCGGTGGCCACCAAAATGCCGCAGATGCTCACCGAAAATCCCACAATCGGGATGAACGTGCTGTCAGCCAGCCCGTACAGCGTGGTCAACAACGCCGCGCCGAGCCCCCACAAGATGAGCACGCCGAGCGCCAACCGGAACGGAGCCATAAACGTGCGGCGCTCGTCGGCAGGGGTGGGCTGGCGCTCCTCGATCGCCCAGCGGAGCGCGCCGATGGTCCGCCGGGTGATCCAGTACGTCCCCAGCGCCAGCGCCACGGCAAGGTAAGCCGGGGTGACGCCGAAGGTGATCCACAGTGGTGCATCGCTGAAGACGCTGGGGGAAGGGAAGGCGATGGTCAGCAGCAGGCTCGCGACGCCGATACCGATGAGATTGGTCGCGAGGATGAAGACGGTGGTGATGATCTGAATGCGAACCCGCCGACGGGCCTGACTTTCCGAGACCCGCCCGAGCAGCCACGAGCCATACGCCGGGGTTTCCGGCAGCCGAGCGCTCTGTCGGGTGACTATCTCCAGAAGCCGGCCCAGCCGTTGCGCGACCGTTCGTGTGGCCATCATCGTGGCGTCAGCCTAATTGCCTCGGCGGTTCGCGCTTAAGGTGAGTCGCGTGCGTCTCGTCATCGCCCAGTGCACGGTCGACTATCTCGGCCGACTCACCGCCCACCTGCCGTCGGCCCGCCGACTACTGCTGGTCAAGGCCGATGGCTCGGTCAGCGTGCACGCCGACGACCGTGCGTACAAGCCGCTGAACTGGATGAGCCCACCATGCTGGCTGACCGAAGTGCTCGACGGCGAGCTGCCGGTCTGGGTGGTGCAGAACAAGGCCGGCGAACAACTGCGCATCACCATCGAGGACGTCGAGCACGACTCCAGCCATGAATTGGGAGTCGACCCGGGGCTGGTCAAGGACGGCGTCGAAGCACACCTGCAGGCATTACTCGCCGAGCATGTCGAACTGCTCGGCCCCGGCTATACCCTGGTGCGCCGCGAGTACATGACCGCGATCGGGCCGGTCGACCTGCTGTGCCGCGACGAGCAGGGCGGCTCGGTCGCGGTGGAGATCAAGCGCCGCGGGGAGATCGACGGCGTTGAGCAGCTGACCCGCTACCTCGAGTTGCTCAATCGCGACAGCGTGCTCGCACCGGTGCGCGGGGTGTTCGCCGCGCAGCAGATCAAGCCGCAGGCCAAAACCTTGGCGGTCGATCGCGGAATCCGTTGTCTGACATTGGATTACGACAAGATGCGCGGCATGGATTCTGACGAATTCCGGCTGTTCTGAGGTGTCTCACTAAACTGGTGCCATGCCTCGGCGCCGCACTCCACCGCGCAGGCAGCCGCCGCTGCGGCCGCTGCCGACGCAACGCCGCGTGGAAACCGGGCCGGACGGCCACGATTACGAGGTGCGACCTGTCGCCGCCGCGCAAGCGCTCAAAACGTATCGCTGCCCCGGTTGCGATCACGAAATCCGTTCGGGTACAGCGCACGTGGTGGTGTGGTTAGCAGATTCCGGTGAGGTTGCCCTCGATGACCGGCGGCACTGGCACACGCCCTGCTGGCTAAATCGTGCTACGCGCGCGCCGACCCGAAAATGGTCGTGACGAAAACTAGTGCGCTTTCTGCGCGTCGTCGGCGGGCTCAACCAACTCGATCAGAACGCCACCGGCGTCCTTGGGGTGGATGAAGTTGATCCGCGAGTTCGCTGTGCCGCGCCGGGGCGCCTCGTAGAGCAGCCGGACTCCCTGCTCACGCAGGCGGTCGGTGAGGCTCTCGAGGTCGCTGACCCGGTAAGCCAACTGCTGGATGCCGGGCCCGCGCTTGTCGATGAATTTCGCGATTGTCGACGACTCGTCGAGCGGGGCCATCAGCTGAACCTGAGCGCTGCCGACCGGAGCGCCGCGCACCGACAGCATCGCCTCGCGAATGCCCTGGTCTTCGTTGATTTCCTCGTGCAACACGATCATGCCGAGGTGGTCGTGGTACCACGCGATTGCGTCGTCGAGGTCAGGGACCGCAATACCGACATGGTCGACCGCCGTCACCAACGCGGTGGCGAGTACTTGACGGACGTCAACTTGATCGGTGGTCATCACGTAACGGTAACCTGACGGGAACGATTCTGCTTCTGCGATGCGCAGAATCGGCCGCTGACCCCGCCCCTGGAGGTAGTTATGACGACGTCGGTGATCGTTGCTGGAGCCCGTACCCCGGTCGGCAAATTGATGGGTTCGCTGAAGGACTTCTCCGGCAGTGATCTGGGCGCCGTCGCGATCGCCGGCGCGCTGGAGAAGGCTTTTCCAAATGCCGAAGTGCCGGGTCGACTGGTCGAGTACGTGATCATGGGCCAGGTACTGACCGCCGGGGCCGGTCAGTTGCCCGCCCGGCAAGCGGCGGTTGCGGCCGGTATCGGTTGGGACGTCCCGGCGATGACCATCAACAAGATGTGTCTGTCCGGCATCGACGCCATCGCACTGGCTGACCAGCTCATTCGGGCCGGTGAGTTCGACGTGGTGGTGGCCGGCGGCCAGGAGTCGATGACCAAAGCGCCGCACCTGCTGATGGATAGCCGGTCGGGCTACAAGTACGGCGACGTGACGGTTCTGGACCACATGGCCTACGACGGCCTGCACGATGTCTTCACCGACCAGCCGATGGGCGCGCTGACCGAGCAGCGCAACGAAGTCGACAAGTTCACCCGCCTCGAGCAGGACGAATTCGCTGCGCGGTCGCACCAGAAGGCTGCTGCGGCGTGGAAGGACGGCATCTTCGCCGACGAAGTCGTGCCGGTGAGCATTCCGCAGCGCAAGGGCGATCCCCTGCAGTTCAACGAGGATGAGGGCATTCGCGCCAACACCACCGCCGAATCGCTGGGCGGACTCAAGCCGGCGTTCCGTCGCGACGGCACGATCACCGCCGGGTCGGCTTCGCAGATTTCCGACGGCGCCGCCGCGGTGGTCGTGATGAACAAAGACAAGGCCACCGAGTTGGGCCTGTCCTGGCTGGTCGAGATCGGTGCACACGGCGTGGTTGCCGGCCCGGATTCGACGCTGCAGTCGCAGCCGGCCAACGCGATCAAAAAAGCGCTTAGCCGGGAAGGCATCTCCGTCGACCAACTGGACGTCGTGGAGATCAACGAGGCATTCTCCGCGGTGGCACTGGCCTCGACGCGGGAACTGGGCGTCGACCCCGACATCGTCAACGTCAACGGCGGTGCGATCGCCATCGGGCATCCAATCGGCATGTCGGGCGCGCGGATCGCGCTGCACGCGGCTCTCGAGCTGTCCCGCCGGGGTTCGGGATACGGCGTCGCGGCGCTGTGCGGAGCGGGCGGCCAAGGCGACGCGCTGATTCTGCGGGCTGGCTAGTTACTGGCTGGTAGGGGGGCGTGCGCCGGGCCCATTTGCTGCGGGCGTGAATGGTTGCTGGCAGCGTGTGCGCACGCAAAATTGACGGTTCGTGTGATTTTGGTCATACGGCTGCCCGAAGCGGGCCGGGGCGCCCTAACCGGGTGAATAGTCCCACACCGCGACGTGCCAAACTTAACGACGTGACCCGTCCTCGACCTCCGATTGGTCCTGCGATGGCCGGCGCGGTCGACTTGTCCGGTCTCAAGCAAAGCGCGCCGTCCAGCGGCGATACCGCCGCGGGGGAGTCGGCGCCCATCGGCATCGAGATCAACGAAGCCAACTTCGAAGAACAGGTGCTGCTGCGGTCCAACGAGGTGCCGGTAGTGGTGCTGCTGTGGTCGCCGCGCAGCGATGTCTGCCTGCAACTAGCCGACATACTTTCCGGCCTGGCCGCCGCCGACAACGGCAAGTGGTCGCTGGCAAGCGTCAACGTCGACGTGGTTCCCCGAGTGGCCCAGATCTTCGGTGTCGAAGTGGTCCCCACCGTCGTGGCTTTGGCTGGGGGGCAGCCACTTTCGAGCTTTCAGGGCATGCAGCCGCCCGAACAGTTGCGCCGCTGGGTGGACTCACTACTGTCGGCGACTGCGGGAAAGCTCAGCGGTGCAACGGATTCCGACGAACCTGAGGCAGTCGCCCCAGCGCTCGCGCAGGCGCGCCAGCAGCTGCAGGACGGCGACTTCGCCGCCGCCTCCGACTCGTATCAGGCCATCCTGGACGACGATCCGAACCACGCCGAAGCCAAGGGCGCGATACGCCAACTCGCCTTCTTGATGCGCGCTACCGCACAGGGGCCAGAGGCTGTGGCCGCCGCCGATGCGGATCCTTCGGACATCGAAGCCGCGTTCGCCGCTGCCGACGTGCAGATCCTCAACCAGGACGTGCAGGGCGCCTTCGACCGGCTGGTCGCGTTGGTGCGGCGGACGTCCGGTGACGAGCGGACCTCGGTGCGCACGCGGCTGATCGAGTTGTTCGAGCTCTTCGACCCCGCCGACCCCGACGTCATCACCGGGCGGCGCAACCTCGCCAACGCGCTGTACTAGTTGCCTTCAGGCTCCAGCCACAGCGCCGACGTCGGCGGCAACACCAACACCGCGGATGCCGGACGACCGTGCCACGGCTCATCGTTGGCGTCCACGCCGCCAAGGTTGCCGATCCCGGTGCCGTTGTAGATGGTCGCGTCGGTGTTGAGCACTTCGCGCCACCGCCCCGCGCTGGGCAGGCCCAGACGATAGCCGCTGTGCTCGGCGCCCGAGAAATTGAACACGCAGGCCATCACCGAGCCGTCGCTGCCGTACCGCAGGAAGCTCAGCACATTGTTGGCGGAGTCGTTGGCATCGATCCAGGAATACCCGTCCGGCGTGGTGTCCCGACTCCACAGCGCCGGGCAGCCGCGATAGATCTTGTTGATGTCGTTGACCAGCCGCGAGATCCCGTTGGAGAAGCTGTTCTCGTCGAGCTGGAACCAGTCCAGGCCACGTTCCTCGGACCATTCGGCGCGCTGCCCGAATTCCTGACCCATGAACAACAGTTGCTTGCCCGGGTGCGCCCACTGGTAGGCCAGCAGGCTGCGCAAACCCGCCGCCTTGACATGGTCGTCGCCCGGCATCCGCGACCACAGCGTGCCCTTGCCGTGCACCACCTCGTCGTGACTGATCGGGAGCACGAAATTCTCACTGAATGCGTAGAGCATCGAGAAGGTGATCTCGTGGTGGTGATAGCTACGGTGCACCGGATCATGGCCGATGTAGTCCAGGGTGTCGTGCATCCAGCCCATGTTCCACTTCATCGAAAAGCCAAGGCCGCCAACGCTGGTCGGCCTCGACACGCCCGGCCACGACGTCGACTCCTCGGCAATGGTGACGATTCCCGGCGCCGCCTTGTGCGCGGTGGCATTCATCTCCTGAAGGAACTGCACGGCTTCCAGGTTCTCCCGCCCGCCGTACGCATTCGGTGTCCAGCCGCCGGCGGGCCGCGAATAGTCGAGGTACAGCATCGAAGCGACGGCGTCGACGCGCAGGCCGTCGACGTGGAACTCCTGCAGCCAGTACAGCGCATTGGCCACCAGGAAGTTGCGCACCTCCGCACGGCCGAAGTCGAACACGTAAGTACCCCAGTCGAGTTGCTCGCCGCGACGGGGATCGGAGTGCTCGTAGAGCGGTGTGCCGTCGAAACGGCCCAGCGCCCAGGCGTCCTTTGGGAAGTGGGCCGGGACCCAGTCCACGATGACGCCGATTCCGGCCTGGTGTAGCGCGTCGACGAGCGCCCGGAATTCGTCCGGGGTGCCGAAGCGGGAGGTCGGCGCATAGTAGGACGTAACCTGGTATCCCCAGGATCCGCCGAACGGGTGCTCGGCGACAGGTAGGAGTTCGATATGGGTAAACCCTTGGGCCACAACGTATTCTGTTAGCTCGCGGGCAAGGTCGAGGTAGGACAGCCCAGGCCGCCACGAGCCCAGGTGGACTTCGTAGGTGCTCATCGGCTCGAACACCGGATTGCGCTGAGCGCGCGCTGTCATCCAGTCGCCATCGGACCAGCGGTAATCACTCACGTTCACCCGCGACGCCGTGTGCGGTGGCACCTCGGTGGCGAACGCGAAGGGGTCAGCCCGGTCCGTGACGGAGCCGTCGGCGCCGTGCACCCGAAACTTGTACAGGCCATCGGTGGGGAACTCCGGCCAGAACAGCTCCCACACGCCCGACGAGCCCAGTACTCGTAGCGGCGCATCGTTGCCGTTCCAACCGTTGAACTCCGCGATCAGGCTGACGCCCTTGGCGTTGGGGGCCCACACGGCGAACGACACACCCTCGACCACACCGTCGGCGGTTTTGAACGAGCGCGGGTGGGCGCCCAGCACCTCCCAGAGGCGTTCGTGGCGTCCCTCGCCGAACAGGTGCAGATCGACTTCGCCCAGCGTCGGCAGGAAGCGGTAGGCGTCGGCAGCCGTGTGCGGGTCGGAGCCGTGGTAACTGACTTCCAGGCGATAGTCGATCAGGTTGATGAACGGCAGTGCCACCGCAAACAGCCCAGAGTCGATGTGCTGCAGCGGAAACCGATCGTCGCCGACCAGTGCGACCACGTCAGTGGCGTGCGGCCGGAGGGCCCGGATGACGGTGTGGTCGCCGTACTCGTGCGCGCCCAACACGCTGTGCGGGTCGTGGTGCTCCCCGGCCAGCAGGCGAGCCAGGTCGCGGGGTTCGGGCGCCAGGTGGGTCCTGGCGAGTTGGTCGGTGGGCTTCATCGCGGCGTCACCTCCGGCGCAGCAGCGTCATTCGTGATTCGGACGGTATGAGCGGCATGTTGAGGATGTGGGCCGGCGCGCGACCAGGGTCGATACGCACGTAGTTGGCTTGTCCCCATTGGTATTCCTCGCCGGTGATCTCGTCCCGCACCCAGAACCGCTCGTAGGGCTCCATACCCAATGCGGCCATGTCCAACCACAACGTCGCCTCTTCCGGCCCGAACGCGTTGAGCGTCACGACGACCAGCACGCAGTCGCCGGTGATCGGGTCGAACTTGCTGTAGGCCAGCAGAGCATCGTTGTCGAGAGAGTGAAACTTGATGGTCCGCAGTTGCTGCAGAGCTGGGTGGAGCCGGCGAATGTTGTTCAGCTGTGCGATAAATGGCTCCAGCGATCGTCCTGCCTTCAGCGCGCCCTCGAAGTCGCGCGGCCGGAGCTCGTACTTCTCGGAGTCGAGATACTCCTCGCTGCCCTCCCATACGGCCTCGTGCTCGAAGAGCTCGTAGCCCGAGTACACGCCCCAGGCCGGGCTCATCGTCGCCGCCAGCACCGCGCGTATCGCGAACATGCCCGGGCCGTTGTGCTGCAGGACGGCATGCAGGATGTCTGGGGTGTTGACGAACAGATTGGGACGACGGAAGTCGGCGACGTACGGGATCTCCTCGCCGAATTGGGTGAGCTCCCACTTGGACGTGCGCCAGGTGAAGTAGGTGTAGGACTGGGTGAAGCCCAGCTTGGCGAGCCCGAATTGACGGGCCGGCGGGGTGAACGCCTCGGACAAAAATAGCACGTCGGGATCAATTGATTTCACCTGGCCGATCAGCCAGGCCCAGAAGTCAGGCGGCTTGGTGTGCGGGTTGTCGACCCGAAACACCTTGACCCCGTGGTCGATCCAGTGCAGCACGACGCGCAGCACCTCGTCGTAGAGTCCGGCGGGATCGTTGTCGAAGTTGATCGGGTAGATGTCCTGGTATTTCTTCGGCGGGTTCTCCGCATAGGCGATGGTGCCGTCGGGCAGCTCGGTGAACCATTCCCGATGTTGTTTGGCCCACGGGTGATCGGGCGCGCATTGCAGCGCCAGGTCCAGGGCGACCTCCATGCCCAAGTCGTGCGCCGCCGCGACGAATTTGTCGAAGTCGTCGATCGTGCCCAGCTGCGGATGCACCGCGTCGTGGCCGCCTTCGTCGCTCCCGATCGCCCACGGCGAACCGACGTCACCGGGGGCCGCGGTCGCGGTGTTGTTGCGGCCCTTGCGGTGCACCTTGCCGATCGGGTGGATCGGCGGCAGGTAGACCACGTCGAAGCCCATCTTGGCGATACGGGGCAACGCCGCTGCGGCGGTGGCGAAGGTGCCGTGCACCGGGTTGCCGTTGGCGTCCCAGCCACCGGTCGAGCGCGGGAACATCTCGTACCACGAGCCGAAGCTGGCCAGCGGCCGGTCCACCCACACCCCGTACTGCTCGCCACGGGTGATCAGCTCACGCAGCGGGTACTGCGACAAAAGCTCGTCGATCTCGGGACTTAGCGCCAGCGCAGCCCGCGAGACCGGATCGCCCGGTGCCCGCAGGGCCTCGGCCGCGGCACGCAGCGGATCGCGCTGATTACGGGGAACACCGGTGGCGGCGCGTTCGAGTAGCTGTGCACCCAGCAGCAGGTCGTTGGACAGTTCGGTCTCGCCCTGGCCGGCCTCCAGCTTGGCCTCCAAACCGTGCCGCCAGGTGTGGATGGGGTCACCCCAGCCGTCCACCCGAAACGTCCACAACCCGACGCTGTCGGGAGTGAACTGACCGTGGAAAACGTACGGCTCCACGCCCATCTGCATTGCCAGGAGTAGCGGCTTGACCCGGGGGAGCGGATCGACGGGGCTTTCGGCGACTGACGGAGCCTTTAAAGGGGCCTGCACCGCCTTGAGCCGTCGGGCTTCGCCGGCGAGCGGGTAGCGCGGCCCGAGGTAACGCACCACCAGCGTCGCGGCGACGGCGTCATGGCCTTCCCGCCACACCGCGGCGCGGACCGGAACCACCTCGCCGACCACAGCTTTTGCCGGATACGCACCGCACGATATGACGGGCGCGACGTCATCGATCTCGACACGACCGGGCACCGCCACTTCCTTCCGGTTTGCGAGTTGCTCCTCAGGCGTAGGACTCTTTGCGCCCCATACCCACCGTAGTGTCGGACCACACGCGGAGGCAGGATGCGCTCTCGGTTAGGCGAGCGAACCCCGGTCTGATGTCAGTAAGGTAGTGATGCGTGAAAGCCCTCCGTAGGTTCACGGTCCGTGCTCACCTTCCGGAACGCCTGGGGGCGCTCGAACAGCTGTCGATCAACTTGCGCTGGTCGTGGGACAAGCCGACGCAGGACCTCTTCGGCGCGATAGACCCGGCGCTGTGGGCGCAATGCGGTCAAGATCCCGTTGCGCTGTTGGGCGCGGTGAGCCCGGCCCGGCTCGACGAGCTGGCGGTCGACGGCGGCTTCCTGGACTGGCTCGATCACCTGGCGGCCGATCTGACCGACTATCTGAGCCGCCCGCTGTGGTATCAGCAGCAACAAGACAACGGCGAGGCGATGCCCAACGGCATCGCGTACTTCTCGATGGAGTTCGGGGTCGCGAAGGTGTTGCCGAACTACTCGGGTGGCCTGGGAATCCTGGCCGGCGACCATTTGAAGTCCGCGTCGGATCTCGGACTCCCGCTGGTCGCGGTGGGCCTGTATTACCGTTCCGGCTACTTCCGGCAGTCGCTGACGGCCGATGGCTGGCAGCACGAAACCTATCCGGCGCTCGACCCGCAGGGGCTGCCGCTGCGACTGCTCACCGACAGTACCGGCGCTCCTGCACTGGTTGAGCTGGCGCTGCCGGATGCGGCCCGGCTGCACGCGCAGGTCTGGGTGGCCCAGGTCGGTCGCGTTCCGCTGCTGCTGCTGGACTCCGACATTTCGGAGAACGAGCACGAACTGCGTGGGGTCACCGACCGCCTCTACGGCGGCGATCAAGAGCATCGGATGCAGCAAGAGATCCTGGCCGGCATCGGCGGTGTCCGAGCCATCCGCGCCTTCACGGCGATCGAGGGTTTGCCGGCGCCCGAGGTGTTCCACATGAACGAAGGTCACGCCGGATTTCTCGGCGCCGAACGCATCCGCGAACTCGTCGATGCCGGGCTGGATTTCGACACCGCACTGACCGTGGTCCGCTCCAGTACGGTGTTCACCACCCACACGCCGGTCCCGGCCGGCATCGACCGGTTTCCGATGGAGATGGTGGAGCAATACTTCGCGGATGCTGATGGCCGGGCGCTGCTGCCCGGCGTGCCGCTGGCCCGGATCCAGGCGCTGGGCGCCGAGGACGACCCGGAGAAATTCAACATGGCCCACATGGGCCTGCGGCTGGCCCAGCGCGCCAACGGCGTTTCGCTGCTGCACGGCCGAGTGAGTCGCGCGATGTTCAACGAGCTGTGGCCGGACTTCGATCCCGAGGAAGTGCCGATCGGCTCGATCACCAACGGTGTCCATGCGCGCACGTGGGCGGCGTCGCAATGGTTGGAGCTGGGTCGTGAACTGGCGGGACCGGACGACGCGGCGTTCAGCGACCCCGGCGTCTGGCTACGACTGAACCAGGTCGACGCCGGGCGCCTGTGGTGGATCCGCTCGCAGCTGCGCACGCTGCTGGTCGAGGACGTCCGGGCGCGGCTGCGTCGCTCGTGGCTCGAACGTGGCGCACCCGAAGCCGAATTAGGTTGGATCGAAACGGCATTCGATCCCGACGTGCTGACCATCGGGTTCGCCCGACGGGTCCCGACCTACAAGCGGCTGACGCTGATGCTGCGCGATCCCGACCGGCTGGAACAGCTGCTGCTCGACGAAAACCGGCCGATCCAGCTGATCGTTGCCGGCAAGTCGCACCCCGCTGATGACGGCGGCAAGGCGCTCATCCAGCAGGTCGTGCAGTTCGCCGACCGGCCCGAGGTGCGCCACCGCATCGCGTTCCTGCCCGACTACGACATGTCGATGGCACGGCTGCTGTATTGGGGCTGCGATGTCTGGTTGAACAACCCGCTGCGTCCGCTGGAGGCGTGCGGCACGTCGGGGATGAAGAGCGCGCTCAACGGCGGGCTGAACCTGTCCATCCGCGACGGGTGGTGGGACGAGTGGTACGACGGCGAGAACGGCTGGGCGATACCGTCGGCCTCCGGGGTGGCCGACGAGGGCCGTCGCGACGACCTGGAAGCGGCGGCGCTTTACGACCTGCTGCAGAAGTCGGTGGCGCCGACATTTTACGAGCGCGACGAGCAAGGCGTACCCCGCCGGTGGATCGAGATGGTCCGCCACACCATTCAGACGCTCGGCCCGAAAGTCCTGGCCTCCAGGATGGTTCGCGATTACACCGAGCGCTACTACGTGCCGGCGGCAGAGTCGCTGCGCCGCACCGTGACGTTCGACGACGACGGGCGGGCGGCGTTCGACCCGGCCCGCGACCTGGCCGACTACCGCCGGCGTGTGTTCGAGGCGTGGCCACACATCGAGGTCACCGACGTCGACAGCACCGGGCTGCCCGACATCCCCGTCCTCGGATCGAAGCTGACGCTGACCGCGACCGTCCAGCTGGCCGGCCTGCGGCCCGACGAGGTCACCGTGCAGGCGGTGGTCGGCAGGGTGGACACCAGCGACGCGCTGGTGGACCCGATCACCGTCGAGATGCCATACACCGGCACCGCGTCCGGCGGTGACCACGTTTTCTCGACGACGACGACTTTGCCGGTCGCAGGCGCGGTCGGTTACACCGTGCGGGTGCTGCCGAATCATCCAATGCTGGCTTCCCCGGCCGAACTCGGCCTGGTCGCCCTGGCTTCACCCCGCTGAGCGGGCCTCCTGGGCTGCTCGCAATCGCTCCAGCGCCTGGCGCACTGCGGTGCCATCGGTTGTCGACCAGAACGGCGGCAGGGAGGCTCGCAGGTAGCCGCCATAGCGGGCGGTCACCATCCGGGAGTCCAGCACCGCGACCACGCCGCGGTCGTCGACGCCGCGCAGCAGCCGCCCAGCACCCTGGGCCAGCAGCAGCGCGGCGTGGCTGGCGGCGACGGCCATGAATCCGTTGCCGCCGCGTGCGGCTACCGCGCGCTGCCGGGCGCCCAGCAGCGGATCGTCCGGCCGTGGGAACGGGATGCGGTCGATGATGACCAACGACAACGACGGGCCGGGCACGTCGACGCCCTGCCACAACGACAGCGTGCCGAACAGTGACGTCGCTGCGTCGGCGGAGAACTGTTCGACGAGTGCGGCGGTGCTGTCATCGCCTTGGCACAACACCGGCGTCGAAAGTCGTTCGGCCATCGCCTCGGCGGCGGCGCGTGCCGCCCGCATCGACGAGAACAACCCGAGCGTCCGCCCGCCGGCCGCGTTGACGAGGTCGGCGATCTCATTCAGCTGCTCGGCCGAGCCGGTCCCGTCGCGACCGGGCGGAGGCAAATGGGCTGCGACGTAGAGAATCCCGGCTTTGGCATGCTGGAACGGTGACCCGACATCGATTCCACGCCAACGTTTTTCAGTGTCATCCTGTGCGTCGGCGAGGCCCCAGGCGGTCGCCATCGCGTCGAACGAGCCGCCGACGGTCAGCGTCGCCGACGTCAATATCGCTGTGGCGTCGGCGAATAGCCGGTTGCGCAGCAGCCCGGCCACTGAGAGCGGCGCCACCCGCAGCACCGCACGCGTCGAACCGCGGTTGTCCTCGTGATCCAGCCAGACCACGTCGGTGCGATCGGGGATCGCCGGCGCGAACGACATCAACATGCGCGACGCGGTGTCACCGATTTCGGTGAGGCTTGCGACGGCCTCCGCACGCGCCGACGCTGCCTTGGTATCGGCCGGCGATGTGTCGATCACCGAGCGTGCCGCACTGGCCGTATCGCGCAGCGCGGTGAGGTGAGTGGCCAGTTCGTCGTCGAGGTGATCGATGCGGCCGGCCGTGGCGTTCTGGATCGCCATGGTGAAGTTGGTCGAGGCCCGTTCCCACCGCTGCATGAGCTCGGGTTCGATCAGCCTGGTGATGCGCCGCGAGGCGATTCCCAGTGCGGTCGCGGTCAATTCGCCGGTGGCCACCGCGGTCACCCGGTCGGCCAGTTCGTGCGCCTCGTCGACGATGAGCAGCTGGTGTTCGGGCAGTACGGCCGAGTCGGCGACGGCGTCGATGGCCAGCAGCGCGTGGTTGGTCACGACAATATCGGCCTGGCCTGCCCGGCTTCGGGCGCGTTCGGCGAAGCATTCGGTGCCGAACGGGCAACGTGCCATGCCGAGGCATTCCCGCGAGGACACGCTGACCTGTGACCAGGAACGGTCGGCGACACCCGGTTTGAGGTCGTCGCGGTCACCCGAGTCTGTCGTCGAGGCCCACGCGGTGAGCCGTTGCACGTCGCGCCCCAATGCCGTGGCCGCCTGCGGCTCGAAAAGCTCCTCCGGTGGCTCGTCATCTGTACTCGAAGCCGATCCGTTGTGAATCTTGTTCAGGCACAGGTAATTCTGGCGACCCTTCAGCAGGGCGAATTGCGGCGCGCGGGGCAGCGTGTCGGTGAGTGCGTCGACCAGTTGTGGCAGATCGCGGTTGACCAGCTGGCGCTGCAGGGCAATCGTCGCTGTCGACACCACGACGGGCGTGTCGTCGGACACCGCGCGGGCAATCGCCGGAACAAGGTAGGCCAACGACTTTCCGGTCCCGGTTCCCGCCTGCACCGCCAGGTGCTCGCCGGTTTCGAACGCGTCGGCAACCGCGGCGGCCATCTGCACTTGGCCGCTGCGTTCACTGCCCCCGAGTGCTGCGACCGCGGTGGCCAGCAGTTCGGGCACGGACGCCGGTAGCTCGTTGGGCGTGGCTACTCCTGGTGGTCGATGCGTCGCGCGGGGATCTGCGTCGTGGGAATCGCCGGATCGCCGTGCGACAACATCAGACCCTCCCACGGCAAGCTTCGCAAGCCCGAGGCCACCAGGTCGCGCGCCACGCCCAGGTCTACGTCGACCACCGCCTTGCCGTCGCGCACCAGCGGGATCGTCACCACCCGGGACGGCTCACTGGTCTGCGGCGGATGCCCCGCCGGATGCACGATCTCCTCGGTGATCGTGCCGGTCGGACGGCACAGCCGCAGCGCCTCCTTGCGGCCGCCGTGCGTCTCTTTGCGGACGCTGCGCTTCTCGACCGGGATGCCGTCCACTTCGA
Organism: Mycobacterium sp.; assembly: GCA_035506875.1. Classification (GTDB taxonomy): domain Bacteria; phylum Actinomycetota; class Actinomycetes; order Mycobacteriales; family Mycobacteriaceae; genus Mycobacterium. Next base: position 17,645 of record DATJOR010000162.1, read on the forward strand.
CCAGCTTGTAGACCATGCTCGCGGTCGGCGCTCCGGACCCGGTGACCAGTGAGGTGCCCACGCCGTAGCTGTCGACGGGTTCGGCCCGCAACCCGGCGATGGCGAATTCGTCCAGGTCGCCGGAGACGACGATGCGGGTCTCCGTCGCTCCGAGTCGGTCGAGTTGCGCTCGGACCTGACGCGCCAACACGCCCAGATCCCCGGAGTCGATGCGCACCGCACCGAGGCCGGTGCCGGCGGCGGCGACGGCGCTGGTCACACCGGTCGTCACGTCGTAGGTGTCGATCAGCAGCGTCGTGCCTACACCGAGCGCGTCGACCTGCGCCGCGAACGCGGCCGGCTCGTCGGGTCCGTCGGGGCCGGTGTGCAACAGGGTGAACGCGTGCGCACTGGTGCCTTCGGTCGGCACGCCGTAGCGGCGGCGCGCCTCCAGGTTGGATGACCCGGCGAAGCCGGCGATGTAGGCGGCGCGGGCCGCAGCGACGGCGGCGCGCTCGTGGGTGCGTCGCGAGCCCATCTCGATCAGCGGCCGCCCCTCGGCCGCGCTGACCATCCGGGCGGCCGCCGACGCAACGGCGGTGTCGTGGTTGAAGATCGACAACGCCAGCGTCTCGAGCACCACACATTCAGCAAAGCTGCCGTGTACCGACAACACCGGCGACCCAGGGAAGTACAGCTCGCCCTCGGCATAGCCGTCGACGTCGCCGGCGAAGCGAAAGTCGCGCAGATATGCCAACGTGTCAGGAGAGAGAAATTCCGCCAGCGACTCACACGCCACGTCATCGAACGTGAACTCGGGCAAGGCCTCCACAAACCGGCCCGTCCCGGCGACCACGCCGTAGCGGCGTCCGTCGGGCAACCGGCGCGCGAACAACTCGAACGTGGTCCGGCGATCCGCGGTGCCATCGCGCAGCGCCGCCGCCAGCATCGTCAATTCGTATCGGTCGGTCAGCAGCCCGGCGCACACCGAGTCGTTCACAACGCAACCGTATCGGGTGAATGGCCGCGGCTCGCTATCCTAGAACCCATGGTTGCGTCAGCCCCGACCAAACCGGGTACCACCGGGCAACGGGAAGCCGGCTCCGTCGAAGCCACGGCCGCGCCCTGGGTGACCATTGTCTGGGACGATCCGGTCAACCTGATGAACTACGTGACGTACGTCTTCCAGAAGCTGTTCGGTTACAGCGAGCCGCACGCCACCAAGTTGATGCTGCAGGTGCACAACGAAGGCAAAGCCGTGGTGTCGTCGGGCAGCCGGGAATCCATGGAGACCGACGTGTCCAAGCTGCATGCGGCCGGGTTGTGGGCCACCATGCAGCAGGACCGCTGAAAGGGCATCCGGGTTCGGACGTGCGCAAGTGGAAGCGGGTTGAGACCGCCGACGGTCCCCGTTTCCGGTCCGCTCTGGACGCGAACGAGGCCGCCTTGCTCAAGAATCTGGTCGGCTCGATGATCGGGCTGCTCGACGAGCGCGAATCATCCTCGCCGCCAGACGAACTCGAGGAAATCACCGGCATGAAAACCGGTAACTCCAAACCTCCCGATAATTCGACACTGCAGCGGCTGCTGCCGGACTTCTCCAAGCCTGGCGACGATGCTGCGGACACTACGGACCAGCTGAATGCCGCGCTGCGCAGCCTGCACGAGCCGGAGATAATCGAGGCCAAACGCGTTGCCGCACAACAGCTATTGGCGACCGTCCCGGACGACGGCGGCCGCTTCGAGCTCACTGAGGACGCCGCGAACGCGTGGATCGCAGCCGTCAACGACATCCGCCTGGCGCTGGGCACCATGCTCGACATCCGTCCCGGCGGTCCCGATCGACTGCCCGACGACCATCCGATGGCCTCGCACCTCGACGTCTATCAGTGGCTTACCTTCCTGCAGGAATATCTGGTGCTGGCGCTGATGGGATCCCGATGAGCTCGATCACCGACGTCGCGGGCATCCTGGTCGGCCACCACCACCGGCTGGACCCCGACGCGACCATGGATACCGGTTGGGCGACCGGTGTCACCGTCGTGCTGACGCCGCCCGGCACGGTGGGTGCCGTCGACTGCCGCGGCGGAGCGCCGGGCAGCCGGGAGACCGACCTGTTGGACCCGGCGAACAGCGTGCGCTACGTCGACGCGGTGCTCCTCGCCGGCGGCAGCGCCTACGGATTGGCGGCCGCCGACGGGATCATGCGCTGGCTCGAGGAGCACGACCGCGGCGTGGCGATGAGCGGTGGGCTGGTACCGATCGTGCCGGGCGCGGTGATCTTCGATCTGGACGTCGGCGACTGGAGTCACCGGCCGACCGCTGAGTTCGGGTATGCCGCTTGTCAGACAGCCGGCACCGAAGTCGCGGTGGGCACGGTCGGTGCCGGGGTTGGGGCGGTTGCCGGTGTGCTCAAGGGCGGTGTCGGGACCGCATCGACGACGCTGTCGTCGGGGGTGACCGTCGGTGCGCTGGTTGCGGTGAACTCCGCGGGCAACGTCATCGACCAAGCCACCGGCCTACCCTGGCTGAGCTACCTGGTCGACGAACTCGGTCTGACGGCGCCGCCCGATGAACAGATCGCCGCGCTCGGCAAGCTCGAATCCCCATTGAGCTCGCTGAACACCACTATCGCGGTCGTCGCTACCGATGCTGCGCTGAGCCCGGCCGCCTGCCAACAGGTCGCGCGCGCGGCCCACGATGGACTCGCCCGCACCATCCGGCCGGTGCATACCCCGGTGGACGGCGACATGGTGTTCGCCCTGGCCACCGGCGCCGTCGAGGTCGCCCCGCCGGCCGATACGCCCGCCGCGTTCTCGCCGGAGACGCCGTTGGCGACCGCGGTGAGCGCCGCGGCGGCGGACTGTCTGGCCCGGGCGGTGGTCGTCGCCGTGATCGCCGCCGAGTCGGTGGCCGGGATACCGAATTACCGGGACCTGTTGCCCGGAGCATTCCTGTGACGTGCTGGTGACCGCTAGTTTGGACGAAGCCGAGGACGCTTTGGATGGCAAGCTATGGGCATGACCCGCGCCGACGACGATGCAGAGCGCAGCGATGAGGTGGGGGCACCTCCCGCTTGCGGGGGAGAGCGGCGCACATGAGCAGCGCGCCGGTGCAGCGACCGAGGAAACGCTCCGCGTGGGTCGTCGGCGGGGCCACGATCATCAGCTTCGTGGCGCTGCTCTATGTCGTCGAGGCCTTCGACCAACTCGACCATCACCAACTCGATTACAACTACGGCATCAAGCCGTTGGAGGCCGACGGCCTGTGGGGCATCCTGTTCGCTCCGCTGCTGCACGCGAACTGGGGCCACCTCGCGGCCAACACCGGGCCGGCGCTGGTGCTGGGTTTCCTGGTCACGATGGCCGGGCTGTCCCGATTCCTGTGGGCGACGGCGATCGTGTGGATCGTCGGCGGCTTCGGCACCTGGCTGATCGGCAAGGTGGGATCTACCTGCGGCCTGGAGCCCGATCACATCGGTGCTTCGGGGGTGATCTTCGGCTGGCTGACGTTCTTGCTGGTGTTCGGATTCTTCACGCGCTCAGCCTGGCAGATCGCCATCGGAGTCGTGGTATTGATCGCCTATGGCGGCATTCTGTGGGGGGCGGTGCCGGTGCTCGATGTCTGCGGAGGAGTGTCCTGGCAGGGACATCTCTGCGGGGGCATTGCCGGCGTCCTGGCCGCCTACCTGTTGTCCAGCCCGGAGCGTAAAGCCCGAGAACATCGCCGGACCGCACGGCGGTCGGCGACATGAGTGACGCACTGGCGCCCATCGGAGTGTTCGACTCCGGAGTGGGCGGGTTGACGGTGGCGCGCGCCATCATCGATCAGCTGCCTGACGAGAACATCATCTATGTCGGTGACACCGGCAACGGTCCGTACGGTCCGCTGACGATCCCCGAGATCCGCGGGCACGCGCTGGCCATCGGTGACGACCTCGTCGACCGCGGCGTCAAGGCATTGGTGATCGCCTGCAACTCGGCATCCTCGGCCTGTCTGCACGACGCGCGGGAACGCTACGCCGTGCCGGTCGTCGAAGTGATCCTGCCCGCGGTACGGCGCGCGGTCGCCGCGACCCGCAACGGGCGCATCGGCGTGATCGGCACCCAGGCCACCGTCGCCTCGGGCGCCTACCAGGACGCGTTCGCCGCCGCCCGCGACACCCAGATCACCGCGGTGGCCTGCCCACGGTTCGTCGATTTCGTCGAGCGCGGCATCACCAGCGGCCGCCAGGTGCTCGGACTGGCCGAGGGCTATCTCGAGCCGCTGCAGCGCGCCGATGTCGACACGCTGGTGCTGGGCTGCACCCACTATCCGCTGCTCTCCGGACTGATCCAGCTCGCAATGGGCGATAGTGTCACGCTGGTCTCCAGCGCCGAGGAAACGGCGAAGGAGCTGGTCCGGGTGCTCACCGAGCTCGATCTACTGCATCCGCACCCCGATCGTCCCGTCGCTGCCGCGCCAAGTCGGGTGTTCGAAGCCACCGGGGACCCCGAGGCGTTTCTCGCGCTTGCGGCGCGGTTTTTGGGACCGGTGATCACCGGCGTACACCCCATCCATCGTCAGGTTGCAACCCCCGGCTGAGTTCCTCGCTAACGAAACGGGGATGTTTTCGCCAACATGGTCCCGGGCATGGCACAGTAGTGACCGTGCGAATCACCGTGCTGGGCTGCTCCGGGAGCGTCGTCGGCCCGGATTCGCCGGCATCGGGTTATCTGCTCAGGGCGCCGGACTGCCCGCCGATGGTCATCGACTTCGGTGGCGGCGTCCTCGGTGCGCTGCAACGTCACGCCGACCCAGGTTCGGTGCACGTGTTGCTGTCGCATCTGCACGCCGACCACTGCCTTGACCTACCGGGTCTGTTCGTCTGGCGCCGCTATCACCCGTCGCCGCCGAAGGGTAAGGCCTTGATGTACGGCCCCAGCGACACGTGGTCGCGGCTCGGCGCGGCATCGTCACCGTACGGGGGCGAGATCGACGACTGCTCCGACATTTTCGACATCCACCATTGGGTCGACGGTCAGGAAGTGGAAATCGGCACGCTGACGGTACTGCCGAAGGTGGTGTGTCATCCGACCGAGTCCTTCGGCATGCGCTTCACCAACCGCGCCGGGGCGTCGTTTGTGTACAGCGGCGACACCGGCTACTGCGATACCGTCATCGACCTTGCCCGCGGGGCGGACGTCTTCCTCTGCGAAGCGTCGTGGACGCACGCGCCCGACCGTCCGCCCAACCTGCACCTCTCAGGGACCGAGGCCGGGCGGATCGCGGCCGCGGCTGGCGTGGGGGAGTTGCTGCTCACCCACATCCCGCCCTGGACCTCTCGCGAGGACGTGATCAGCGAGGCGAAAGCCGAATTCGGCGGCCCGGTACACGCGGTGGTGTGCGGCGAGACGTTCAACGTCGGCCGCGCCTGACCGGCTAACCGCACGCTAGGGTTGGCGGCGTGTCCAAACGAGAAGACGGCCGCCTCGACGACGAGCTTCGACCAGTTGTCATCACCCGCGGGTTCACCTCCCACCCGGCGGGTTCGGTAGTGATCGAATTCGGCCAGACCAAAGTCCTGTGCACGGCAAGCGTCACCGAAGGCGTGCCGCGCTGGCGCAAGGGATCAGGCTTGGGCTGGCTCACCGCCGAATACGCGATGCTGCCGTCGGCCACCCACACCCGCGGCGACCGCGAATCGGTGAAAGGTCGCCTCAGCGGTCGCACGCAAGAGATCAGCCGGTTGGTCGGCAGGTCGCTGCGTGCCTGCATCGACCTTGCGGCGTTGGGGGAGAACACCATTGCCGTCGATTGCGATGTGCTGCAGGCCGACGGCGGAACTCGCACCGCGGCGATCACAGGCGCCTATGTTGCGCTGGCCGATGCGGTGACCTACCTGTCGGCAGCCGGCAAGTTGTCCGACCCGCGGCCGCTGTCGTGTGCGATCGCGGCGGTCAGCGTCGGCGTGGTCGACGGCCGGGTTCGTGTCGACCTGCCTTACGAGGAAGACTCCCGCGCCGAGGTCGACATGAACGTCGTGGCCACCGACACCGGGACGCTGGTCGAAGTCCAAGGGACCGGGGAGGGTGCGACGTTCCCGCGGTCGACGCTCGACAAACTGCTCGATGCCGCGCAGGGAGCTTGCGAGAAGCTGTTTGTAGCGCAGCAGGAAGCGTTGGCTTTGCCGTATCCGAGTGTGCTGCCGGAAGGGCCCCCGCGTGAGAAGGCGTTCGGAAGCTGACGCGCCGCGACGATGCAGAGCGCAGCGATGAGGTGGGGGCACCTCCCGCTTGCGGGGGAGAGCAGCGCTGATGGCCGAGCTTTTGGTCGCCAGCCGCAACCGGAAGAAATTGGCCGAGCTACGCCGGGTGTTGGATGCCGCCGCGCTGACCGGCTTGACATTGGTGTCACTCGACGACGTGCCACCGTTCGACGAAGCGCCGGAAACCGGTGCCACTTTTGAAGATAACGCGTTAGCGAAGGCTCGCGACGGGTTCGCGGCGACGGGACTGCCGACCGTCGCCGACGACTCCGGGTTGGAGGTCGCCGCGCTGAACGGCATGCCCGGTGTGCTGTCGGCGCGATGGGCGGGTGTGCATGGCCAGGACGCCGCCAACACCGCGCTGTTGTTGGCGCAGTTGCGTGATGTGCCCGACGAGCGACGTGGCGCGGCGTTCGTGTCGGCGTGCGCGCTGGTGTCGGAGTCGGGCGAAGTTGTCGTCCGCGGCGAGTGGCCGGGTGCCATCGCGCGAGAGCCGCGCGGCGACGCCGGCTTCGGCTACGACCCGGTGTTTATACCGGATGGCGCGGATCGCACTGCAGCACAGCTGGCTTCAGCGGAAAAAGACGCGATCTCGCACCGCGGTCGTGCGCTCGCGTTACTGCTGCCGGCGCTGCGAGCGCTTGCCGCTCAAGCACATTGAACTAGAGGGCGAAACGAGCCTTGATGTCTCTGGTCTGGAAGTGCTCGACGATGATCCCGACCAGCGGGATGGTCCCGGCCAACAGCACGCCGATCGTCTTCAGGATCGGCCAGCGAACCTTGACCGCGAGGTTGAAAGCTGCCAATACATAAGTGAAATAGACCCAGCCGTGTACCACGCCGATCCAGGTCGGTGGATTCGGCACCTTGATGATGTAGTGGACCACGATCTCGTAGCACAGCGCGATGAGCCAGATACCCGTCGTCCATGCCATCACGCGATAGCCCAACAGCGCGGTGCGGATCTTTTCGACAGGGGTAACCGGCCGCGTGTCGGGCGTCTCGGGTCTGGTCATGCGATGGTCCTGTTCTGTCCTCGATGTATTTCGTTGTCTGCCTTGGCAAGCTCGGCCAGATAGGCGTTGTACTGCTGCAGCGCGGGATCGTCCGGCTTTTGCTCCATGGGTTTGGGCCGCTCGGGCAGCAGTCCATCCGGCAGTTCGGTCATTGCGTGGTTCTTGCGCGGCTCCGGAGGGGCCTCCTCGTAGCGGACGAACTTGCGGTAGGCGTACACGCAGAAGCCGGCGAACAGCGGCCACTGCATCGCATAGCCGAGATTCTGGAACGTGCCGGACGTCGACTGAAACCTTGCCCACTGCCACCAGCCCAAAGCCAGGCACCCGCCGGCCGCAAGGATCACCAGCACAATCAGTGCGGGTCTCCGACGGCGTGTAGTGGACACGCCTAGACGCTACTCCGCGACTGTCCGTGCGTACTCATTCGCCGCTTGGTCTGAGCGGTACGATCGGCAGCGCGCGGGCGTGGCGAAATGGCATACGCGCCGGCTTTAGGTGCCGGTGCTCGAAAGAGCGTGAGGGTTCGAGTCCCTCCGCCCGCACCGACTACTGGGGAGTGTTACCGCTGGTGAGAGGCCATTTCAGGCTCCAGCCGTGCCGACTGGGCGACGTTTGGGCACAGAATGGGCACACTTCAAATCAAGCGTGGTCGCGACGGCATCGAGATCGGAGTCGAACAAATCGCTGTAAGTGTCCAGGGTGATCTTGGCTGACTTGTGGCCGAGCATGCGGGAGAGCGCGAGGACATTCACCCCGAGGCTAATTGAGATCGAGGCGCAGGTGTGCCTCAAATTGTGCGGCGTGATGGCCTGTACGTCAGCAGCTTTGACCGCTCTGTTAAACCACCCGTTGGAAGACTTCGGCCGCGGCTGATAGCCGCCATCCGGCCCGGCGAACACCAGATCGCCAGGTTCCTTGCCTGCGCACTGCACCGACAGCTCGTCGAGCACGAACGCCGGCACCGGCACCGAGCGGGCGTCGCCGCCTTTAGTCGGGCCGACAGGCATGCCGAGCGCCGATCTGTACCGCGTTGTCATGGACGCTCAGCCGACGACGTAGGAACTGGACATCGCGCACCCGCAGCCCGATCGCTTCACCCCAGCGAATGCCGGTGTAAGCCAGCGTCAGCAGCAACGCCCCATGCTGCCCTGACTCGGCCGCCAGCCGGGCGACATCATCAACTGTGAGGTACACGCGGCGCTTAGCTGCCTTGCGGGTTAGGTTCTCCACGCCCCGGCTCGGGTTCGCGGCCAGGCGCCGACAACGCCACGTTCAACGGTTGGCTGAATACCAGCTCGACATTGACCAAGGACAGCGCCGGCCTCAATGGCCTGGATGCGATCATTCAGGCCGCGGCGGCAATGCGTTCGTCGAGCAGTTCGTTCGCCTCGCCTGACCTGTTGATCACGTCGCCCAACACGGTGGCCGCGATCTTGCAGGAGTAAGGACAACCGGGGCCGGTACCTCAATGACATCATCTATTCCGCGGGGCCTGGTGGCTTCACGTGGAATGGTGGCCCGAACGAGTCGGTCTCGCCGGAAATGCTGAAGTTCGGTGTCACGCCGCAGGGCATGGAGGGTGGCAATTTGCACCTCGCCGGCATCCCGGTGGTTCAGACCACGCAGATCGACGACTACACCGCGGTGATGCTATCCACCCGTAACGGTGGCGGTGTGTTCTGGATCCGCCGAAACATGTTCGTGCTGTACGACCCCTACACATTGGCCAGCACCAACGAGTACCGTTATGTCGCGGAAGAACGTGTGGCACTTAGTGTTCCACGTCCGGCGGCTGTCTCGCTGATCAGCGACTTGGCTGGCACATCCTAATGATGCCGGAAGGGTTCGCGACCGGCAGCGCCAGCGCCGAATACACCGAATACGCCTTGCAGTGTTGGTATGAGGACCGCTGGCCATTCGGAGTGCTGCAGCCCCGGCGCGAACCCGATCCGGTGCTATTCCTTTGCACAGAGAACGAAGAAGGTAAGTAACGATGGCTATTAGCACTGGCCAGACGTCGGTGACGACGTCGGCTGTCAAATTGTTCCAACCATCGGGGGATGCGCCCATTCAGCACGCACTGGTGTACTCCAGCGCCGCGGCCTACATCGGCCCTTCGGGCGTGACGACGTCGACCGGGTTTCCCATTCCGGCGACAACCGTTGTGCAAATCCCGCTGACCGGCGCCGAGACGGGCACCGCGGAGGCCGTCTACGCGATCACCAGCTCGAGCGCCACCGTCTCGTATTTCCTGGTGAGCTAACTAGGTTTCCCCGCTGCGCCGGGTTTGCTTGGGAAGGTTGGCCGGGCGCGCGGGGGAGATGCAGCGGTCCGAGACTCCGCTGCCAGGGCTGGCCTGGCGGTTCCCGCCCTCACTCGGGGATCGCCGGGTCACCCCACCCACATGAGCGTGCCGGGTGGGGTGACCGGCCCCCGTCCCCTGATCCAGCGCGGACCGGGTTCACGACTGGGGATGCCGATCGGCCACCAAAGCATCCGGTAGTGATGGGCACAACGGAGCTTTGTGGCCCCACAGCATCAAGACCTCTAGTGAGTGTCGGTTGGGCGGCGAACCATCAAAAACATGAATCGTTGCGGACAGGAGTAACTAATGACCACAACGATATGGACGTTGCTCTCTATCTTCGTCATCGCTCCCCTCGGTGCTCTTGCCTGTGACAGGTCCCTCTTCGGCAACTGGATCTGGCACATCGCCCCTGAGAAGTTGAGGGACTACGAGGAGCATTCCGGCGTCACTGGCAAGACCCCACACCAAGTAGCTCGGGCCGGTTCGCTGCGCGGGATCACCGACGCCGATATGGCGGGACATGATGTTTCCAACGCTGTGGCGATGTCGAGCGCGGCCTAGCGTAGTCGGCTACTCGATAGCCGTACTTCCACTTAGTAATTGACTAGCCAAATGCTGGTGCCGGGCGATTCCGCCCCTCGTCGCCCGGCCTCACCCGAAACATCCTGCGCGCCAGCGTGTTTCACTTCACGATTCCACGCTCGGCGCGCAGGACAGTGGCGCCGGGACGGGCGGGAGTTACCCCATTTCGCCCGTCCAGGTTCTCCACCAGAGGGTGTCAGCCAGCGTTGGCGCATCAGTCCCGCCAGGTCGCCTTGTCGGGGCACAGCGCGTTGACCGCGTCGTGCCGGGCCTGCTTTTCCTGCGCGCCGCTAAGGCCCTGGGCGGCGTACTCGGCCTCCGACTTCAACAGTGCCATGCCGACCGCCGCCCACGGCTGACCCAGCGCCCAGCATGCATCGTGGCCGGCGTCGATCAATGCCGGCGGGTCGCCGGTGATGCCGTGGCGGGAAAGCGCGGCCAGGTAGGTGTCCTCGGGCGTGGAAGCGGTTGCCGGCGCAGCGAAAGCGAGCGACGCGATGGCCAGAGAGGCAAGCGCGATGCGCGGTTTCACGTCAGCATGTTGCGTGTCCCGTTTGGCCCGTGGCAACGCAACAGGGCAAACTCACAGCGAGACGTCTAGTAATTACCTTTGTACCAACGACGGGGCGCCGCTACCTGCCGACCGCGGCATGCTCGCTGGGCAGGGGCCGCGGTGCGCAAAGCGCTCGTCGAGCAACTTGTCGACCTGCCGGCTCGGCGTGAATGCCCAGCCGGCGCGGCGCAATTCACTCGGTTCCAGCCTCCAGCGCCTCGGCTCGCTCTCTAGCAGCTTCTTCGGAAGGGAAGGGCGACGCCAGCGTGGTTAGCTTGGCGTCGACTTCCACGGCGAGCCACCAGCCGTCTTCGAGTGCCCCGATCAGATACTCGCGGTTGTCGCTCTGGGCATGTTCGAGAGGACTCAACGAGGCCGCGACAGAGCCTGTGCCTTTCGTGACGACTAGCGACCAATGACCTTCGGTGAGCGCGCTCCACGTCAACGCCACAGGGCGCGGGAGAGGCGACTGCTGCGGCTGTAGAGGATGCGAAAACTGAGGCATGTCAAACATTAAACGCCGCCACAGGGCTCGACTACCAGCGCGGCGAACATGCCTACATGGCCCCGATGACGGTGTGAATGAGTTGCTACCTGACGATGATCGCTGCAACCGCAGCAGCAGCCGCGACGCCCGCGACGATGAAACTAGCCAGGGCTAGCCAGTATGCGCGCCGCGCCAGGTTATGGCTTTCAGTCGCCAGTGCGTAGCTCGCCGCCTCTGCGCGTACAGCCTCCCGTCGACGTAGCTCGTCAAGCCAGAAGCTGCCGCCTTCGCCCACGTTCCACTTCGCGTCGTGGGCTGCGACTACGTGCTCATCGGTCATTGCGCGGATTGCCGCAACTTGTGGTGGCATAGATCGATGATCGCCTATCGCAACCAGCGATGGCGGCCAGGGGAACCGTGCGCTTGCCGCAACGTCCAACACAGCGTGGATGATGACGCAGCTCAAGCCCTGCGGGCTGAAGGGCTCGACCCTGACGACCCGGCCGTCGTCAGGCCGGCGCGCTGGGTGGCCATGAGACAGGCAATGACCGTTCCCACGATAGGTTCGGCCCGCCACGAGAAGAGAGCGTGGCAGGCCGATAACTGTTCAGACGTGGACTAGGGCGATTCGTTCCCCGCTTAACCCTGGTCAGACCGCCCCTTCGATCAGTTTCTGGTACCAACCGATAAATTGGGCGAGTCCCTCGTCAACGTAAGCCCTGGCGACGCTGACGTGAGACGCGACGAGCTGTCCACGGGCGACGTATTGCTGAAACTCCTGGCTACGGCGCACTGAGGCGATCTGCTCCGCGGTGCCGCGCACGACAAGGAATCCGGCCACATCTCCACCGGAGAACGCGAGAACGGTCACGTCAAAGCGCTCGATTTTTCCTTCTTGCTGAAGACGTGCCCAGTACTGCATCGCTTCGTTGTAGATATTGAGGGCTTGCTTCTCCCGCCCAGGTATGGGGTCTCCCCAAACTGTGCATAGAGCAGCTTCAGCCATTGGACTTCTTCTCTCCCTCGGCCCCTATGCGGATCCTTCTTGCGGACCGCCGCCAGGCACACGCGTAGTTCGGTACTCGATTTCCAGCTTCCAATCGTCGCGTCGGCCTGTTTCGTCGTCGTTGTTATGGGGACCAATGTTGGTGCGTCGTCCCTGTGACGGCGAATATCGTGCCGGGTTCTGCACGGTTCTGACGCGGTGCGGTGACTCAGGAACCGAGCGAGAGTTCCCATCGGACAAGTTCTATCGCCGCGATGACCGCGGGATCGTCGGGGTCGAGCCCTTCAGCCCGCACAGCTTGGGCACATTCTGGGCACACTTGGGCACAAACCCAGGCAATTCCAGAGAATTGAAACGCGTGTCATTTCGCAGGTCACAGCCATTTCGACGCCCGGACCTGGACCCTGCGGAGGGTTCGAGTCCCTCCGCCCGCACCGATCCCGTGGCCGTATTTGCGCAGTAGATGGTGATTTTCACGTTGCTGCGACGCCTCTTGGGCACCAACGGCGGGTTGGAAACTGGAGGACTTCTGTCGGGCGGGTGCGGTGACTCAAATGCCGAGCGAGAGTTCCCATCGGACAAGGTCTATCGCCGCGTTGACCGCGGAATCGTCAGGGTCGAGTTCCGCAGCCCGCGGGCTTTGCGTTCGTCGTCATCCAAACCAGTGTTGGACGCGCGGCCTGTCGTTACGCTTCCTAGCCGTCACCGATGGCTGGCCCCAGGAAAGCGAACTGGTTCCTGTGGTCGCGGGTTCAGCGTGTCTCGGTAAACGCGAACAAGGTAAGTAGTGGACTACTCGTGACAGTTGCACCGCTTCGCCCCACGATCTAAGAGCAGCCAGTGGCCCACGCCGAGGGGTCATTCATTCAAAGGGGTCATTCATTCAAAAGGAGAAAAAATCATGGCAGACCCTCCCGGCATGGTGGTAGGGATCTCCGGGCATTTCGGTGACGTCCTGTTCTCACTGTGGAACTACACCGACGCAGAGATCGAAGTGAACGTGGGAGCCGAGGCCGTACCGCCGACCGAGCCACTAAACGATTTCTTTCAGGGCACCAACATTGTGGTCCCGTCCAACGCAACCCGCTCGTTTGGGGGCCACGTCGACTTGGGCATGCCGACTTATTACCCGTATTGGCTGCCCGTAGGCGTGTACAACCTGAAGGTCCAACTAAATACTGACGGAATTTGGTACGAAGTGGCGACCGGCATCGAGGTTTCGGCGCCCCAACCCGTTGTTCGCGGTGGTAATCCCGTCTTTTCCCCTCGGGCACCGTCCAGTGCGGAAGCTCTGAACAGTCTCAGCGGCGGGGTGGGCATGCTTACCACGCCTGCGATTGTGTGTTGGTAAGTCTGCCGGTCGGGCGACGGGCGCCTGACCCTAAAGTTTGTCAGGATTTTCACATAGTCTACTCATGTCGAGTTACGCTCGATGCCGCCGCGTCATGTGAGCCGGGTCGCAACGTGAGAATGGAGCCCTTGATGGACCATCGCCGAATCACGGTTGCCCTCGGCGCGGCTGTCGGCACCGCTTTCGCGGCCGGGCTGATCGGACTGGCTAACGCTCCCGCGGCCAGAGCCGATATGGGTCTTTTGTACCTCCCCTTCCTTCCCGTAATTTTGGCCGGCACGTAGGGATTCACCATCGGATCGATGAATTCCCGGCAGCGGTTCGAGGCCCTAGCTCGTTGGATAAACGCGCATCGGGCCTTCGAGGGTCGGCAGATTCATGCAGATGTTCTCGAGCAGCGGGATCAGACCGCCCTGCGCCGCGCCGAACACTTCCAAACCCTGGTGAACTCGCTCGACTACGGGGTCGCGGTCGTCGGCAGCGACGGTCGCGTGCAATCCGCGAACCCCGCGGCCGACCGAATATTTGGCACCAGGCCCGAGGTTCTGAGAAATCGGCCAGCCAACAGAGCCCTCGACTCTCCCATCTACGACACCGACGGCCGCCTTGTCGATGCAGACCGGCATCCGCTCACCCAGATCCGGCAGACCGGAACCCCAATCAGTGATTACGTGTTCGGCGTCGATCGCTCCGACGGACAGCGGGTATGGCTGTGCGCAAGCTATCGCCTGCTGAACCCGGACGATCTCCAACATTCAGCGGTGCTCATCTCATTGACCGACATCACCGCACAACGCACCGCCAGCGAACGGCTCGCCTACGAGGCCACACACGACTCGCTGACCGGGCTGCCCAACCGCGCCCACGTGGTCACCCGGGTCACCGAAGCACTCGAATCGGGTGGCCACCACGCCTTGGCGGCGGTCCTATTCATCGATCTGGACAATCTCAAGACCATCAACGATTCGCTCGGCCACGACGCCGGGGATGAAGTGCTACGGTGCGCGGCGCAACGTCTCTGCCGGTCTGTCCGACCCGCCGACGTGGTCGCCCGGCTTGGGGGTGACGAATTCCTCGCCCTGCTCATCGGCCAGATCGCGCGCGCCGATCTCGACGCACTCGACGACAGACTCCACGCGACCCTGTCAGATCCGATCGTCATCGAGGGCGTGACACTCCGCGTTACGGCCAGCATCGGAATCGTTGTGATCGACAACAGCGACCCGCGCGGCACGGCAGAGATTCTGCGCGACGCCGACACCGCTATGTACGAGGCCAAAACCACAGGCCGAGGCAAAAGCCACTACTTCACCGAGCAGCTGCGAGGGCTCACCTCTGAAGGGCGGGGTCAATTCCGAGAGTGTTCGACGCCATGGTGGTCTTGAAACAAACCGTCACCGTGCTAAAGGTAGAAGCGCAGATCTGAAGGCAGCAAAACCTCTGCCACTCTGCTGCGTTTGCGGTCACGTGGACGCTCGGCGACTGGTTTGCCAAGTCGGCCTGGTGCCCCCGGACGCGGAGGCACGGCAAGCAACCGAACAAGCGTGCGCCGTTACAGATGTTTAGAACCTTTTGTGCAAAGCTGTTGGTCTGCCTCGGCCACAAGCCGAACTTGTACCGCTGCAAGGACACGACGGCTACTGCGGCGCCTTCGCTGAATGAACGATCAATGCCATGAACATTTCAACTAACACCAACATCCTTGGCACGGGAATCGGATTCCCGCGCAACACCACGGCCCGCGCATTGCTGGCCATGGCGATCACCGCGACCGCCGTCGGCCTTGCTGCAACGAGCTACGCCGACGAAGGACCGGCACCGCAGCTGCAACCGCTGATGCCCACACCAGCGAACACTCAGCTCACCGACGGCCCCGCAGCCATTCCAGACGACGGCATCCATATCCACTTTCTGGTCAACGGATCCGCGACCGACGTTCTCGGCGCGTACAAGACCGCGCTCGAACGCACGGGCTGGGCGGTTACCGTCGTGAGTTCAGAGGGCTGGGGAGGCGCCGGCAGCGCAACCTACACCGCGACCCGGGGCACTACCTACGGCGTGTTCAGCGGAGGAGGCGCCGGTGACAGAACCGACCTCAACGCGTGCGCATGGCCGTCAAAGCCTTCGAACCCCAACTGCGGCGGTGGCAAACGAGGCTAGCGGCCGCTGAACTCCTGTCAACGCAAAACTTCCCGCGTCACATCATCGTGGCGCGGGAAGCTATTTGCGGCCGAATTAGGTTGCGGCCGGGGCCGGAAGCGTACCCGGTGCGGGCGCTCCGTTCTGCGGTGCACCCGGTGAGTTGGGCGTCGCGCCTGGCGCCGAGGTGCCCGGCACGTTCGACGTCCACATCAGGATGTCCTGCGTGCCGTCGTTGTACACCACGCCGTTCGGCGGCGCGCCGGTCACGTCGAAGTACAGCTTGCCGGTCGACTCGCTGCCCTGCGGGATAGGCGCCGGGTTAAGGCCTTCCGGGGCCGCCACCTTGTCGATCACGCGGTAGTTCTGGCCGTTCGGCCCGCGGGCAATGAAGTCATTGACCTGAGGGGTGACGAGCCCGCCGTCTGACCTGGCGGTCACGTCTGCCTGGTAGAGCGTTCCCTTAGGGGTGTAACCCGGAATCGCGACGTTGCTCGGTTGCAGATTGCTGACCGTGTAGTCGGTGACCAGAGGTCCGTCAATCAGCGGTTCGCTTGTACCGAATCCCTGAATGTTTGGCGGCGCTGCGGATGCGGTTGCTGCGGCGACGATGCTCGCAGCAGCTATCCCAGCGGCACCGATGGCCGTCTTAGCAGTCGTCGTTGTGAACTTCACTACGGGCTCCTTCTTCGCTCCTTGTCGTGTTGAGCGGTCACCAAACTATTCAGGCGAACCGCACTGGATTGGCGTAGCCCAGCGACGGCAAGATCAAACGTAACCGCGCCGCGAATTGCGCTGTCCGGGCCGGCTACCTGCATAAACGGCGTCGAATTCATTTCGCGCCAAAGCTCGTTTTAAATAACTTCTTTAACATTGGCATCACGCTTTCTCGGTAGCACTTGCGACCAATTCGCCACAGCGGAGGCCCTAATCCGCAATTTCTCGCCGTCTGTGATTGCGGCGCCCTGACAGAAAGGGCTGTGAAATGGGTAACCATCACGTCGGACCGGGCAGCAATCGCATCGCGCGGGCGTTGGTAGACCGCAACGGCTACTAAGCCCGGAACGACGAACCCAATAGCTAGCGAGGCTGACATGCGGCAGACCATCACAACCGAGCACCGTGGAACCCGCTACCCGATCGCTGAGACGCTCTGGGTCGCTGCCGGCATCATTTTAATGCTCGCCTTCGGGGACGCCTTGGCCCTGATAGTCATCGTTTTGGCAGTCGCGGGCATTGCTGTGGCTTGGTGGGTCCACCGGACAATCGAGCATCGCCTGGGCAGCAAGGGCCAGGCCGTGATCGCCCCATTCGTCCTCGCCGTCGCGGCCGTGGGTGCGGTATTGACGCTCGCTACGCCGGCGCAGGCCGCGACCATCAACAACCGTTTCGACATCTGCGGGGCGCTGCGGAGCGGCACGAGCCTGGCCACCATCGAAACCACCCTTGAGGACCGCGGCTACAGCGCAACTAACGCCGGTGCGCTCACCGGCACCACCATTCGCCAGCTGTGCCCGGATCAGGCCGCCGGTGTGATGGCGCAGTTATCCCCACAACGCGGTTAGACGGACCTTTGACCTGTCACCATTGAGATCGTGAGCGCCGCGATTTGGGTGGTACTGATTCTCCTGGCCATTGGCATCGTGGTCGAGAGCCTTCTCCGGCTGAGGAAGTACTTGAATAGTGCGCCCCCAGGCCACGACATCAAACCACCGGCCGACGGCGGTGCTGAGTAAGCGATACGCTCAGCAGCCCACTTCGATCTTGAACGGTGCCGTCACTGAGACGCGTGGATCGTTGAGCTGGGATCCTTCGGCCGTGCCGGTGATGGTGTATCGGCCGTCGGCGAAAACGGCTTTCGCATCACCGGCTCCGACGTCGGCGACACCGGTGAAGCCCGCGAAGTTGTCGATGTTGACCGATTGAATTTTCGGCTTTTCGGAATCGAGCTTTAGCAACACCCGGACATTTGCCGGCGCGGCGGCGATGTTCGCGGTCAACAACCACTGCACCTGACTGCACGTAATGGCGTGCGAGGTGCGGGTGTTGTTGTCGACGGTGATGCGCGCGGTCTTCTCCGTCGCCTTGTCCGAACCGAAGCATCCCGCGCAGGACGCCACCACTAGAACCGTCACCGCCGCGGTGACGAACCGACCTCCCACCGCGCACCTCCATTCCGACAGCCGCTTATGCGCGCCTCGTCGCACGCTTTTTCTATCAGCCGCGAGGCCGTCTTCGGGAGTAAATGTGCGTGCTCGGCTACGTGAGCGAGATCCGGCCCATGAGCAAGTCGATGATGGGCTTGCCGGCGGCGAAGGTCCCGGTGTTCGACGAATTCACGTGTCCGTAGTCGACAAGAAGGGTGACGCCGTTGATGCCGGCGGCGGCGTCGCTGTTGAGAAACGCCATCACATTACCCATCTGCTCCGGCGTGTGGGTGGCGACGCCGGTGGCCTCTCGGTAGTCCTGCGCGAAGGTCAGCCACAGATCGGCGTTGGCCCGTGCCAGGGGAGTATCCGTCGGGCCCGGGCAGATCGCGTTGATGCGCACGCCCCTTGCCAGGAAAGGAAATGCGTGCGTCGCGACATACGCGTTGATGGCCTGCTTGCTGGTGCCGTAATGGCCGAAGTTGTCCGCCTCATGGGCCTTTGACCAGGCGTCCGCGGACTCGAAGTCAGGCGTGGCCAAGAACTCCTGCAGCCGCGGCAAATCGCTCTCCCAGCCGATGCCGGCCACCGAGGAGATAAAGCAGATCGCCGAACCGCGGTTCAGTTGACCGCCGTTCATCAGCCGGTCGATCACGTGCCGATGCCCGATGAAGTTGATCTTCATCAGGTCCGGGCCGTCGGCAATACCCGCGGCGGAGAACAACGCGTCGACGGGCCCGCCGACCTGCTCGAGTGCGCTGTCGATCGATGCGGGGTCCCGCAGGTCAACCTGGATCCCGCGACCGAGGTCTGAGGAGACTGGCGCGTAGTCCAGGTTGATGACCTCAGCCCCGAGAGCGCCGACGATCTTGGCCGCCGCGGCGCCCATACCGGTTGCACCTCCGACTACCAACGCCCGCTTGCCGTCGTAGCGGAACTGCTCGATACCAGTCATTTCAATCCTCTCTTGGGACGCCAACTGTAAGGCTCACGAGTACTGTACTCAGAACAGATATTTGGTATGCGGCAGCGGTCGTTTCGTCGGATACCTTCACTTCCGTGCGCCGCGGTCGACGACGCCGCGTATCACGGTGTCACGGGCGTTGACCAGCGCAGCATGCTTGCCCTCAGCCCGCACGATGTTCTCTGGCATCCACAGAATGTCCATCACACAGCGGGCCAGCATTGCCAGCGACGGTGGATCCTCGATCCGGATGTCGCCGGACTGGATCCCCTCCGACAACAACGTCCGCAGCTGGCGCAGTCGCATGGTGAACGCCAGCCCCGGATTGGGCGTGTCGGGCGGCGACTGACGCATCCACGCGAGTTGGATCTTCCACTCGTCGGGAAACTGGTCCAAGGCGTTGATGTTGACCCAGCTGAGCGCATCAAGCTTTTCGATGGGTGTCGCGTCTGAGCGCAGCACGCTGGCGAATCCACCACCGGCTTTTATGCCGAACGACTCCATGATCGAGGCGAGCAATTCGTCTTTCGACCCGATCAGCCGATAGACGGTCCCGGTACCCATGCCCGCCGCCGACGCGATGTCCCGGATGGTGGTGACTTCGTAGCCTTTCCTGCCGAACTCGGCTCGTGCCACCGCTCGGACGTGCGCCGCCTTGTCGTTGGCACCGGACTCACTTTCGTCGCTCCACGTCTTGATAGCCGCCTCGGCGGCCGCGAAAGCAGGGGAGCCGTCCAAATCCCGATCGGTGGGCGGTCGAGCGGCCAGACCATGCAACATGATGCGGCACAACACAAGTGCGGTCTGATCGGCCGGGGCGGTGTGCCGAACGACATCGAGTCCGACGTGCATCATGGTCTGGCAGATGCGGTCGGCGAGCGTTGGAAGATCGATGTCGGATCTGATGTAGCCGCTCCACTTACCGGCGCGCAGTGTTTGCAGCATTGCGTCCTGGACCGCGGTGGGCGGCTTTTGAAGCAGCTCAACAAGCTCCGGATTGGCACTCGGCGCTTCATAGAACGACATCTGCAGTGCGGCGCGATGCTGCACCGCGCAACGCGCGATCGCCGCCCCCAACTCGAAGATCTCGTTGGCGGCCGAACGCGAGTCGGGCTTGTCCAATCTTTGGTGAGCGATCTCGCCGATGCGATCCAAGTCGGCGTAGTACCGATGGACCAGTTCAACGAGGATGGCTTCTTTCGATTCGAAGTGGTGATACAAGCTTCCCGGCAAAATGCCCGCGGCGTCGGCAATCTCCTGTAGCGAGGTGCGCAGCCCCGATGAGGCGATCAATGACGCCGCCGTTTGTAAGATTTCGGTCCGGCGTGTGCCGTCGTCATAGGCGCCGCCGCGGCTGTCGGTCGGCGTCATGTGCGGACGTCGGGCTCGGCCAGCGCGCGCAGGCGAATCGACATCGGGCAAGTCTAGGCGCGCGGAGACCCCGGCGGCTGCGGCCTGGGAAGGTTGCTGAAGCCCCACGACACCTCCGTGACCCAATATTTGGTTCAGACGCTACCAGCTTGCTGTGCAAATCGGATCTACCACGACGGGCCGCTCCAGCGATCGACGGTGACAACCTCGTTCAGCGGACGCCTGGGCGCGGGCCTGAAGGTGTGCCCGGCGCGCAGACGGGCGACCGGCAGCAGGCAGCCTTGCGCATGACCTTCCGGGATCTCCAGCAGCTGTGCGACGGCGTCCTCGTGGTGCAGGTGCAGCGTGGTCACGCAGGTGCCGTAGCCACGGGCATGCAATGCCAGCTGAAAGTTCCACACCGCCGGGAAGATCGAGCCGTACAGAGTCGCCTGATAGAAGGATTCGTCGCCGTCGATGCGCGGCAAATATGGCTGGTAGCAGGGGATTACGAGTAAAGGCACATCCGCTAAGTTCTCGACCAGCCATTCGGTCGACGACATGAGCCGGCCCTCCGGGCTGCCCGCCGGTAGCAGATCGCCGAGCAGATGGCCGCCGACTCGGAGCAGATAGGCGGCCCGATAGACCTCCGCAATTTTTTGCCGCAGCGCGGGATCGGCGATGACCAACCATCGCCACGACTGCTGGTTGGAGCCATTCGCTGCCTGCAAACCGATCCGAAGGCATTCGCGGATGTCATCGATGTCGACGTCGGCATCCAGGTCGAGCGATCTTCGGGCCGACCTGGTAGTGGTAAGAAGTTGCTCAATGTCCATGATGTCTCATTGGGCTTAGCTCATTGCCCGAAGACATTCACGCCAAGCCTTTCGCACACCGCGAAGACCTCCTCGAAGATCGAGCCGGGGACCGTGAACGGCTCGGTGGCAGAGACTTCGGCGAGATGCGCAGCGACATCGTCGGCGGACGGGTTGCTGTCCGCTTCGGCGAGCCAACCTTCGCCGAGGCCGACGAAGACCCGCGCGAAGCGTCCGGCACATGCCGAATAGTTCTGGTGGGTGAATTCGCAAGCGCGGCTGGCCAAAAACGCAACGATCGGGACGACCAACTCGGGCTGGATAATCTTCAGAAATCCGGTCTCCTCAAGCGCTTTGGGATCCCCGACAGTTTCAGTCACCATGCGTGAAAAGCCGAACGGCAACACGGTATTCGCGAGGATACCGTGTTGGGCGCCTTCAATCGCGATGACATTGGCCAGCCCGACCAGACCCGCTTTGGCGGCCGCGTAATGGGCCTCCATCGGCTGCCCGAACATGCCACCGGAGGAGGAGATGAACACGAACCGCCCGTAGCCGGCGGCCTTCATCTCCCGGTATGCCGGTTGGCTCAAATAGAACCCACCGTCGAGGTGCACGCTGAGCATCCGCCGCCAGTGGGCTTGTGACATGTCCTCGAAGGCCACGCTGTTGAAAATGCCCGCGTTACTCACCACCGCATCGAGGCGACCGAATCGGTCGATCGCGGTGCGGACGATCGCTTCGCCGCCCTCCGGGCTGTCCACCGAATCATGTGACGCCGCGGCGACACCACCGGCGCGCTCGATCTCCTCGACGACGGCGTCCGCGACGCTGGTGTCCGCACCATCCCCGTGCATGGATCCGCCCAGGTCGTTGACCACCACTGCGGCGCCGCGGTGTGCTAACTCGATCGCATACAGGCGTCCGAGCCCGCGGCCGGCACCGGTGACGATCGCCACCTGCCCGGTGAAGTCGATCATCGCTACTCCTCCCAAGGGGTTAGCGCAGGACGGATTCGACGAACTGCGCGCCGACGTCGACGAGATAGCGGTCGGGTCCGCCCAGAAACGCGTTCCAGCTGAGCAGCCGCTTGAAATACAGATGCGCGTCGTGCTCCCAGGTGTAGCCGATGCCACCGAATACCTGGATGGCGTTATCGGCAACGCCTGCCAGCCGGCCGGCGAACGCCTTGGCGCGCACCGCCGCCAGGTGCCGCTCGTCACGATCGGCGGCGTCGGCAGCCCATAAGGCGTGGATCACGCCGCTGCGTGCGAGTTCTACCGTCTCGTACATGTCGACGCAGAGGTGCTGTACTGCCTGGAACGCGCCGATCGGCTGCCCGAATTGCCGCCGAACTTTCGCGTATTCGACGGCAAGGTGCAGCACTGCCCGCGCGGCACCGAGCGCGTCCGCGGCCCACGCGATGACCACGTCATCGACGAGCGCCTCGACGGTCTCCGCCGAGGCGGTGGCCAGATGTTGTGCGGGCGTGTCGTCGAGACCGACGCGAAAGTGCTTGCGGGTCTGGTTGATTCCGCTTTGCGGCGTGATGTCGATGCCCGGCGCCGAGGTCTGGACTGCGAAGAGCCCGGTGCCGTCCTGTCCGTCGGCCAGCACGAGCAGGACGTCAGCGGCGGCGATGTCGAAGACGCCGTCGAGCGCCCCGCGCAGCACAAAACCACCGCCCTGTTGGACGGCAGCTGGGCGAGCGCCGTCCAGCGGGCCTACCGTGGCAGTGGTGGAACCGTCCGCGATACCGCTGAAAAGCGGCGCAGCCGTGGCGCTTTCCACGCCGAACCGCGTCAATGCGCGAGGCGCGGCGACCGCGGTGGACAGCCACGGTCCGGGGTGTAGCCCGGCGCCGAGCTCCTCGAGGACGATGCCGGCCTCGATCATCGTCATGCCGGCGCCGTCGTATTCCGGTGGCACCAGCAGCCCAGTCGTGCCCAACTCGACAAGCCCCCGCCAGACCGCTTCGGTGGAGCCTCTCGGATCCTCGAGCATCGGACGGACATGCTCGGCAATCGACGCCTTTTCGGCAAGAAAGCTCCGCACGGTGTCGCGCAGCGCGATCTGCTCGTCGCTCAGTTCCAGGTTCATGAGCGCGGCAGCCCGAGGACTCGCTGCGCGGTGATGTTCTTGTTGATCTGCGTTGTGCCGCCCGCGATGGTGAGTGAGCGTGACGTCAAGCGATAGTCGGCCCACCGGCGGGCGCCGGGGCGCGAGCCGATCAGGTCGAATGCGAGCGCCGCGATCTCCTGCCCGACTTCGCCCCAGATCGTCTTGGCAAGGCTTGCCGACCCGAAGGCGTCGCCGCCGTGCAGAATCGCCGAGATCGAGCGCTGGCACAGCACTTCGAGATATTTGATGCGCAAGGCGATTTCGCCGAGGCGCCGCAATGTCGTGGCGTCGTCGAGCACGGGTCGACCATCGATGCGGATGTCTGCGAGGTCGGCGACCAGTTCCGTCAGCCGCATCTGCATCTCGGTGTACAGGCGCGCCGCGCCGGCACGCTCGTGGCTCAGCGTCGTTGTGGCGATCCGCCAGCCTCCGTTCTCCGGGCCGAGCAACGCATCCGCGGGCACCCGCACGTCGTTGAGGAAAACTTCCGCGAAGTCGGCCTCACCGCTGAGCGTGACGAGCGGTCGGACCTTGATGCCGGGCAACGACATATCAACAATCAGGCAGGAGATGCCCTTGTGCTTCGGTGCGTCGGGGTCCGTACGCACATAAAGCTGACACCAGTCGGCAAGGTAGCCCAACGAGGTCCAGATCTTCTGGCCGTTGACCACGAAATGATCGCCGTCACGCACCGCGCGCGTGCGCAGTGACGCAAGATCCGAGCCCGCTTCGGGCTCCGACATTCCCTGGCACCAGATATCGTCGGCGCGCATCATCCGGGGGAGCAGTGTGCGCTTTTGGGCTTCGGTGCCGTATTGCATGAGCGCGGGCGCGATGTTGTTCATCCCGATCACGTTGAGCGGCATCGGCACCCGAGCGCGGGTGGTCTCCTCGGCGTACACCAGTTGCTCGAGCACCGTTGCGCCGCGGCCGCCGTACTCCTGCGGCCAGGACACCGCGGCCCACCCGGCGTCGGCCATCGTCGCGTTCCACGCTCGAAGTTTTTCGAACGCGGCGTCATCCTTGCCGCGCTGGCGGCCGGCGGCCACCACGTCGTCTGTCAGGTTCGCGGCCAACCACGCGCGCAGTTCCTTGCGGACCTGTTCCACCTCTGGTGGGTACGAGAAATCCACGTTGTCTTGTTTACCTCGCGTGATTGACGGCGGCCAAGCCGGACTTTACGTTGGAACAGATATTTGGTCAACGAGGTCCTGGGAGGTCGGCCGTGACAGGCGATCGGTTGCCGGCCCTGGGCATGCTCGCATCCGCGCTTGCGGGCCGACCCGTGGCGGTGGCCGAATTGCCACCGGGAGAGCCCTCGTGGACGGACGGCCGGACGATTTATGTCGACCCCTCCGCGAAGCTCGCGACGATTGCCGTACACGCGTCGATGCTCGCCGCCGGCAGCCTGCACCCTGACGTGGTCCGTCCCCTGGTCCACCACCCGCGACTGGCCAGGCGCTTTCTGGCCATCGAGGGTCACCGCGCGCTGATCGCCAACAGTGCGCTGTTACCAGGCGTTTTGGCGTCGGTGGGCGACCGTGAAATCGCGGGCCGCACCGACTCGCCTGCCGCTTCGCTCAGCATCGCCGCCGAACGGGCGGTAATTGATGGCCCGCCGCCGGAG
Organism: Mycobacterium sp.; assembly: GCA_035506875.1. Classification (GTDB taxonomy): domain Bacteria; phylum Actinomycetota; class Actinomycetes; order Mycobacteriales; family Mycobacteriaceae; genus Mycobacterium. The sequence goes on from DATJOR010000162.1 coordinate 42,337, forward strand.
TTCGGCGTGATCCGCGCGGCGAAGGTATTGGCTGCGTCATCGGGCAAAGAACAGGATCAGGAAACCCCCGGCCACGTTCCGCGGGGCGGCGGTAAGAAGGAGCTTGAAGAGCTCCCGGATTTTCAAGACGCCGACATCGACGACGCCGACGACCCGGACCTGTTCACCAGCCCGGTCGGCGGGGGCGGCTTCATCGGTAAGTGGTTGAAGAAGATGTTGTCTTCAAAAAGGAAGAAGTCGCGCAGCAGCGGCGGCGGGCCGCCCGGTGCGGACAATCCCACCCACCGCACCAACTCGGCGAACCGCGGGTTATACGCCGTCTCGTCGCTGGCCGTCACGTCGAGCGGGGACGGTGACGACGACAAAATACTCAGGGCCGCCGACGGCGTGCAGTATCCGGAATGGGACGTCACCCGCAAGAGCTACCGGCCCGCGTGGTGCACGGTGCGTGAGGTCGAGCCGAAGATCAGCGCCCACTTTTTTAAGGCGACCCCGCCACTCGACGAAGCCATCAGCGTGCGCCGCCCGCTGTCGCGACTGGGCATGGGTCTGCACCGCCGCCACCGCCAATCGCAGGGCGACGACATCGATATCGACGCGGCAGTGGAAGCCCGGGTCGAGGTATTGGCCGGGTCGGTGCCCGACGAGGCGGTCTACCTCGACAGCCTGCGGCGCCGACGTGACCTGTCGGTGCTGCTGCTTCTTGATGTGTCGGGCTCGGCAGCGGAGCCCGGGACGGTGGGCCGCACCGTGCACGAACAACAGCTTGCGGCCGTCGCCAGCCTGACCGTCGCGCTGCACGACCTAGGCGATCGAGTTGCGTTGTACGCCTACTACTCTCAGGGCCGGGGCGCGGTCAGCATGGTGCCCGTCAAACGATTTAACGACCACCTCGACTCGCAAGTCATGAAGCGGCTGAACAGCCTCCAGCCCGGCGCATTCTCCCGCCTCGGAGCGGCCATCCGCCACGGCTCGGCGGTTCTGGAGGCACGCGGAGGCACATCGCGGCGGCTGTTGGTGGTGTTGTCCGACGGACTCGCGTATGACCACGGGTATGAGCGGGCCTACGGAGCCGCCGACGCGCGCCGGGCGTTGACCGAGGCCCGCCGCCGGGGTACAGGTTGTGTGGGCCTGACTATCGGCGCGGGAACCGACGTGCAATCCCTTCGCCGAGTATTCGGCAGCGCGGCGCATGCCACGATCGCACGCCCTGATCAACTCGCCGGTGTGATCGGACCACTGTTCCAATCGGCACTGCGCTCGGCGGAAGTTCGCCGGAGGACGTTATGACGGGCGCGCTGATGCCATGTCCCAGAACGCAGTTGGCACAGCACCGCGTAACACCCGCTCGGGTGGCACTTGAAACAAACATCTGTTCCGATTAGGCTCCAGGCACCGCAGTGCGGCGGGGCAGAAGGGAAGCTATGGCTAACGAGTCCGGGCTCGCCAGTCGAAACGGCGCTACCACCGAGGCGGAGAGCATGCGACCCTATTACACGACGATCGGCAGCGAAGACGCCGTGTTCAAGGCGGCATACCGCCAGGGTCTGGCAGTCGTTCTGAAAGGGCCGACGGGCTGTGGCAAGACCCGCTTCGTCGAGGCGATGGCCTACGACCTCGGTCGGCCGCTGATCACCGTCGCCTGCCATGACGACCTCACCACCGCGGACCTGGTCGGCCGCTACCTGCTGAAGGGCGACGAGACCGTCTGGGTGGACGGTCCGTTGACGCGGGCGGTGCGCGAGGGAGCGATCTGCTATCTCGACGAGGTGGTGGAAGCCCGACAGGACACCACCGTCGTGCTGCATCCTCTCGCTGACCACCGTCGCCAGCTGCCGATTGAGCGTCTCGGTGTCACGCTGGACGCGGCGCCCGGATTCGCCCTGGTGGTGTCCTACAACCCCGGCTATCAAAGCGTGCTCAAGGACTTGAAGGATTCGACCCGCCAGCGCATGGTCGCCATCGAATTCGGTTTTCCCGCAGCCGATGTCGAAGAGGGGATCGTTGCACACGAGGCGGGCGTGGACAGTGCCACCGCGGCCGAGCTCGTGCGGGTGGGGCAGGCCATCCGGCGGCTGGAGACCGGGGGATTGCGTGAGGTTGCGTCAACCCGGGTGCTGATCGCGGCGGGCCGGCTTGTCGCGGAGGGTCTGACCATGCCCGACGCGGCGAGGGCCGCGATCGCTGGTCCGCTCACTGACGACGTGGCGGTGAGCAAGGCGCTGGGCGAGATGATTCAGATCTATCTGGGCCGAGCAGAGGTCTGATGATTGACGCTGCATACCACCACAGCTAGGGTCTGAACAAATATTAGGTTTGCGGATGGGCGCGTGAATTTGCCACCCGGGAGGTCAGATGTCCTACGAGAGCAGCGCAGAGCCGATCAAGGTCGGCTACCTGATGGACTTCACGCTCCCGCCCGGGTTTCCCGAGGAGCTGAAGGCGTCCTTCACCCGATGCTTTGACCTCGTCTTCGAAGAGGCGCGCGAGCAGGGCCTGATGGATCGCGCCGTGCAGATGGTCTACCGCGAGGTCGAGGGGCTGCCCAAGGGCTCGGTGAAGTCGGTGATCGACGCGTTCGGCGAACTCGTCGACGAAGGTTGCCTGGTGGTGTTCGGGCCGCACATCACCGACAATTGTGTGCCGACGCGGGAGGCGATCGAAGAGCGATTCAAGGTCCCGGCCATCGCCGTCACCGGTACCGACGATTGGCTCGGCGAGTGGACATTCGCCTTTCCGCAGGGGTCGATGACCGACGAACCGATCTTCATCGCCGACCTGGTCGCCAAGCGAGGCCTGAACAGTATCGGGGTTCTCGTGGAGCAGAACCTGATCGGTGATAGCTACCTGAAGAACTTACGAAGCGCATGCGCGCGCAAGGGAATTCGCATCGTCGCTGAGGCGGCGATAGCCCAAACCGCGCAGGACATCAATGAAGCGGTGCGCACCCTGCATGATGCGAAGGCGGAAGCGATCGTGCATCTGGGTTTCGGTTTCGGGATCGTGTTCATCAACCCGGCGCTCGAAGCGGTTGACTGGGACCCGCCGCGGTTCACCACCACGGCTTTCCAGAACGCCTGGGTGAACCCGATCATGTGGAACGCGTTCCTGGGCTGGGTTGGAGTCGACCAGTACGACGAGGGCAACGCGATCGGTCAAGATTTCCTGGACCGCTACGCGAAGAGATACAACGGCAGCCGCCCGGAATACTGCGTGCCGGTGGTGAACCGCGACGTCGCCGCGACACTGGTACGCGCCTTCACCGACTCACACCCGCTGAGCCCGCGCGGCGTCAAGGAGGCGTTGGAACGCGTCAAGATGATGCCCGCTGCATCCGGTGCACCCGGCACCCGGGTGTCGTTCGGTAAGTGGACGCGGCGGGCCTGGATGGGCGCCGGTTATCTGGTGGCCCGGACTCTCGATGCCGACGGTGTCAACTCGAAATTGGTCGACCGCTTCGGAGAGGAAGGCTGACTCGATGTCTACGGAACAGTCCACACCAATCCAGGCTGACGACAAGCCCATCCGGCCGCAAGGTAGCGAAAAGCGCGGCTGGGGCGGCTGGATCGCCGGTGCCGCGCTGGCGGCCTTCGCGCTGTTTTTCATCGCGAACTGTCGGGTCGCGCTCGATCCGCGCGTCGCCAACCCGAATGTGCACGGCCGGCCGCGGCCGGTGAGGTTCCTGTTCGGGTTGGACTACATCACTTTCCTGCACATCTCCACGTGCATCATGCTGCTGGTGCTGCTGGTGGTGTTCATCCGCGGCTGGCGCCGCAATCCGGGCAGCCCGGTGATGCTGATGTTCCTGTGCACCACGCTGATCGTGTGGCAGGACCCGATCATGAACTGGTCTCCGTTCGCGGTCTACAACCCCGACCTCATCCACTGGCCGGAGTCGTGGCCGCTGGTGTCGCTGTCGCCGACCGTCGAGCCGTTCGTCGTATTCGGCTATGTCACTTTCTATTTCGGCCCCTACTTCCCGGCGGTCTGGATACTGCGCAAACTGCAGGCCAAGTATGGGCCCGAGCATTTCGTGTCGCGACACCCGCTGGTCAGCCTGGGTGGCCTGGTCCTGGTGATCGGTTTCGTCTTCGACGCCTGGCTGGAGAACCAGCTCATTCACATGGGCATGTACATCTACTCGCAGGTCATTCCGTGGGGTTCGGTGTTCACCGGCACCACGTTCCAGTTCCCGCTGATCTGGGAGTCGTTCGCGGTCACGTTCGTGATGATTCCCGCGGCGATCCTCTGCTACCGCGACGACACCGGGAAGTCGGTGGCCGAGAAGCTCGCCGCGAAAGCCAAGATCTTCCCGCGCCGCCCGGTGCTGGGCACGTTCCTGGTGATGTTCGCCATCATCAATGTGTCCTACTTCGCGTACGGCGCGTGGTTCTGGACCATCAAGGTGAGTCACGCCGCGACTTCGGTCGCCTGCCCGTGGCCGTATCCGGAAGCCAAAGTCTATGACCCGCAGAGCTATTACGAGAAGTCGGGTGCGCAAGGCCCGTTCTCGGTCGGCATCTGGTCGACGTGGGCGAGTGGCGAGCCGAACGGACGGCCGCATGTCGAGCCGCCGGCGCCGGGTCAAGGCCGTTGTGAACCCGCGAGATCGAATGGGTGAACCGCGCACCGTAGTCATCACCGGTGCGTCTCGCGGACTGGGGTTCGCATCGACCGTGCGCCTGTATCGCGAGGGGTGGCGGGTGCTCGCGGCCATGCGCACGCCCGAGCGAGGGATGGCGCTGCTGCGCGAGGCGACGGGTGCACGAGAAGACGACGACCGGCTGATCGGCGTCCAACTCGATCTATTGGATTTGGCCTCGGTCGCAGCTGCGGCCAAGGCCATCGAGGAAGCGGTTGGCACCCCGTATGCGCTGGTTCACAACGCGGGTATTTCTGCGGCCGGGATGCTCGAAGAGACCGATATGCAGTTGTGGCAGAACATGTTGGCGACGTCGGTCTTGGGCCCGGTGGCACTGACCAAGGCGCTGTTGCCGTCCATGCGTTCGGCGGGTGAGGGCCGCATCGTCCTGGTATCCAGTGCGGCCGGTGTGCGCGGCCAGCCCGCCACTGCGCCCTACTCGGCGGCCAAAGGCGCGCTGGAGCGTTGGGGCGAGTCGTTGGCGAATGAGATCGCGCCGTTCGGGCTTGGTATCACTATCTTGGTCGCCGGCACTTACGACACCGAAATCATCACCGATGCCGGCACCACCGATGATCGCAATTTCGGCGGCCCGTACGCGCGGCTGCACAACACGATGAACACTCGCGGACGCTTCGCGGTCAGTTTCGCCAGGCCGGCCGAACGATTCACCGACGGATTGGTCAAGGCGCTGAACGACAGCGGGCCGTTTCGGCGTCGAGGGGTGGGGCCGGATGCATCAATGCTCTTGGCGTTCAACAGGATCCTGCCGACTTCTGGTATGCACCACATGTCGCGGATCGTGCTGGGCATACCCCGGCAGGGATCGATGCGCGACGGGGCCTGGCCGTTGACAACCGGCCAACGAGCGATGGTGTTGGTCGCAAAAGTCCTTCCGCAACCGGTGTTGCAACGGTTGGCAGCGTTGGCGGCGAAGCGCCGAAAAGGAAATGGGGAGTAGCTATGGAGCAGCTTTTTGACGACCTGGAGGATTTCGGCTCGTTCGACGACGCGATCTCCGGTGACGTGCGTGACCCGTACACCGAGCTGGCGCGGTTGCGCCGCGAGGAACCGGTCCAGCGACTCGAGACGTCGGGCGCGCTGCCGCACGAGGAATCACTGCCGATGTTCATCGTGTATCGCCATGAGGATGTCCAGCAGATGCTGCGCGACAACGAGACGTTTTCGTCGTCGGCCGTCATCGCAGCTTTCGGTCCTGTGTTGGGTGAAGGCGTGATGCTGGGCATGGACGAGCCGATCCACGGCCGGCTGCGCTCATTGGTGTCAAAGGCGTTCTCGCAGAAGTCATTGGCGCGCTGGCAGGACCAATTAGTCGGCCGCGTGGCGAACAGCCTGATCGACAACTTCGCACCCAACGGCAAGGCGGACTTGGTCAAGGAGTTCACCTTCGACTATCCGAGCCAGATCATTGCGGGCCTATTGGGCTTGCCGGAAAAGGACTACCCGCAGTTCCAGCGGTGGTCGATTTCGCTGCTGAGCTGGTTGATGAACCCGGAACGCGGGCTCGCGGCGTCGGCCGCCCTCTGCGACTATTTCGCTCCGATTCTCGAGGCCCGCCGCGCAGCGCCGAAGGACGACCTGATCAGCGCGCTTGGTGCCGCTGAGATCGACGGGGAGAAGCTCGCCGACGAGGAGATCTTCTCGTTCCTGCGGCTGCTGTTGCCCGCCGGCGTGGAGACGACCTACCGGGCGTTGGGCAGCCTGCTGTTCGGGCTGTTGTCCGATCCGCCGCAATTGGAGGCGATCCGTGCCGACCGGTCGCTGCTGCCGCAGGCCATTGAGGAGGGCGTGCGGTGGGAGCCCCCGCTATTGACCATCACCCGGGTGGCGACCCGCGACACCGAGCTGGGTGGGGTGTCGATCCCGGCCGGGGCGACGGTGATGCCGATGCTGGGTTCGGCCAACCGGCAAGAAGATCGCTACCCCGACCCGGACACGTTCGACATTCACCGGCAGGCCAAGGCCAATCTGGGCTGGGGACACGGCGTGCACGTGTGCCTCGGCATGCATCTCGCACGGCTCGAAATGCGCACCGCCATCAACCTTCTACTCGACCGGCTGCCCAATCTTCGGCTGGACCCCGACGGGGACGACCCGCACATCCGCGGGCAAGTCTTCCGGTCACCGACGTCGCTACCAGTGCTCTTCGACGCCCAGTAGCCAACCCCGCGACGGTTGCATCTTGTCAATCGGCTAGTTTCCAGTAAGGCTCTCCGTAGGGGTCTACCGAGTCAAAAGAGAGTGACAGACATGACTGAGGCTGTAAAGGTCCGCTTCGAGCCGAAGATGATGATCGACGGCAAGCTCGTCGACGGCCAGGCCGGGACGTTCACCAACATCAATCCGGCGACCGAGGAATCGATCGGCGAAGTCGCCGACGCGTCGAAAGAGGACATGCACCGGGCCATCGACGCTGCTCGGCGGGCCTTCGACGAGACCGACTGGTCGACCAACCGTGAGCTGCGCAAGCGTTGTCTCTTGCAACTGCACGACGCGATCGAGGAGGAGAAGGAAGAGCTTCGGGAGGAGCTCATCCTCGAGGTCGGCTCCCCGCGGGCGATCACCTTCGGCCCCCAATTGGACGCCCCGCTGCAGGATGGCCTGAAGTACCCGGCCCGGCTGATCGACGAGTACGCCTGGGAAACCGACCTCGGCGACCGGGTCATCAGCCTCACCGGTGCGAACACCACCATCAAGGTCTGGCGGGAGCCGGTGGGTGTGGTCGGCGCGATCGTGCCGTGGAACTTCCCGTTCGAGGTCACCATCAACAAGCTCGGCCAAGCACTGGGAACTGGCAATACGGTCGTCCTCAAGCCCGCGCCCAACACCCCGTTCAACGCGACCCGGCTGGGTCGGCTGATCGTCGAGAAGACCGACATTCCCGCCGGGGTCGTCAACGTGGTCACCGCTTCGGATCACTTTGTCGGCGAGGAGCTCACACTGTCGCCGAAGGTCGACCTGATCTCGTTCACCGGCTCCACGGTGGTCGGCAAGCGGATCATGGAAAAGGGTGCCGCCACGATGAAGCGGCTGTTCCTGGAGCTTGGTGGCAAGTCGGCCACCATTGTCTTGGAGGACGCCGACTTCGGGCTGGCGTGCGCGATCGGTATCGCGCCGTGCATGCACGCCGGGCAGGGCTGCGCGAACCCGACGCGCATGCTGCTGCCGCGGTCGCGCTACGACGAGGGGGTGGCGATCCTCAAGGGCATCTACGAGAACGTCACGTGCGGCGACCCGCAGGATCCGGGAACCCTGTGCGGCCCGGTGATCTCGCAGCGACAGTTCGACCGCGTAACGAGCTATATCAAGAAGGGCGTCGAGGAAGGCGCCACCGCGCTGGTCGGCGGGCCCGGCGCGCAGACCGGTTTCGACAAGGGATATTACGTCCGGCCAACGCTTTTCACCGATGTCGACAACAAGATGACGATCGCTCAGGAGGAGATCTTCGGCCCGGTGCTGTCCGTCATCCCGTTCGACGACGAGGAGGACGCTATTCGGATCGCCAATGACAGCGTCTATGGGTTGGCCGGCAACGTGATGTCGGGTTCGTTGGAGCATTCGCTGGCCGTGGCCCGCCGGATCAAGGCCGGCTTCATCGGCGTCAACGGTGGCGCGCCGTACGGCGCCGACACACCCTTCGGCGGATACAAAGACAGCGGGGTGGGACGCCAGAACGGTATCGCCGGATTCGACCAGTACACCGAGATCAAGTCCGTCGGGTATCCCGCCGGGTAACAGCGGCGCGGGGCACCGCCCTGCGCGCCCTCGGCGGGCTAGGTTGTTCCCGTGACCGAAGCCGGAGCAGCGTCGCGGACGACCGGCCGCAGGATGGCGATTGACTATGCGATCGGCCTCGCGTGCGGCCACCTGCTCGGTACTGCCGATGCCGCCGCGATCGTCATACCGCTGCACGGTCAGTTCGCCAGGAATGCGCAGGCATATTTCGGTCCGCGAAGCCTGATCCTCGCGGCCGTCATCGTCGTTCTGGGCACCACCGCTGTTGCCGTCGGCGGCATCGTGAACCTCGTCCCGATCCTGCGGTGGTATGTCCGCAAGCAGCAACCGGACCCCGATCAACGACGAGCGGCCATGCGCCTGCTCGGCCGCCAGTCGGCAATCCTGGCGGCGGTGTGGGCGGTCAGCGGCCTGAGTTATCTCGTGCTCAACCTTGACGGATTTGCGGTTCTTTGGATCCCGACTGTGTTGGCCGTGGTCTTCGGCGGAAGCGCGGCGGCAAGCCTGGGTCTTCTGCTCACGCAGCGGTCAATTCGCCCGATTCTGCTTGCCGCCACGCAGGGCTCGGAAGGCCTTGTGGTGGCGCCTCGCGTGCTTACCCGCCTTGTGGGCATGTGGCTGTTGGGTAGTGGACTGCCATGCTTGGCGATCGCGGGCTTGGTTTTAGCTCGCTCGAACGGCTGGATCATCCAGAAGGCCGGGTCGGTCGAGATGCCCATCCTGGTGGTGACGCTTGTCGCGATACTCATCGGACTCCCGGTGATGATTATGACCTCGCGGTCGATATCGGATCCCATTGGCGAGGTCGTTGATGCGATGGCAGAGGTCGAGCGAGGCCGAATCAATACCTACGTTGGTGTCTATGAGCGTTCTGAGATCGGCCGCCTGCAAAGCGGATTCAACCGTATGGTGGCTGGAATCGCCGAACGCGACCGGCTGCGCGACCTTTTCGGTCGCCACGTCGGGGCGGATGTGGCCAGACGCGCCATCGAAGAGGGCACGTCACTGTCCGGGGATGTACGAGAGGCGGCAATCCTTTTCATCGACCTGGTCGGCTCGACGACGTTGGCGGCCAGCCGGCCGCCACAAGAGGTCGCGGAAGTACTCAACGACTTTTTTCGAATTGTGGTCGATGCCGTCGACGAGCGGAACGGTCTGATCAACAAGTTCCAAGGAGACGCCGCGCTCGCTGTCTTCGGGGCACCGCTGCCCGCTGACGACGCCGCATCGGCGGCGCTGGCTACCGCGCGTAGCCTGCGCAGCCAACTGCGCCGGCTCCCCGTCGTCGACTTCGGAATAGGCGTGTCTGCGGGGCCGGTCTTCGCCGGAAACATCGGCGCCGAAAACCGCTACGAATACACCGTTGTCGGCGACGCGGTCAATGAGGCCGCGCGGCTGGCTGATTTCGCAAAGGCTTTGGACCGCCGGATCGTTTGTTCAGCTGCTGCGATCGACCGTGCCGACGCGGCTGAGCGTCAACACTGGGTCGCACATGGTGACACCGTGCTGCGGGGCCGCTCCGAGTCCACCCGTATCTGGACACCCGCCGCGGACAGCTGAGGGCATTGGGAGCCAAGTCGACCGCAACTCATGCCGTATGGCTTACAGTTGTCGGGCCCGGGCCTGCGCGGACGAAGGAGTGAGCATCGCCATGTCAATTCCCCGATACCCGGGCGACGTCACCCGCGAGTGGCTCTCGGCGGTGCTGAGCAGCGGCGGCACCCCGGCGTCGGTCTCCGACGTGGACGTGGCCGCCATCGGTACCGGCCAGACCGGGGCGACGTATCGGGTGTCGGTCGCGTATGCGACGGAAGTGGGTGGCTTGCCGACCACATTCGTGATCAAACTGCCTGCCACCGACGACACGGTGCGGGAGCGAGTGACGATCGGCTACCGCAGTGAATGCGCCTTCTACAACGCCGTTGCCGACCGGGTAGGGGTGCCGACGCCGGAGTGCTTCTACTGCGAGATCAGCGACGACGCCCTTGATTACGCCCTGCTGCTCGCCGATCAAGCACCCGCTGAGCAGGGCGATCAGCTCGCCGGCTGCGGCGAGCAGCAGGCGCGGCTGGCCGTCACGGCACTAGCCGGACTGCACGGGCCCAGCTGGTGTGATCCGGTGTGGCTGGACTTCCCTGGGATCGCCTTCGCACGACCCGACGCAGCGTCGGCCAAAGGGCTCGGCGACGTCGCGCGGATGAGCGCCGACATCACCCTGGAAAAGCTCGGCGATCGCATGAGCGCGGCCGATCGAGAGACTTTCACCGCCGCAATGAATTTGGTGACCCCATGGCTGCTTGCCGAGCAAGATCGATTCGCCCTGCTGCACGGCGACTACCGCCTCGACAACATGCTGTTCTACCCCGACGCCACCCGGGTCACGGTGGTCGACTGGCAGACGCTCGGGGTGGGGCTGCCCGCAAGGGATCTGGCCTACTTCACTGCGACCAGCCTCAAGCCGGAACTGCGCTCAGGAATCGAGCAGGACCTTGTCGACGCGTACCACCGGGCTCTGTCCGGCTACGGTGTCACCGGCTACGACCGCGAAATCTGTTGGCGTGATTACCGCCTCGGAATGCCGCAGGCGCTGCTGATTTCGGCATTGGGATTTGCGTTCGCCACCGCCACCGACCGTGGCGACGACATGGTGCTCACCATGTTGGCCCGTGGCTGCCAGGCAATCCGCGACCTTGGCACCTTGGAGCTCATCGGCGAGCACACTGCGCTATAGCAATCAGTATTGCGTGGAGCCCTGGTCGACGGGGATCGCCGCGGCGGTGATGTTTCGCGACTCATCGCTGGCCAGCCAGCAGACCGCGTCGGCGATATCCTCAGGCTCGGCAACCCAATTCGGCAGAAACGGCGTGAGCGTGTTCGCCAGGTGCGGACTGGTCTGGGTGAAGTGTGCTAAGGCGCCGACCATGTCGCCGCCGCCCATTGCAGTGTTGACTGGCCCGGGGTGCACACTGTTGACCCGGATCGAATGCATACCCAACTCGGCGGCGAACGCGCGCGCCATGCCGGTGACGGCGTGCTTGCTGGCGGTGTAGTGCACCATGAACGGCTGTAGTTTGATGCCGGCTGCCGAGCTGATCAAGATGATCGACCCGCCGCGGCCACCGTCGATGATTTTTTGCGCTCCGGCCATTACCGTGTTCCACGTTCCCGTGACGTTGACGTCCATCACGTCCCGGAACGATTCGGGTGTGATCTCGTTCCAGGCCTGCGGGGCGGTGATACCGGCGTTGGCGACGATGATGTCCAGTCGTCCGAGCGCGGCCACGCCGTCCTCCACGACCTCACAAAGGCCGTCGAAGTCGCGAATATCGATGGCCGACGCAATGATTCGACGGTCAAGAGCTTCGACGAGCCGGGTAGTTTCGGCGAGGTCCTCCGGGGTTGCCGAGTCGTAGCGGACACAGGACGGGAGCTTGCCGGCGATGTCTACGGCGATGACATCGGCGCCTTCGCGGGCCATCCGGACGGCGTGCGCACGGCCCTGGCCGCGTGCCGCTCCGGTGATGAATGCCACCTTGCCCGTCAACCGACCGCTCATCTGCGCTCCATATCGTAAACGTCACTGTAACGCAGACGATAATACGTCACTGCATGCGCTGCGCCGCCTTGACGAGGTTGGAACCGATGATCAGCCGCTGAATCTCACTGGTGCCCTCGTAGAGCCGCAACAGCCGGACGTCGCGATAGATGCGTTCCACAGGCACCTCGCGCATGTAGCCGCTGCCGCCGTGAATCTGAACGGCGAGATCGGCGACCTTACCGGCCATTTCGGTGCAGAACACTTTCGCCGCTGATGGCGCGATTCGCCGGTCCTGGTCGGTCAGCCACAGCCGGGCCGCGTCACGGACGAGGGCGCGGCCGGCCATCACTCCGGTCTGCTGGTCGGCCAGCATCGCCTGCACGAGCTGGAAGTTCCCGATCGGCGTACCGCCCTGCGTGGCGGTGGCCGCGTAAGTCACGGATTCGTCGAGTGCCCGCTGCGCGGCACCCACCGCCAACGCGGCGATGTGGATCCGGCCCCGTGCCAGGGAGGTCATCGCTGCCCGATAGCCGATGTCCTCACTGCCGCCGACCAGCGCGGCGGCCGGGACACGCACATCGGTGAACCGTACGTCGGCGGTCCAGGCGCCTTCTTGCCCCATCTTGGCGTCCTTGGTCCCGACCTCAACGCCGGACGCGTCCGCGGGGACAAGGAAAACCGCAATGCCCGGTCCGGCGTCGTCGGCGGGACGGGTCCGAGCGAAGACCACGAACAGGTCCGCGACCGGGGCGTTGGTGATGAACCGCTTTTCGCCGGAAATCACCCAATCCCCGTCCGCACCGTCACGAATGGCCTTGGTGCGCAACCCTGCCGGGTTCGATCCTGCCCCGGGCTCGGTCAGCGCGAACGAGGCGACTTTCCCGGATGCCAGCGCTTCCAGCCAGGCGCCCTTCTGCTCGTCGGTACCGAATCCGACCAGGACCTGACCGGCGATCCCGTTGTTGGTGCCGAACATCGAGCGAAGCGCAAGCGAGGTGTAGCCCAACTCCATCGCCAGCTCGACGTCTTGGGTGATGTCGAGCCCGAGTCCGCCCCATTCCTGGGGGATGGCGTACCCGAACAAGCCCATGTCCTTGGCCTGGTTCCGCAGGTCGTCCGGCACCCGATCGGTGGCCAGGATTTCCTGCTCGCGCGGAACGACGACGGTCCGGACGAACTGCCGGGTCTGGGCAAGAATCTGCTGAAAGTCTTCGTCATCGACGACGGCGGTCATGGGCGTGATCATATATGAAATATGATGTGCGATGATGGGCCGGGTTCGGGACGCAGACAGAGGACGGTGATCAGGTGTCGTTGTTGACCGATCAGACCGCGGTTATTACCGGCGGTGCTCAGGGACTGGGTTTCGCCATAGCGCAGCTGTTCGTGGCCGAGGGGGCGCGGGTCGTGCTCGGTGACGTGAATCTCGAGGCAACGGAGTCGGCGGCGAAACAGCTCGGCGGCGCGGACATCGCCGCGGCGGTGCGCTGCGACGTGACTTCCGGGGAGGATGTCGACGCGCTGGTCGCGGCCGCGGTCGACCGGTTCGGCGGGCTGGACATCATGGTCAACAACGCCGGGATCACCCGGGACGCGACGATGCGCAAGATGACCGAGGAGCAGTTCGATCAGGTGATCGCCGTACACCTGAAAGGAACCTGGAACGGGTTGCGGAAAGCCGCAGCGATCATGCGGGAGAACAAACGCGGCACGATCGTGAACATGTCGTCGATCTCCGGGAAGGTCGGCATGGTCGGCCAGACCAACTATTCGGCGGCAAAGGCCGGCATCGTGGGAATGACCAAGGCGGCTTCCAAGGAACTCGCGCATCTCGGTGTGCGAGTCAACGCGATCCAGCCTGGGCTGATCAGGTCGGCGATGACGGAGGCCATGCCGCAACGGATCTGGGACGAGAAGCTGGCTGAGATACCGATGGGACGGGCCGGCGAGCCAGAAGAGGTCGCCAAGGTTGCGCTGTTCCTCGCGAGCGATCTGTCGTCATACATGACGGGAACCGTTCTCGAGGTGACCGGCGGGAGACACCTGTGAGCATTCGCGAAGCAGTGATCTGCGAACCAGTCCGCACACCCATCGGTCGCTACGGGGGAATGTTCAAATCGCAGACCGCTGTCGACCTCGGCGTTGCCGCCCTGCGTGGGCTGCTCGAAAGGACCGGCATCCCAACCGAATTGGTGCAGGACGTTATCCTCGGGCACTGCTACCCCAGCAGCGAGGCGCCGGCCATCGGGCGCGTCGTCGCACTCGATGCAGGACTGCCCGTGACGGTGCCCGGCATGCAGGTCGATCGCCGCTGCGGATCGGGTTTGCAGGCGGTCATCCAGGCCTGTTTGCAAGTCAGCGCCGGTGACAACGATCTGGTCGTCGCCGGTGGCGCGGAAAGCATGAGCAACGTCGCCTTCTACTCCACCGATATGCGCTGGGGCGGTGCCCGTGGGGGTGTTCGGGTGCACGACGGGCTGGCCCGCGGACGTAGCACCGCCGGTGGCCGGCACTATCCGGTGCCCGGCGGGATGCTGGAAACCGCGGAGAATCTGCGGCGGGAGTACCACATCTCGCGGCAAGAACAGGACGAGCTCGCGGTGACGTCGCACCAGCGGGCGGTTGCCGCGCAGAAGGACGGCATTCTCGCCGAGGAAATCATTCCGGTTGAGGTGCGCAGTCGCAAGGGCGAGGAGCTGATCGACACCGACGAGCACCCGCGCGCCGACACCACCGTCGAATCGCTGAGCAAACTCAAACCCGTTCTACTGAAGGATGATCCAGAGGCGACGGTGACCGCGGGAAACGCGAGCGGTCAAAACGATGCCGCGTCGATGTGTCTGGTGACGACACCGGAGAAGGCCGACGAACTCGGTCTGAGGCCGTTGGTCCGGTTGGTGTCGTGGGGTGTTGCTGCGGTGGCGCCCAACGTGATGGGCATCGGCCCGGTGCCGGCCACCGAGGTTGCACTGGCCAAGGCGGGTTTGCAGTTGAGCGACATCGACCTCATCGAACTTAACGAGGCGTTTGCCGCGCAGGCTCTTGCGGTCATGCGAGAGTGGGGTTTTGGCAGCGCCGACCGCGAGCGGACGAACGTATACGGCTCGGGCATATCGCTGGGGCATCCGGTCGGCGCGACCGGCGGCCGGATGCTGGCCACGCTGGCTCGCGCGCTGCAGCGGCGAGACGCACGCTACGGGCTGGAAACCATGTGCATCGGCGGGGGGCAAGGTCTGGCAGCGGTTTTCGAACGAGTCGGGTCGCAGTGACCTTGCCGTTGGCGGGACTGACCGTCGTCGAAGTGTCCAGCTTCGTGGCGGCGCCGCTGTGCGGCTTGACGTTGAGTCAACTGGGCGCGGAGGTGATACGCATCGACCCGGTTGGCGGCGCATCCGACGTTCGGCGCTGGCCACTGGCCGCAAACGGGACTTCGATTTACTGGACCGGCCTGAACAAGGGAAAGCGTTCGGCCACTATCGATTTGCGGTCACCAGAAGGCCAGGAGCTGATCCAGCGGCTGGTGGTCGAGGGTGACGGCGTCGTGGTGACCAACGCAGCGGGCATGTCCTGGTTGTCGTTTGAACAGCTCGCCGCGATGCGCGCCGACGTGATCCACGTCCAACTGCTCGGCCGCCACGACGGTTCCACCGGCGTCGACTACACGGTGAACGCGGCGACCGGGTTTCCGTTGGTCACCGGCCCGGCGAACCAGGCCGGTCCGATCAACCATGTGCTGCCGGCCTGGGATGTGTGCTGTGGCCTGTATGCCGCGCTCAGTGTTGTCGCCGCGGTGCGTCGCCGTGATCAATCCGGAGTCGGCGCGAAAGTCAGCATCGCGCTGGAAGATGTCGCGCTGGCCACCGCAGGCAACTTGGGATGGCTGACCGAGCCTCAGGTCAACGGCACCGAACGCCAACGTCTGGGCAACGCGATCTACGGTCAGTACGGTCAGGATTTTACCAGCAGCGACGGTGTCGCGTTCATGGTTGTCACGTTGACACGACGTCACTTTCAGGATCTCGTCGAGGTATCGGGGACCGGTGCAGCCGTCTCAGCGCTGGCCGAGTCGCTCGGCGCCGACTTCAGCGACGAGGGCGAGCGCTACCGATACCGCGACGTGCTCAGCGGTTTGTTCGCGACCTGGTTCGCCGCCCACACCGCCGAGGAGATCAACGAGGCGCTGTCGGCCACCAGCGTATTGTTCGAGCGCTACCGGACGTTCGCGCAAGTCGCCGAAGACGAACGGGTTACCGCGAATCCGCTGTTCTCCCCGCTGCACCAAGACGGCCTCGGCGACTATCTCGCGCCGGCGATGCCGGCTGTCCTCGACGGCGGCTATCTCGCGAGCCAACCGGCGCCCAGACTCGGCGGCGACACAGCCGACCTGCTTACCGCGCGACTGGGCTTGAGCGCAGCCGACCTCGCGCGACTGACCGATGCCAAAACGATCGCCTGCTGAGTAAGGAGATAGGCGCCGTATGACCAAACTCGCCGAGACTTTCGGCCTCACTGACTTCCAAACCGAGATCATCGCCACGGTACGGCAATTCGTCGAGAAGGAAGTCATTCCCAACGCGCCGGAGCTCGAACACACCGACACGTACCCGCAAGCCATCGTCGACAAAATGAAGGAGATGGGGCTATTCGGCCTGATGATTCCGGAGGAGTACGGCGGCGTTGGTGAGTCGCTGTTGACCTACGCCTTGTGCGTCGAAGAATTGGCCCGCGGCTGGATGAGTATCTCGGGAGTGCTGAATACTCACTTCATCGTCGCCTACATGCTGCGTCAGCACGGCACCGATGCGCAGAAGCAGCGCCTGTTGCCGCGGATGGCAACCGGGGAGGTTCGCGGCGCCTTCTCGATGTCCGAGCCGGAGTTGGGCTCCGACGTCGCCGCGATCCGCACCCGTGCCGTGCGCGGCGGTGACGGCAACTACACCATCGACGGCCAGAAGATGTGGCTGACCAACGGCGGCAGCTCCACATTGGTGGCGGCGTTGGTTCGCACCGACGAGGGCGCGGAATCGCCGCACCGCAACCTGACCGCCTTCCTCATCGAGAAGCCGACCGGATTCGGCGAGGTGGCCCCCGGTCTGCTCATCCCGGGCAAGATCGACAAGCTGGGCTACAAGGGCATAGACACCACGGAGCTGATCTTTGACGGATACCAGGCCAGCGCCGACGACGTCCTGGGTGGTACCCCGGGTCAGGGTTTCTACCAGATGATGGACGGTATCGAGGTTGGCCGGGTCAACGTGTCGGCCAGAGCTTGCGGAGTGGCTGTCCGCGCGTTCGAGCTCGCCGTGCGCTACGCCCAGCAGCGCCACACCTTCGGCAAACCGATCGCCGAACACCAGGCCATCGCCTTCCAAATCGCGGAAATGGCAACCAAAGTCGAAGCCGCGCACCTGATGATGGTCAACGCCGCCCGGCTGAAGGATTCCGGCGAGCGCAACGACGTCGCCGCAGGCATGGCCAAGTATCTCGCCAGCGAATTCTGCTCAGAGGTCACCCAACAGAGCTTCCGCATCCACGGCGGCTACGGGTATTCCAAGGAGTATGAAATCGAGCGGCTGATGCGCGACGCCCCGTTTCTGCTCATCGGCGAGGGGACCAGCGAGATACAGAAGAACATCATCAGCAAGCGGTTGCTCGCCGAGTATCGGATTTGATCGTGAGCGTCCCGGATTTCGTCACGAGACCGCAGCTGTCGGAAGACGTTGCGCGCTATGTCCGTAAGCGGATCTTCGATGGCACTTACTCGGCGGGTGAATACGTCCGCCTTGATCAGTTGGCCGCCGAGTTAGGGATCAGCGTGACGCCGGTGCGGGAGGCGTTGTTCGAACTCCGGGCCGAAGGGCTGCTGGCTCAGCAGCCGCGCCGCGGGTTCGTGGTGCTGCCGGTGACCGGACGTGACCTGACTGACGTGGCCAATGTGCAGGCGCACGTCGGCGGCGAGCTCGCCGCGCGGGCCGCCGTCAACATCAACGACGACCAACTGCGCCAGCTCAAGCAGATCCAGGCCGAGTTGGAAGAAGCGTATGCCGGCGGCGACGACGAGCGAACAGTCCGGCTGAATCACGAGTTTCACCGGGCTATCAACGTCGCGGCCGAGTCGCCGAAGCTCGCTCAGTTGATGTCGCAAATCACCCGTTACGCACCGGAATCAGTGTTTCCCACCATCGCCGGCTGGCCACACCAGTCGATCAAAGACCATCGCCGGGTGTTGACGGCGCTGGCCAAACACGACAGCGAGCTGGCCCGCAAAGCGATGTCGGAGCACCTGGCCGCCGGCGCGGCGCCGCTGATCGACCACCTTGTCGAGCACGGCGTTGTCGAGGCGGGCGACGGTTAGTCACGGCAGAAAGACGATGCGCTTGTCGCCGTCGAGCGGTCGTGTCCACGCGGTGGCGACGTCGGTCAGCGGGACCGTTTGAGTGCGGACGTCGAACGCGCCCTTGGTGACCGCCTTGGCAATGTCACCGATTTCTGCGCGAAAGTCCCGACCGTCCACCGAGCCGATGCCGCTGCCGACGATCTGTGTGCGGCTGGCTCGTAGTACGGCGGAAAGGATTTCGGCGCTCGGTCCGGCCATGGCACCGATCTGGATCCAGGTGAGCTCTTTGCCGCGGTCACGTCGGTGCGTGATCAGGTCGACCATGCCTTTGGCGGTGGGTTCGCCCCACACGTAGTCGATGACGACATCGACGTCGGCGGCCTGGTCGAGTTGGTCGAGGGTGAGCACCCGGTCGGCACCGAGCGCACTGAGTTCGATGAGTCGCTGTGGATTGCGACCGGCGCCGATGACTTCCTTGGCACCAAATTGTTTGGCGACCTGTACTGCCATGCGACCGGCGCTGCCGGTTGCGCCGAGGATCAGCACACTGGATCCGCGCTTGAAGGTAATGCGGTGCCGCAGCGCGACCCAGGACGACATCACGGGGTTGATTGCTGCTGCCAGCGTCACCGGGTCGGCGTCTTTGGGCAGCCTGACGCTGCGGTCCTGCTCGATGATCGTGCGCTGAGCCATGGTGCCCAACGTGGTGTCGTCTAGAAGCGCGTAGTAGAGCTTGCCTTTCGCGTCGCGGACGACCGCGTCGATGCCGGGCACCAGCGGGAGCTCACCGGTGCTGGTGTAGTGCGACCCATCGGCCTGGGAACGTACGCGCGGATGTAGTGCCGTGGCGACGACCTCGACGACGAGTTCATCGTCGTGTGCCGCGAGCGGGTCGGGGAAGTCGTCGTAGTGCGGCGGCTCATCGAACGTGGTTACAACAGCGGCTTTCATCTAGGTTCTCCATCTCCGCGTCATCGAATATAGATCGTAGTACGAACTATTGTAGTTGGCAATACGAAACGTCTGCGGTATCGTTCTGCTATGACTTCAGACCTCGATGAGCTCCGAGATGCGTTGGTGCAGATTTCTTTTGCGTTGATGGCGGCGCTCACCGAAGTGGCGGCCGCGCATGATCTGTCGCTGACGCAACTACGGATGTTGGGCATCCTGCGCGATCGCGAGCCGACGATGGCCGACCTGGCGGCCTTTACCGGACTGGAGCGCTCCACCATCAGCGGACTCATCGACCGAGCGGCCCAGCGTGGGTTGGTCGTCCGAACCGCCGACCCGCGCGACGGCCGCTCGGTGCGGGTGAGTCTCACCAAGCAGGCGCGTGGTCTGGTGCCCGAGGTGACAGCGGCGATCGGTGACCGGATCAAGCCGTTGACAACTCGGTTGAGTGGCAGCGAGCAGAAGCGCCTCACGGCGCTACTCACCAAAGCGTTGGGCATGTGACGCAACGCTTCTCCCCACATGCCTCAGAAGCCTCATCAGACCCCCGCTGAGGCAACAGTGCTTTGTTCAGTTTGAGTGCCTATGCGATATCACTGGGTAGGGGGCCAGGCTCGAGCCCCGGTTCGATGAATCTTGCGGTCGGCGCGGGTCTACTTCCAGTGACGGCACCGTTGTGGCGGCACCGTGGTAGCAACCCCCGCCGCGATACTTGATCGGTTTCGCGCCGTCGTCAATCTTCGCGCGATGCGACCTCGCGGTTGCGAGTCATACCCACGTTGCAGAGCTCCATTTGCATGCAGACGACGGGCTGTTTGCGGCGGGTAGCGCTGCCCTGGTAACCGGATCAACCATGGCCATGGTCATGAGAATGGCTGGTCGCGTACCCTACGTCGACGAGCTCGATGGCCCAGGTGTGCAACTCTTTCGGTCACGATTACAAGCCACCACAACCTGAACCGCCGCTTGGTGCGGTGCCGGTGCCGCTGTTGCCGCTGTTGCTTAGTAATTCCCGCAGTCGCCGGGCATCGACCTTGCCGGTCGCGCCGCGCGGAATGGCGTCATCGGAGTCGACCAGCAGCCATACCGTCGGCACCTTGAACGAGCTGAGTAGCTTGCGAGCGGCCGTGCGCAGCTGCTCGGCGGTGTTCGCCGCGGTGTCGCACACCACCACCGCGCCCGCCTGATCGCCCCGCGCGCCGGTCACATTGGTGACGAAGGCGCTCTGCACACCGTCGATGTCCCG
Source organism: Mycobacterium sp. (assembly GCA_035506875.1). Classification (GTDB taxonomy): domain Bacteria; phylum Actinomycetota; class Actinomycetes; order Mycobacteriales; family Mycobacteriaceae; genus Mycobacterium. Next base: position 62,807 of record DATJOR010000162.1, read on the forward strand.
CAGCGCCTGCTCGACCTCGGTGGGATAGACGGTGGCGCCGCTGACTTTGAACATGTCGTCGGATCGGCCGTGGTAGAACAAAAAGCCGTCGTCGTCGAGTCGGCCAAGATCACCGGTGGGATAAAAGCCGTCGGTGGTGAACAGCTCCTCACGGCTGCGCCGGCAAATTCCGCGTAGGGTGTGCGGTCCCCGTAGCTCAATCATCCCGATGGTTTCCGCCGCGACCGGCTCTCCGGTGTCGGGGTCGGTGATCCGGACTTCCATCCCGGGGAAGGGCTTGCCGCAGCTTCCCCAGGCGGACTGCGGCATATCGGTATCCGCGGGATACCCGCAGTACGGGCCGAAAGCTTCGGTCATGCCGAACAGTGTTGCCCGGGCACCGGGTTTCGCGCGATGCTCGGGCGCAAGCAGCGCATCCAAACTGCCGGGACCCAGCGCCGACAAATCCACTTCGGCGCGGTACGGATGACGCGCCAGGGCCTCGGCCTGGTCCGGCCAGCCGCGAAACAGCGTCACGCGCTCCCGCTCGAGCAGTCGCAGGGTTGCCTCGGGTTGGGGAATGTCTTCTGTCACCAGGGTGGCACCGGCCAGCAGCGCCGAGAGCACACCGCTGCCGAAGCCGCCCACCCAGAAAAACGGCATCGGCAGGTACAGGCGGGTGTCGGAATCGATGCAGCGGCTGGCCAATCCGGATGCGACGGCGCCCAGCGCATTGCCGTGCGAGTGTATGACGCCTTTGGGCGTGCCGCTGCTGCCCGACGTGAACATGACGACCATCGTGTCGCTCGGTGTGACCGTCGCCGCCAGCGCGTCGACGATACTGCCGGTCGTCTCGCTTGCCGTGACTAGGTGGTCGGCCACCCAGACCTGGCGTAGCGCAGGAAGCTGCTCGCGTTGCAAGTCATCGAGGTACCGGCGGCCACGGAATTCCTCCACGCTGATCAGGAACTGCACTGCGGCGGTCTGTAGTTGCGCCGTCAGTTCCCGTGTCTGCAACAGCGTGCTCAATGGCACCAGCACCGCGCCGATCCGCGTGACGGCGATCGCGATCTGCACCCAGCGAACACCATTGGGCATGATCAGCCCCACCCGGGTGCCCTTGACGATCCCGGCTTCGATGAGCGCCGCCGCCAATTCTTGTGTAGTTGCGTCAAGCTCGTCGTAGCTCAGCTGTGACGTCTGGTCGATGACCATCGGTTTGGCCCCATGCTCGGCGGCGCGGAGCCGCATCAGTCGGTCGATCGTGTCAGGCATCGAAAATCAGCTTCAATTGCTGCATGTCGACTTTGCCGCTTGGCAACAGCGGAACTTCCGTAGCCGCTATGGCGGCGAACCGTTTCGGGATCTTGTACGCCGAGAGTTCGGCGGCGAGTTTGCGCTGCAGTCCGATTTCGTCGAACTGCGCGCCGCTGGCATCCCCGTCCAGTGTGATGACGGCAGCGACGATCTGGCCACGCTCGGCGTCCGGGATGCCGAGCACATGCGCCACCGCACCACCGGTGACCTTGGCGATCGCTTGCTCCACCTCGGCGGGAGACACGTTCGCGCCTGCCGTCTTGATCATCGAACCCTGACGGCGGATGAAGTAGACGAACCCGTCGCGATCGGTGGCCACCAGGTCCCCGGTGTGGAACCAGCCATCGGCGTCGAAACATTGCTCCCGACTGCGTTTGTAATAGCGCTGCATCAGGCAGGGCCCGCGGATGCACAGCTCACCGAGGGTGCCGTCCTCGACCAGTGCCCCGACCTCGGTATCGACGACCTTGGTCTCCACGCCCGGTGCGGGTTTGCCGAACGACCCACGTCGATGTTCGGGTTGGTCGCTGTCGTCGCCGCTGATCAGAACCACACTGCCGGCTTCGGTCAAGCCGAGCATGTTGTGCCGCAACTCAGGATCGGCCGGCCGCACCTCGGCCGCCATGATCGGATACAGGTTGCCGCGTCGCATCGACGACAGGTCGCGTCTGCCGAAACTCGGGTGCCGCGCGAGGTGCGTGATCCCGGCGGCGAATCCATTGGTGATCGTTGGTTTTTCGGCCTCGAGCAGATCGAGCATTTGGCCGGCATCTTCGGCGTTCGAGCACACCAGCGTCGATCCGGCGAGCAAGGTGGCAAGCAGCGCGAACCCGAGTCCTCCGATCCAGAAGAACGGCGAGTTGCAGAACAGTTTGTCCGCGGCAGTCAGACCCCGGACGGAGTTGAGATTTCGCTGGTGGTTGAGCAGCGCGGCGTGGGTGTGCACGACCCCCTTGGGGCTGCTGGTTGTGCCCGAGGTGTACACGATCGTCAGCGGATCCGAGCCGTCGACATCATCTTGCATCGCCACCAATTGCCGAGCGTCGACGGTGTCGGCGAGTTGATGCAGGCGCTCCACGTCGAAGATGGCATGCCGCAATTGCGGTGCCGCGGGATCGAATAACCGTCCGTCATCGAGACTCGAGGCGGACAGCACGTCGGTCAACTGCCGCACGTAGTCGTGGGAGCGGTAGGACGCCGTCCCAAGGAGAATCTGGGTATCGCTGCCAACCAGCTGCTCGCCAAGCTCCCGTGTGGTCGCGAACGTGGAGAATGGGACGACGACGGCGCCGATTCGTGCCGCTGCCAACATGCCGACCACAAACGCTGCGCCGTTGGGGTAACGCAAACCGACATGGCTGCCCTTACCGGTGCCCAGGGCGATCAGCCCGCGAGCCAATTGCGCGGAGCGACGGTCGGCGTCGGCGTAGCTGATGCGTTCGGTGTCGCACACCAGCAGCGGATGACCACCTCTGCTGTGCGCCTGCTCGCGCAGGATCTGGCCAACGGTGGGCGATTCACTCGGCATGGTCGCCTGGGGCGGCGGAGACGGTGTCGGTGAAGAAGCGCCGCACCGCGGTCAGATCGGGCTTACCCGACGGCGTTCTCGGGAGCTCAGCGACGAAGGCGATGTCGGTGGGAATCTCGTAGCGCGCCAACAGTGTTCGCAGAAAGTCGGTGAGTGCACCGGCATCGACAGCTGCCGGCTCGCGCAGTTCGACCATGGCGGCCGGGGTCTCGCCGAGGCGGTCGTCGCGCCGCCCGACGACCGCGGCACCCGCGACCGCGGGATGGCTCTCCAACGCGGCGCGGACGTCGTCGGGCAGCACTTTGAAGCCGCCGCGGATGATGGCCTGGTCGGCTCGACCGATGATCCACAGAAAGCCGTCGGCGTCGATGCGTGCCATGTCTGTGGTGCGCATCCAGTCGGCCGAGGGCCCGAGCTGTCCCGGTTTGACCTCGAGCAGCCCGACCTGGTCGGGCCCGAGCGGGCTGCCGTCGTCATCGACCACCCGCAACTGGGCCCCGGGGTTGGCCCGTCCCACGCTGCCACGTTTGGCCCGCCAGTATTTCTGGTGATCGGACAACGTCCAGCCCGCGACGCCGCCACCGAATTCCGTTGCCGCGTAGGATGTCAGGACAGGGATGCCGTATTTCTCGGCGAACGCGTCGGCGTCCTCCGCCGACAGCGGCGCGGTACCGGAAGTGACGGCACGGATGCTCGCCAGATCCTTCCGAGGCAGGCCGGAATGCAGCACCATCCGCAGCGCGGTCGGCACCAGCGATACCGCGCGCGGCCGATGCGTACGCACGGCTTCGGCCCACCGGTCGAGCTCGAATCGTTCCAGCAACACGAAGGACCGCGCCTCGGCGACACATTGCAGTATCCGGAACACCCCGCCGATATGCACCAGCGGCGAGTTGACGATCGCCACACCGCGACGCAGCTGTCTGGGTGTCGGTGGCCGGTCATCCGCCGGGCCCATCACACTGTGCGCCAGCATGTCGTAGGTGAGGTCGACTCGTTTGGGTGGTCCGGTTGTTCCGCTGGTCAACATTCGCACCGCGACGCCGGGCCGCACATCGTGATCGGTCTGAACCCGATCAGCGGCAACCACTTTCGGCTCGGCGGCAACATCCGAAATCGATGCCACGGTCGTGGCAGGGGACTTGCCGAGTATCGCCAGGTCGTCGGGCTCGCCGACGATCAGTGGCAGGTCCAACTCTGCGATGTCTGCTTTGGTGCGCTGATCGCCGCGGGCCGGGTTGATCACAACCACAGTTGCGCCGCACCGGAGTACGCCGAGCAGCGCGGCAACCTGGGCCGGGCGATTGCGTAACAGGATCCCGACCTGTGGTTGCTGGTTGCCACCACTAACGAGACCACCGATCCGGTCGGCTATTTCGGCGAGCTCGCTCCACGACACCCAGTTGCCCTCATATTCCAGGGCAGGCGCATCAGGCTGCAATGCCAGGACATGGGCGATGCGCTGACTGAGCGGATGCGCCATCATCGGATCCTCGGATCCGGCGTATGACGGTCGCCGCGCGCCGCCAGCTCAGCAGTGCCGATTGGATTTCCGAGCCTCGTGTAGATCAGCCCCTGATCCAGCGCCGCCCGGTAAGGCTTGTCCAGTGACTCCCAGATCGCCTTGACGGTGCCCTGGGTGGCCGACGGCGGCTTGGCCGCGATGGTTGCCGCGATCTCATGGGCACGGGTCCACAACCGCTCGGGGGAGACTACTTCGGATACCAACCCGACACGCAGGGCGGTTTCGGCACTGACCCGTTCGTCGTTACCCATCAGCGCGATCCGCAATGCTTCGCCGAGACCGATCTTGCGCATCAGCCCGATCGGCTCCAGCGCGCAGACCAGTCCCGCCGACACGTGGGAATCGAAAAATGTCGCATCGGCCGAGCAGATCACCACATCGGACTCGTTGATGAAGTAGAACGCGCCAGCCGTGCACATTCCTTGCACCGCGCATACCACCGGCTTCCACATCTTCTGCCACTTCGGGCTGAGCGCCTCGCCGGGATCCTCGTGATGCCAGATATTTTCGGGCTGACCGTAGGGCGTCTTGATGTCGAGACCGGCGCTGAATGCGCGGCTACCGGCTGCGCGCAGCACCACCGCGTTGACCGAGTCGTCCGCCTTGACGAGCCGCCAGGCCCGGGCCATCTCGTCACACATCGTCCGATTGAACGCGTTGAGCTGGTCGGGCCGGTTCAAGGTGATGGTGGCGACCCGGTCTGCGTCGTCCACGTCGAGCTGGATGGTCTCAAAGCTCATCGGCACCGCCACTCCGGTGCTCGCTTTTCGACGAAAGCCGTGGGCCCCTCGAGTGAATCCTCGGTGTGCAAGTTGCGTTCGCGGAAAGCTTCGGCCAGCATCTCGGCCTCATGCAGCGGCAGGTCGAGACCCTTGAGGATGGCCAGCCGGGTGCCCCGGACTGCAAGCGGCGCATTGGAGTTGACGATGTCGGCGATCTCGTGGGCACGTTCCAACAGTTGGTCGTGTTCGACGATCTCGCTGATCAGGCCGAGTTCGTATGCGCGTTGGGCGCTCATCCGCTCATGCTTGCCCATCAGCGCCATCCGCAGCGCGATCGACCGCGGCAGTACCCGGGCCACCCGGACCACCTCACGCGCGGCCACCAGGCCGATACTGACGTGCGGGTCGAAGAACGTGGCTTTGTCGGACGCGATGACGATGTCTCCGGTGGTCACCCAGTCCAATCCGGCCCCGCAACAGATTCCGTTGATCGCGGCGAGCACCGGCTTGGCCATCGTCCGGAACGGCGGGGTGCCTTCCTGCGGCGCCTCCCACTGCTCGTAGGTCGAGAGATACGGCGCCTCGTTGATCACCTTTCCGTCGCCGGAGATCTCCTTCACGTCTGCGCCGGTGCAGAATGCCCGTCCGGTGGCGGTAACGATGAGAATCCATACCGCATCGTCGTTTTCGGCTTCGCTGTAGGCGCTGCGCAGTTCGGTGATCATGTGCGGGCTGAGCGCGTTGAGTGCGTCGGGCCGGTTCAGCGTGATCGTGGCCTTGTGGCGAAAGACTTCATATTTGATGGTGTCGTATGTCCGTGCGGAGCTAGCAGACATCAGTGTTCCTCGTCTTTGGGTGACTCGGGGATCAGCGGCCATGGAACTGTGGTGGACGTCGTTCACGGAATGCTGCCAGCCCCTCTTTGAAATCCTTGGTCCGGCAGGATAGTTCGAGGTCGAAGAGTTCTTGTGTCATCGACTGGGTCAGCGTCGCGTGTTGGCCGTAGTTGATGGCGTGCTTGGCCAGGCCGAGCGCCACCGTGGGCCCGGCGGCGAGCCGCGCCAGCAGGTCTTCGCAGCGGTCATCGAGTTCGGCGGGGCCGACCGCTTCGTGGATCAAACCCCAGTCCGCCGCGTCTGCTGCGCTGACCTTGTCGCCGAGCAACAGCATCTGCTTTGCCCGCGTCAGGCCAACCAGCCGGGGGAGTAGCCAGGTGGCGCCCGAATCCGGGCTGAACCCACGCGTCGAGAACGGCTCCCAGAAGACCGCGTCGGTGGCAGCCACGGTGAAGTCGGCGGCCAGGGCCAGGTTGCAGCCGAGGCCGACGGCGAATCCGCGCACGCTGCAGACCACGGGCAAGTGGATGCTGTGCACCAGTTCGATCACGCGATGAGCGGTGTGCGGAATTCGGCGGACGAGGTCACCGGTGCGGGGGCGCTGGTCGCCGCCGCTGTTGGCGGCAACCCAGTCGGCCCCCGCGCAGAAGTCATCGCCCGCGCCCCGGATATGGATGGCGCGCAGCGTATCGTCGGTGGCTGCATTGCTGAGGGAGGCGA
>DATJOR010000163.1:0-7832 GCA_035506875.1 Mycobacterium sp.
CGACTTCGCGACACCGTTTGTCGAAGGCCAGGACTGGCAGGAATCCCTGCGCAATCACGCCCGGAAGATGCGCCAGACATTCCGGTCCAATCCGATCCTTTGCGATCTGATCCTGATCCGCGGCACCTTCGGCCGGGAGGCCACGCAAGCCGCCTTCCAAAAACTCGAAAAGGCAGTCGCCACCCTGGTGGAGGCGGGCCTATCGCCCGAGGACGCTTTCGACACCTACGCCAGCATCTCGGTTCACACCCAAGGCGCAGCGGTCCTGGAGCGGCTGCAGGACAGGTCGGGCGAAGCCGAACCGTACCGCCGCAGCGGGGGTTCGGTCATCGACCCCGAGACCATGCCGCTGATCGCCGAACTGACCCAGAAGGGTCACCGGATCGGTGTGGCCGACGACATCAACTTCGAGTACGGCCTCAACTGCATTCTCGAGCACGCAAGCCGGCTGATCGCCGGAGCCGGCTAAACCTCGACGACGACCGCGCCGCCCTGGCCGCCGCCCGCACACATCGCTGCCACACCGATTCCCCCGCCGCGGCGGCCCAATTCATGCACGAGCGTGGTGAGCATCCGCGCGCCGGAGGCCGCGATGGGGTGGCCCAGGCTGCACCCGCTGCCGTAGATGTTGACCAGGTCCTCCTCGATCCCATACTCGCGGCACGCGGCGATCGGTACCGAGGCGAAGGCCTCGTTGATCTCCCACAGCGTGACGTCACCTGGCGCCAAGCCCGCGCGCTCGAGCACCTTGCCGATCACCTTCACCGCGCCCAGACCGGTGTCCTTGGGGTCGACGCCGGCCGAGGCCCACGTCTTGACGGAACCGAGCACGGTGAGCCCGGCAGAGCGGGCGAAGTCCTCGTCGGCCAGCGTCAACGCGGCGGCCGCGTCGTTCGTCCCGCTGCTGTTGCCGGCGGTGATGGAAAAGCCCTCGATCTCCGGGTGTAACACCTTCAGCGACGCCAGCTTCTCCAGGCTGGTTTCGCGGCGAGGGTGCTCGTCGACGCTGAAGTCCACCAGCGCGTCGTCGGGGCCTTGAATTTTCAGCGGGACGATCTCGTCCAGGAAAGCGCCGTTGTCGATCGCGGCGATCGCTCGCTGATGCGACCGCAACGCCCAGGCATCCATCTCTTCGCGGCTGATCCCGACCGCTTGGGCGGTGTTCCACCCCACCGTGATCGACATGTCGCGAGTCGGCGCGTCGGGTGTCTCCACGTGAGTGGGCGGCAGCCACTGGTCCACAAATTCCAGGGTCGGCCCCGGGATGCGCTGCTTCATCAGCGGAGTCATCGACAGCGACTGCACGCCGCCACCCACGACCACCCGCTCCACACCGGCGCCGATCTGCGCGGCCGCGTTGGCGACCGCGGTCAGGCTGCCCGCACAGTGCCGGTTGACGGCCTGACCGGGTACCGACGGCATGCCGGAAGCCGCAGCGGCGTAACGCGCCAGATCCCCTCCGCCGTAGTGGGATTCGGCGAAGATCACATCGTCGATGTCGGCGGTCTCGACTCCGGCACGCCGAACGGCTTCCTGCAGGATGGTGGTCGCGAGCACTTCGGGCGGAGTGTTGACCAGCGAGCCCTTGAACGACGTCCCGATAGCGGTCCGGGCAGCACTGACGATGACGGGCTTGGGCATGACGTCAACCTTCGGGATTCGGAGGGCTTACAAAAGTACGCGAATGTGTCAATCGTATCAGCTACCGTAGCGACGACGATAAGGGGTGCTTGCTGACCGTAGGGCACGCTGAGACACTTGGGTCTCGCGGCCGTCAGCACGGAGGTGCCGATGCTCTTTCGTCAGCTGGAGTACTTTGTCGCGGTTGCACAGGAGCGACATTTCGCCCGTGCGGCCGAGAAGTGTTACGTGTCGCAGCCTGCGCTTTCGGCGGCAATCGCCAAACTCGAACGCGAACTTGACGTCACCCTGATCAACCGCGGGCACAGCTTTCAAGGGCTCACCGCCGAGGGCGAGCGCCTGGTGGTGTGGGCCAAGCGAATACTCGCCGAGCACGACGCATTCAAGGACGAGGTACGAGCGGTACGGTCCGGGATCACCGGCACGCTGCGGCTGGGCACAGTGCCGACGGCTTCCACCACTGCCTCGTTGGTGCTCTCGGCGTTCTGTTCGGATCATCCGTTGGTGAAGGTGCAAATCCATTCCCGGCTGGCCACCACCGAGCTGTACCGACGGCTGCGGGATTTCGAGCTGGACGCCGCCATCGTGCACAGCGTCCCCGAAGAGGCCCGCGACGTGGAACTGGTACCGCTCTACGAGGAACGCTATGTTCTGCTCGCGCCGGCCGACATGCTGCCGGCAGGCACTTCGACGGTGCGCTGGCCGGATGCGGCACAGCTGCCGCTGGCATTGCTGACGCCCGACATGCGGGACAGACAGGTCATCGACGCAGCCTTCGCCGACCACGACATCACGATCACCCCACAGGTAGAAACCGATTCCGTCGCTTCGATGTTGGCGCAAGTCGCCACCGGCAATTGGGCATGCATCCTGCCGCACACCTGGCTGTGGACCACCCTGATGGCCGGCGACATCCGGGTGTTCGAGCTCGTCGATCCTGCGCTCACCGCGCAGATCACCGTCGCCACCAACTCCGCGGAGCCGGGATCGCCGGTGGCCCGTGCTCTTTCGGCCTGTGCACAGAAGTTGTCGCTGAATGAGTTCTTCGATGCCCGGTTGCTCGGGCTCACGGGCCGACGATGACGACTACCCTTTGATGGCAGCGCTTTTCGGGTTGAGGCTGGTCAGGTGCCCGCTCTCGACCCCTGCGGCAGGGTCGAGCTCGCAGTCCACGATCGCCGGTCCGCCTGAGGCCAGCGCGTCGGCCAACGCCGACCGCAGCTCGTTGGGGGTGGTGACGTGATAGCCCTTGGCGCCGAATGCCTCTGCGATCAGCTCGTGACGAGCACGGGCACTCAGCACGGTCGGTGCGGGGTCGGCGCCCGACGTTTCATCGCCGCGGTAGACCCCGCCGTTGTTGAGGATCACGACGGTGATCGGTAGCCGGTAGCGGCAGATCGTCTCGAATTCCATGCCGCTGAAGCCGAATGCGCTGTCACCCTCGATCGCCACCACCGGTTTGCCAGTTTCCACCGCGGCGGCGATGGCGTAGCCCATCCCGATGCCCATCACACCCCAGGTTCCACTGTCGAGGCGGTGCCGCGGCAGTTGCATGTCGATCACGTTGCGGGCAACGTCCAAGGCATTGGCGCCCTCGTTGACCAGATACACCTCCGGATGCTGTTGCAGGACATCGCGAACCGCACGCAGCGCGTTGTGGAATCGCATCGGGTGCGGATCTTCGGCCAAGCGCTGTTGCATCTTCGCGTCATTTTTAGCCCTGCGTTCGGCGAGTTCGTCGGTCCACGCGGTCGGTACCGCGATCGGATGGGCATCGACGCGATCGAGCAGTGCCGACATCACCGAGGCGATATCGCCGGCGAGTGGCGCGGCGATCGGGCGGTTGCTGTCGAATTCCGATGCCGCGACGTCGATCTGGATGAACTTTGCGTCGGCGGACCATGGCGGTGACGCGCCGTGGCTTAGCAGCCAATTCAGCCGGGCCCCGACCAGCATCACCACGTCGGCGCGGGCCAGCGCCAGTGAGCGCGCCGCTGCGGCGGACTGCGGGTGGGTGTCGGGCAGCAGGCCCTTCGCCATCGACATCGGCAGATATGGCATACCCGTCGTCTCGACGAATTTCTGAATGGCGTTGTCGGCCTGCGCATATGCCGCACCCTTGCCGAGGACGATCAGCGGACGTCGTGCCTGGGCCAGCAACTGCAGAGCGCGGTCGACCGCCTCGGGCGCGGGCAGTTGAGCGGGGTCGGGGTCGACAACCCGCCAGATGGTGTTGGCGGCTTTCTCGGCCTCGGTGGCTTCCGCGAGCACCGCACCAGGGATGTCCAGATAGACACCGCCGGGCCGTCCGGACACCGCGGTCCGAATGGCACGGGCGATGCCCAGGCCGATGTCGTCCACTCGGGCGATCCGGTACGCCGCCTTCGCGAACGGTCGGGCTGCGGCGAGCTGATCGAGTTCCTCGTAGTCGCCGCGCTGCATGTCCACGATCGGACGTTCGCTCGATCCCGAGATCTGGATCATCGGGAAACAGTTGGTCGTTGCGTTGGCGAGCGCAACGAGGCCGTTGAGGAAACCGGGCGCCGAGACCGTCAAGCAGATGCCGGGCCGGCGGGTCAGAAACCCGGCCGCGGCTGCGGCGTTGCCGGCGGATGTCTCGTGCCGGAAGCCGATGAAGCGGATCCCGGATTTCTGCGCTAGACGCGCGAGGTCGGTGATCGGGATGCCGACAAGCCCGTATATCGTGTCGACTCCGTTGAGCTTGAGCGCGTCGACGAACAGGTGGAAGCCGTCGGTCAGCTCGGGTTCCGCTGGTGTGCTCATGGCCTTCACTGTTATCCAATTTCCCGCAGCCGTCCAAGACCCAGCTGCTATGCGGCGATAGACAGCGTTTATCGAGTGGTAGCGGACAGGTATTGGACGGGCGTACCGGGTCGGGAGCATCGTGTGGAATATGAAGACCCACGACAGCATCGCCGATCTGGTCGCCGCGACGGCACGTCGTTATCCCGACGCGCGTGCGCTCGTCGTCACCGCCGACCGCGTCCCGGTCACCTACCGCGACCTGCTCCAGCTCGTCGACGAACTGGCCGGACAGCTGACCCATGCCGGCCTGCTGGCCGGCGACCGGGTGGGTCTGCGGGCACAGAGCAGCGCCGAGTTCGTCGTCGGATTGTTGGCGGCGTTGCGTGCGGGCCTCGTCGTCGTACCGTTGGATCCCGCATTGCCCGCCGCCGATCAGCGGGCCCGCATCACGGCCGCAGGCGGACGGGTCGTCTTGGTCGACGGCGACGCGCCCGGCGAGACCGCTCTGCCGCACTGGCCGATCTCGGTCACCGTCAACGAGGGCGGCGCGACCGCCGCTCATCTCGATCATGCGGTTGCGCCGTTGCCGGCGAGTGCCGGGCCGGACGGATTGCGGCCGGACGACGCGCTGATCATGTTCACGGGCGGCACCACCGGTGCCCCGAAAATGGTCCCCTGGACTCACGACAACGTCGCAACCTCGGTCGGCAACGTCATCGCCGGCTACCGGCTCGGACCCGACGACGCGACCGTCGCGGTGATGCCGCTGTTCCACGGGCACGGGCTGATTGCCACCCTGCTGTCGACTCTGGCATCCGGCGGGGCTGTGCTGATTCCGGCCCGCGCCCGGTTTTCCGCGCACACATTTGACGATGACCTGCATGCGGGCCGGGCCACGTGGTTCACCGCCGTGCCGACGATTCATCAAATCCTGCTGGGACGCAAGGACACTGACGCCGCTCCGAGACGGACTCCGTTGCGCTTCATTCGCAGCTGCAGCGCGGCGCTGAACCCGGACACCGCCGAGGCGTTGCAGAAGACGTTCGCGGCACCTGTGCTGTCGGCCTACGGCATGACCGAGGCCACCCATCAAATGGCAAGCACGAGCGAGGACGAGACGGTGACGGCCGGACTGGTCGGCCGCGCAACGGGCGTGCAGGTGCGGATCGTCGGCAACGACGGCCGGCCCCGCCCGCCGGATGCGGTTGGTGAAATCTGGATCAGCGGCCCCACGGTGGTGCGCGGATACCTGGCCAATCCGACCGCCACGCAGCAGACCTTCACCGGTGGATGGCTGCACACCGGCGACCTTGGGTCGCTGTCGGAGGCGGGCGAGCTGTCGCTGCGCGGCCGCATCAAAGAGCTCATCAACCGGGGCGGGGAGAAAATATCGCCGGAGCGAGTCGAGCTCGTGCTGGCCAGTCACCCAAACGTCTTGGAGGCGGCTGTCTTCGGTGTTCCAGATCAACTCTACGGCGAGACGGTCGGTGCGGCGGTGGTGCTCGACCAGTCGGACCCACCGACCTCCGACGACCTGACCGAGTTCTGTCGTGCACGGCTCGCGCCTTTCGAGGTGCCCGCCGGTATCAAGCTGACCGACGAGCTTCCGCACACCGCAAAGGGCTCGGTCGACCGCCGCGCGGTCGCCGAACAGTTCGGGAAAGGCGATTGACCGGTGCAGCCTTTCGATTGGGATCTGCCGTATGCCTGGCCGCGAAAGCCGGTGCTGGCGAGCAACGTCGTGTGTACGACGCAACCGTTGGCCGCCCAGGCGGGCCTTCGGATGCTTGCCGACGGTGGCAGCGCGGCCGATGCGGCGATCGCCACCGCGATCGCCCTGACGGTGGTGGAACCGGTTTCCAACGGCATCGGCTCGGACGCCTTCGCCATCGTCTGGGACGGCCGGCAACTGCACGGGCTGAACGCGTCGGGACGTTCGCCCGTGGCGTGGACGCCAGAGTACTTCAACGGCAACGGCGTTCCCGTGCTCGGCTGGAATTCGGTGACGGTGCCGGGCGCGGTGTCAGCGTGGGTCGAACTCCATGCCAAGTTCGGCAAGCTTCCCTTCGAGCGGCTCTTCGAACCCGCGATTTCCTACGGCCGCAACGGCTTCCTGGTCTCCCCGACAATCGCGGAGCAATGGGCCGCCATGGTCCCGCTGTTCGAGTCCCAGCCCGGGTTCGCCGAGGTATTCATGCCCGACGGTCGAGCGCCGAAGCCCGGCGAACGGGTCACCCTGCCCGACCACGCGACCACACTGGAGCTGATCGCGTCCACCAATGGCGAGGCGTTCTACCGGGGCGAATTGGCGGCGAACCTCGAGGCCCACTCGACGGCCAACCGCGGCGTCATGCGGGCAAGTGACCTGGCCGCCCATCGGGCCGACTGGGTCGGGACGATCAATGGCACTTACCGCGGTTACACCATCGACGAGATCCCGCCCAATGGCCAGGGCATCGTCGCCTTGATCGCCCTCGGCATACTCGAACATTTCGACATGGCCTCGCTCCCAGCGGATTCCGCCGACTGCGTGCACCTGCAGATCGAAGCGGTAAAGCTCGCCTTCGCCGACGCGCAGGCCTATGTCGCCGACATCGACCACATGCCGGTGCGTCCCGAACATCTACTCGACAAGGAATACCTGCGGAACCGCGCGACGCTGATCGATCGGAACCGGGCTCAACCGGCGTCCGCGGGGACACCGAAGGGCGGCACGGTGTATCTCACCGCCGCCGACGCATCCGGGACGATGGTGTCGATGATCCAGTCGAACTACATGGGTTTCGGCTCCGGTGTCGTGGTACCCGGCACCGGGATCTCCCTGCAGAACCGCGGCGCGGATTTCGCGATGACACCGGGTCATCCGAACCAGGTGGGGCCCAACAAACGTCCGTACCACACCATCATCCCCGGTTTCCTGAGTAAGGACGGCGCACCAGTGATGAGCTTCGGGGTGATGGGCGGCCCGATGCAGCCCCAGGGCCATGTGCAACTGGTGACGCGCATCGTCGACCACGGCCAGAACCCGCAGGCGGCCTGCGATGGCCCGCGCTTCCGCTGGGCGCACGGCCTGCAGGTCTGCTGTGAGCCGGGTTTTCCGCCGTCGACGCTCGACGAGCTCGTGCGGCGCGGCCATCAGTTGGTCACCACGGAGGACTACAACCAGTTCGGCAGTTGCCAGGCGATCTGGCGGCTCGACGACGGCTATCTCGCGGTAAGCGATCCCCGGCGCGACGGCCAGGCCGCCGGCTTCTAGATCACTCTTGCGGGTTACTGCTCGTGTGCGGTGGGTCGGGGTCGCCGCGGAGGAGTTCGTCGGGGTGGTGGGCGTGGTTGATTTCGGGTGGGCTGGTGTTGTTGGTCCAGGCCAGTCGCCCGTTGGTGGTGATCTGGGTGTGTCGTTGGCCGCGGGTGGCCATGGCGTG
>DATJOR010000164.1:0-7651 GCA_035506875.1 Mycobacterium sp.
CTGCTGGAATCGTATGACTGCGCTGGGAATTGGCCCCGAGGCCCGACGTCGTTTGTCGGCGCCGCGGATCGCCGAGATCGTCGCCGACGAGTTGCGACGCCAGATCATCGACGGCGAACTGGCCGACGGCGATTTGCTGCCGCGGCAGGAAGTGCTCGTCGAGCAGTTCAACGTCAGCCTGGTCTCGCTGCGGGAGGCGCTGCGCATTCTCGAGACCGAAGGGCTGGTATCGGTTCGGCGCGGCAACCGTGGTGGTGCGGTCGTGCACGCTCCGGCGAAGACCAGCGCCGCTTACATGCTGGGCCTGCTGTTGCAGAGCGAGTCGGTTGTCGTCGCGGATCTGGGGACCGCGCTGCTGGAGTTGGAACCCGCCTGTGCGGCTTTGGCCGCGCAGCGGCCGGACCGCGCCAAAACCATCGTGCCTGAGCTCAAAGAGGTCAACGCCGCGATGGAAGCGCATCTGGAAGACGGCCCCGAATTCACCGAAATCGGCCGCAAATTCCACGATCTCATCGTGCGCGGCTGCGGGAATAGCACGATCATCGCCGTGGTCGGCACCCTGGAGACGCTGTGGACCAGTCACGAACAGCACTGGGCCGACGAGAGCGCAGCAAAGGGCACCTACCCGTCGTTGACCAAGCGTCGGGCCGTGCTCAACACGCATGTGAAGCTCGCCGAGATGATCGAGGCCGGTGACGTCGACCGGGCGCGTCGAGTCGCCGCCCGGCATCTTTCCGACACGCAAAGCCACGTGCTGGCCGCAGGGCCCGACCAACGGATCTACGCGTTGTCTCCGCAGGCGTTGTCCCGCCCACGAGACAACCGCCATCTGTAGATCGAAGCAAGCGTGAGAACCGCACTGGTCACCGGCGGCAGCGGCGGGATCGGCAAGGCCTGCGCAGGCAAGTTGTGCGAACTGGGCTACGACGTCGTGCTGTCGGCGCGACGGGTGGAGCCGCTACGCGCGGCCGCCGACGAGCTCGGCGCACGCTATATCGCGGCCGACGCCTCCGACGCGAGCGGGTTCGCCCAAGCGATCAACTCGCTGGAGGCAATCGATTTGGTCGTGCACGCCGCCGGAACGCTGGGCGGGACCTACGCCCGCAAGCAGACATTCGAACAATGGCAGGCGATCATTTCGGCGAACCTGGACTCCTGCTTCGTGGTGACCGCGGCCGTGCTGCCGCGGATGCGCGCCGGCTCGCGGCTGGTGTTCATCTCATCCTCCGCGGCGCACGAACCGATGATGGCGCGGACCGCCTACTCGGCGTCCAAGGCCGGGATGAACGCGTTCGCCCGCGCGCTGGCGCTCGAGGTCGACCGTGACGGCATCGCGGTCAATATCGTGACGCCGGGACCGGTGGAAACCGAGATGCTGCAGGATGTTCCGTTCGAGATGGACGCGATCCAGGCCTCTGATGTCGCCGAGGCCGTCGCGTGGCTCGACACCGTGGACCCGTCGGTCGACCTGCCGGAGATCCGGCTGAACGCGGTCCGCCGCGGACCCTTCGCGCGCGAACCCGTTGTACCCAACGAGGTCCGTCGGCGGGCCGGACAGCAGCAATGATGTCGCGCGCTATCCCGGGAAGGCTTTGATCACCGTTTCGCCGAACTCGTGTAGCGATTCCGGCGCGGCGAAATCGGCGAACCAGACATAGAACCGCTCGACGCCTTGACCGGACAAATTGGCGAAATGTCCGGACAATTCGTCAGCGTCGCCACACACCAGGCCCGAACCGAGATTTCCGAACCGCCGGTTGCTCAGCTCCCGCACGGCGTTGGGGTCGCTGTCGCGGCGAACGAAGCCCACCATCTGCTGAACCGACACCCGAGCGGATCCGCTGGCGGGCGCCAATTCCGGCAACCGATCGAGATGGTTGGCCGGAATATTCCACCAATCTGCGTATCTGCGAACAAGTTCCATCATGCGGCGCCCGGTTCCGCCGAGGATCAGCGGGATCCGATGTTCGGGACGTGGCGATTGGGTGCGCTCAGACGCCTCGTCACGACCCCAGTACTGCATGAGCAAGCCCAGATGGCGCTCGAGCTGCTTGACCCGCGCAACCGGATCTTGTTTACCAACATCGAATCTGGCGAACTCAGCAGGCCACGATCCGGATCCCAGGCCGAGGTCGAACCGGCCGTCCGAGGCCTCCGATAAGGTGACGGCCTGCTTGGCCAGCACCGCCGGATGGCGAAATGCGTCACAGAGCACCAGATGGCCGATCCGCAACCGCTCGGTCTTCGCGGCCACCCAGGTGGCGACCCCCATTGCCTCCCAGATCTTTTCGTCGCGTAAACCGGGCGCCTCAAGGTGGTCGATGAACGCGACCCCGCCGAAGCCGCTGGCTTCCGCGTGGCGCGAGCGCTCCACGATGTCGGCGACCGGCACTCTCACTTGGGGCAGGAACAGGTACCACTCACTCATGAGCGCCGCTCCTTCTGCCCTTTTCGGATCGCACTGCCCTGTTGATCGTCGTCGGCGCGGCCATAGCTGAACACCATACGGAGCGGCCCGTTGCACCGGACCAATGATTGACGCCTGTCGCGCTAGTTTACTATTTTTATTATGTTAGGGGCCTTATGGACGTCGGACTGAATTCCGGTCAGCTGGCGCTGCGTGACAGCGTGCGTGACGTCCTGCGCACCGAGTGCCCGCCCGGAGTCGCCCGGCAGGCAATGACCGATCCGGAACGCTGGCGCACGGTATGGAAGACGGTCGTCGACCTCGGCTGGACCGAACTCGCCGTGCCCGCCGAGGGCGACGAGGGCTCCTTCGGCCGCGTCGATCTCGCTGTCGTTCTCGAGGAATGCGGTGCGGCCATCGCTCCCATCCCCTTGCTGTCCAGCATCGGTCTGGCTGCGGGCGTCTTGCGTGTCGCCGGCTCGGCGGTTGGCGAGGTGCTGGACACCATCGGTGGCGGAGTGGTGGCCGCGCTGGGCGTCCACCCACCCGGCTGCCGGCTGCCGGGTGTCCCGATGACCCTGCAGGGCGGGCGCCTGCACGGGCGTGCCATCGCGGTGGCCGGCCTGCCCCGGGCGGATCTGATCGTTACCTTGGCCGCGTCGACTGACGGGCCGGTGGCCGCCGTCGTCCGCGTCGGCGACGGCGTGGCCGTGCATACCGCCGAGTGCACCGATCCCACGCAGCCCATCGCCGACGTCGAGATCGACGCGGAACCCGTCGTCACCGCACCGGTCGATGTGGAATCGGCACTGGCGACACCGCTGCTCGCCGCGGCCGCCGACTTGGTCGGTGTGGCCGACGCCGCGCTGGCCCGCTCAGTAGAGCATGCGAAATCACGACAGCAGTTCGGCAAGCCGATCGGCGCCTTCCAGGGAATCAAGCACGCATTGGCCGACAACTACGTCGCCTTGGAGCGCGCGCGCAGCCTGACGTACGCGGCGGCAGCGCGCCTCGACGATCCGGCGACGTCGCCCGCCGCCGGCTGGACCGCTGCGGCGCTGGCTAAGGCGGCGGCCTCCGAGGCGGCGGTCGGCTGCGCGCGCACCGGCGTTCAGGTCCACGGCGCTCTCGGGCAGACCTGGGAGCACGACATGCATCTGTATCTGCGGCACGCCTGGCAAGGCGCCGCGACACTGGGAGACAGCCGTGCGCTCTATCACGCGGTGGGACGCCGGGTCGCCGGTGGTGCGGCATGACGCGCGCCGGCGTGGTCGAGGAATACGCGGCGTGGCTGACCGATTTCCTGCCGGATGACTACTACGACCGCTACCGCGAGTACCGCTGGGACCTCGACCTGCGACGCGGTCACCAACGGGCCGCGTTCGAGGCCGGGTGGTTGCAGCCGACCTGGCCGCGCGAACACGGCGGTCGATCGCTGGGCCTGGCCGACGCGATGGAGGTCCGACTGGAATCCGCAATGCGATCGGCGCCCAAGCTGCCCAACATCGCCGGCCCCGGCGTGGCGGCACCGGGGATTCGCCAGTTCGGCACCGCCGAGCAGATCGACCGTCTGCTCATCCCGCTGCTGCGCGGCGACGAATGGTGGGCGCTTGGCATGTCGGAGCCCGAAGCCGGATCCGATTTCGCCGGCCTGCGCACCCGCGCCGTGCGCGACGGCGATATGTTCCGGGTCAAGGGCAGGAAGATCTGGACCACCCAGGCACACCTGTCCCGCTGGTGCACGTTGTACGCCCGCACCGACCCCGACGCACCCAAACACCGCGGCATCTCCTGTCTCATCCTCGATCTCGAATCCCCCGGTGTGACAATCGAACCCATTCGGATGGCGTCGATCTCCGACGAAACGTTCTGCGAAGTCATCCTCGACGATGTCGAGGTACCGGTATCCAACATGCTGGGACCTCTCAATGGCGGCTGGCAGGTCGCGATGTCGTCGCTGAACCATGAGCGACAGATGATTTGGATCATGAACTGGGTTGAGATCCAGCGGGGGCTCGATTCGGTTCGGGCCGCCGAGACGGCGCACGACGACTACGCCTCGGGCGAGGTCTTCACCGAGCTCGGCTCACTGCTCGCCGATGCCGAAGCGCTGCGGGCAACCGGCTACCGCTCGCTGCACAATGAACTCGCCGGTCGGCCAAACCCGGAAGCTGACATCCTGAAACTCCTCGGCTCGCTGACACTGCAGCGGGTTTGGGAACTGGTCGCCGCGACCGCCGGACCTCGCTCGATCGACGATAGCGACCTGCTCTTCGAGCGTCAGGATGCGTTGGCGGCGACCATCTACGGCGGGACGTCCGAGATCCAACGCAACATCATCGCCGAGCGGCTGCTCGGATTGCCGAAAGGGTGACGATGGATTACGACCTCGGCGCCGACGCCGTCGAACTCAGACAGCGCCTGCGGGATTTGATCTCCACGCATATCCCCGAGGGCTTCTTGGGTGCCTGCACCGACGACCCGAAAGACCTCGCCACCACTGAGTCGTTTTGCAAACTGTTGGCCTCCGATGGGCTGCTTGCCCTGGCCTGGCCGAAAGAGCATGGCGGCGGCGGAGGTTCGGTATGGCAACAGACCGTCCTGCGGGAAGAGATGTGGGCCCACCACGAGCCCCGCGGAGCGCAGTACATGGGCATCAACTGGGTCGGGCCCGCGCTGATGCGTTACGGGACGCCCGAACAGAAAGCCCGACACCTGTCGGCCATCTCCGCCGGCGAAGTCATCTGGTGTCAAGGATTCTCCGAGCCGGAAGCCGGAACCGATCTCGCGTCGCTGCGCACCCGCGCGGTACCCGACGGTGACGGCTGGCGCGTCACCGGACAGAAGGTGTGGACGTCCTACGCGCAGATGGCGTCCTGGTGCGTGCTGGCAGCGTGTACCGATCCGAACGCGCCGAAATCCCAGCGGCTCAGCCTGTTTCTCGTTCCGATGGACCGGCCCGGTATCACCGTGCGGCCGATCCGCTCGATGCTCGGGCCGCACCATCTCAACGAGGTATTCCTCGACGGTGTCGAAGTGTTCGCCGACGAAGTTCTCGGCGAGGTCGGCGACGGCTGGCGGGTGATGCGCGAGGCGCTCGCGTTCGAACGAGTCGGCATCGCGCGGTACGCGCGGTGCGAATCGCTGCTGCACCGGATGCAAACCGAACTCGGCGACGACTGGGACCGGTTGCCCGAGTCGATCCGGGCCCGCTGGGTGCGGGCACTGATGGACCTGCGGGTCGCGCGGCTGCTGGCCTATCGAGCGGTCTCGTTGCAGGACGACAAGTCGGCCGGCCCGGCCGCGAGCGCGGCCCGCATTGCAACGACCACCTGCGATCAGCAGGTCGCCGAGCTGTTGTTCGACGTGCTCGGTCCCTCGGCATTGGACAGCGGGACCTCCGCCCGGCTGCACGGGGCGGTCGAAGACCACTGGCGTTACGCTCAAGCGGCCACCGTCGCATCGGGAACAATCGAAGTACAGCGGATGCTGGTCGCGCGAGAGACGTTGGGGGATCACGGGTGAACACCGCTCTGCCAGAAGACATCACCGAGTTCGGCGCCGTCGCCGCCAAACGGTTCACCCGGTTCGGCGGCCCGCAGACGGCGCTGCAGGCCGAGACCGAGGACAACGTCCGGCACGACGCCCGGGTCGCGCTGGCCGACCTCGGCGCATTCGACCTCGACGTCCGATCCGCCGACGACGATCTGCTGGCGGCGGCTGTCCTGTGCCAGGCAGCCGGGGCGGCGGCCCTGCCCTACCCGCTGGTCGAGGAGTTGCTGGCGATCGACAGCGCCCGCCTTGCCTTGGTGAATCCCGAAACGCCGCGTATCGATCACGGCGACCTAGCCGGCGACTGGATCGCCGCTGACCTCGACGGCATCCGGTATCACGTGCAACCGTCGTCGCGGACCAGCGCCAAGCTGGGACCTTTTCTGGTGCCGGCCACCTTGACTGAGCCCGACGGCACGGTCCCGGCAGCCGACGTCGATCTGCACCTGACGCTGGGGTCCTGGCGGATTCTGGGCGCTGTGCAACAGGCATTGGAGATCACCCGGCAGCACGTCACCGCGCGGATGCAGTTCGGCAAGCCGTTGGCGGAATTTCAGGCCGTCCGGTTCACCATCGCCGATGCAGCGGTTGCCGTCCGCGGTCTGTACGAGCTCGCCAAATACACCATCAGCCGGACGGGATCAACTGCGGCTCAAGTACGTTCGGCTGACGCACTGATGCTCCGGCTCAAGGCCGCCGATACCGCGCGCCAAGTGCTGCGCGCCGCACACCAGTTGCTCGGCGCGCTGGGTTTTTGCGACGAGTCCGACGTCAGCATCCTGGACAGGCACACCCAGCCGCTGATCCGGCTGCCTCTCAGCAGCGAGATGCTTGCACTACGCCTGATGCCGGGTATTCGCGGCGGCCAACTCGAGACGTTGTTCTCGGAAGCAGTCGCAGCGGAGCCGGTGTGAGTCGCGCCGGCGACGATCAACAGGGCAGTGCGATCAGGATGAGCACTGAGGAGCGGCGCAGATGAGTACCGAACAAGCCGCCTCCAGGCCGATCGCTAACCCATTTGACGAAGGAATCCCATTCAGCACCAAACTCGCCGAGCTCGCCGAACACCGTAGTGACGAGCCGGCTGTGACCGTCGTCGCGCTCGACGGCACGGCACACTCGATGACCTTCGGCGAACTCGACGCCCGCGCCAATCAGTGGGGGCGCGCCCTGGCCGCCAATGGTGCTGATACGGGTTCTCTTGTTGCACTGGCTATCCCGAATTCACAGCACCTTGTTCTGGCCACGCTGGGATGTTGGAAGATCGGCGCGGTCCCCATTCCCATGCACTGGGACCTACCCGAGTGGGAGCGGAATCGGGTGCGCGACGTCATCGACCCCGCCGTGGTCGTGGACGAAAACAGCCGCTGGGAGCTCGCTGCGCGCGCCGCCGGCGAGTCGGAAAGCCCGCTGCCCACAGCCGTCTCCCCCACGGCTAACGGAATCTGCAGCAGCGGTTCAACCGGCGTGCCCAAGGTGATCCTCAACCTGGCGCCGTCGCTCTGGATCCCCCAGCAAGGCGAACCGTTCTTGTCGAACTGGACGCCAGTTGCCCAGCCGCAGACCATCATGGTGCCCGCACCGATGTATCACACCAACGGCTTCGCCACCTTCCTGTTCCTGCTGGCCGGCGACCATCTGGTGGTGCTCGAAAAGTTCGACGCCGCACTGGTTCTGGACGTGATCGAACGC
>DATJOR010000165.1:0-16979 GCA_035506875.1 Mycobacterium sp.
GAACTCTCCGTCCCGGCCCAGTGGATGCGGCCGCACGGCTCACGCAGGCTGTAGCCGAACTCGGTCAGCACGCCGGTGGGGGCGTGGCTGATCATCCCGCCACCGGAATAGCGTTCCAGACTCCAGTTCTGCTCGTGGAAGCCGACGGGCGAGCGGGCCTTGTCGCCGAACCGGTCGACCAACTCACCCAGCACCGCCGCTCGGCGATCGCCCGGCGCAAGTCGGCTCAGCCGACGCGCTGCCGGGCCTTCGGTGATGACGCACATGACCCCCGGGGTGCCGGTGTCGGTGCAGGCATCGATCGTCAGGGTCGCCACCGATCCCGGCGCGGCGGTCTGGCCGGACAGGCCGTCGGCGCGCCAGAACGGCTCGTCATAGACGACCGAGATCTTGAAGATCGCGCCACTGGGCATCCGCTGGTTCAGATACGACCGATCGATCGGCAGCGTCGGCTCGTAGTGGATCTGGCCCGCGACGGCCAGCGGTACGGCCACGATCACTCGTCGCGCCCGCACGGTCAGGTCGTCGGACCGGACCGTGACGCCGTCGGCGTCCTGCACGATCTGGCGCACCGGCTGCGACAGCGCCACGGCATCGCCGAGTTCGGCGGCGACCGGCCGGTAGATGGCGCCCATCCCACCCACCGGGCGGGAGTCCTGGGCGCCGTCCTTGCTGGACACCACGAAGTCCGGCCCGCCGCCCGACGCCATCTGGTAGAGCACCCACAGCAACGACACCTCCGATGCGGCCGAGGTGTAGGGACCCGCCAGCGCCATGTCCAGCATGTCGCGGGCCTGCTGCGACAGGATGTTCTTGTCCAGCCAGGCCGCCAAACTGATCTGGTCCCACTCGGCGGCCTTACGCGCCTCCCACGGCGCGTGCTTCGGGATCGATCGGCACATCTGCCGTATCTTGATCAACCCGACGCCGAGGTTCATTGTCGCCCACGGGCTCACGGTCCACGGGATCGCGCCCGCATAGCGGTGTTGTTTGCCGGCGACGATCATCATCGATTCGCCATCGATGTACTGCTTGTACGAGGGCACACCGAATTCGTTCATCAATGCGTAGACGCGGTCCTGGCCCGGCCCGATCCACGCGCCACCACGATCGACCCACGACCCGTCGGGCAGAACTTCGGTGTAGGTGCGGCCGCCGACTCGATCTCGGGCCTCCAACAGCGCCACCGAGTGACCGGCCTGCTTGAGCCGCAGGGCTGCCGTCAAACCGGCGAATCCCGCACCGACAACACAATAGTCGACATCTGTCATGGCTGATCCCAGCCAGCAAGCTACACCGGTCGCGGCTCAGTGGTGGGCGAATACGGCAGGCCGCTGCCGGTGTTCTCGTCGACGTCGACGCGTCCGCCCAGATAGGGGAATGCGCGCTGTTGGCAGGCCAGTCGATTGCAGATCTTGCAGCCGGCCCCGATCGGGACGGCGGTGCTCGGGTCGCCCAGCGCGATCCCGGTGGAGTACACCAGCTTGTCGGCATGGACCAGGTCGCAGCCCAGACCGACGGCAAAGCTTTTGTGCCGGCCCAGATAACCGTGGCTCTCGGGTGCAGTGGTCTTGGCGATCCAGAAATACGAACGACCGTCGGGCATCTGGGCGACCTGGGTGATGATCCGGCCCGGTTGGGCAAAGGCATCGTGTACCACCCACAGCGGACAGCTGCCGCCGACCCGGCTGAAGTGAAACGCCGTGGCGGACTGACGCTTCGAGATGTTGCCGGCTTTGTCGGTCCGCACGAAGATGAACGGCACCCCGCGCAGCGCTGGGCGCTGCAACGTCGAGAGCCGGTGACACACCGTCTCGAAGCCGACCTCGAAGCGGCGGGCCAGCAAATCCACGTCGTAGTGCAATTCCGCTGCGGATCGATGGAATTCGCGGTACGGCAACAGAAATGCGCCGGCGAAGTAATTGGCCAGCCCGATTCGGGCGACGCCGCGGGACTCGGGAGTGAGCTGATCGTCAGTGGCGGAGCCTGAATCCAAGATCGCCGACAGCAGCTCCGACTGGCTGAGCAAGGCCAGTTGGGTCGCGATCTGAAATGCGCGCTGGCCGGGCAGCAGCCACTGCGCAACGCGCAGCACCTGGGTTTCGGCGTCATACGCGCGTTTCGTGTGCTCGCCCAGATCACCGTCGATCACGACGCTCACCCCGTATTGGTCGCGCATCAGCGCGGACAGCTGGATGTCCAGCCCGCCGATCTTCATTCCGTTCGCCGTGAACATCTCCTCGGCCGCGGTGTCGAGTTCGCCGATGTAATTGTTGCGGTCGTAGAAGAAGTCGCGAACTTCCTCGAAGGGCATCGGGTGCCCTGGCGGCGGCGAGGTTTCCGTCGTCGCGCGAGAGCGATACGCCTCCAACTCCTCATTGGCGTCCCGCAGCCGCCGATGCACGGCAACCAGGCTCCGCCCGACTTCGGGCATCCGGGCGACCAACTCCTCGATCTGGGCGCCGCTGACCGCGTCGGCGGCGGCGGTGGCGGTGAACACAGCGGACAGGTCGGCCACCAACCGGGCGTCGGAATCGGAGGAGAAGTAAGTCGGCGGCAGGTCGAACCGCTCGGTGAGCGCTAGCAGCACCGGCACGGTGATCGGGCGCTGATCGTTCTCCAGCTGGTTGACGTAGCTGGTGGACAAATCCAGTGCTCGGGCCAGGGCAACCTGGCTCAGACCGCGCTCGTTTCGCAACCGCCGCAACCGGGCACCCGAAAACATCTTCGCCACCGCTGACACATTACTCCGGATTGGTTTCGCAACATTCGCAAATTGCGGCGGATGAGGACACAAAATTACGCATGTGCAGGGGCTTTTCCTGGCGACGGAGTTTGCATAGTGTGCGGATTATGTTGATCCATCCGGTTCGGACGCACCGCAGCGCGGACGACTTCCCGCGTAGCGAGCACCTGGCCCACAAGATCGCGGAGGTCGCGGCCGACCCGGTCCCGGTGCCGACCGAGACCGCGGCGATGGTGATCAACCGGATGATCGACAACGCGGCCGTGAGCGCCGCCTCGGTGCTGCGCAGGCCGGTCACCACCGCACGCCACCAAGCATGCGCGCACCGGGCCCGGCCGGGCGCAACGGTCTTCGGCGTGGACGGCAGCTACTCGGCGGAATGGGCGGCCTGGGCCACCGGGGTCGCGGTCCGCGAACTCGACTACCACGACACCTTTCTGGCCGCCGAATACTCGCATCCCGGCGACAACATCCCGCCGCTGGTCGCGGTCGCGCAGCAACTCGGTGTGCGCGGCGCCGACCTGATTCGCGGCCTGGCGACGGCCTACGAGATCCAGATCGATCTGGTCAAGGGAATCTGTCTGCACGAGCACAAGATCGACCACGTCGCGCACCTCGGCCCGTCGGTGGCCGCCGGGCTGGGCACCATGTTGCGGCTCGACGTCGACACCATCTACCAGGCGATCGGTCAGGCGTTGCATCTGACCACCGCTACCCGCCAATCCCGCAAGGGCCTGATCTCCAGCTGGAAGGCATACGCCCCGGCGCTGGCCGGCAAGGTGGCCATCGAAGCCGTCGACCGTGCGATGCGCGGCGAAGGTTCACCGGCACCGATCTGGGAGGGGGAGGACGGCGTCATCGCCTGGCTGCTGTCGGGTCCCGAGCACACCTACCAAGTACCGTTGCCCGCACCGGGAGAGCCCAAGCGCGCCATCCTGGACAGCTACACCAAGGAGCACGCCGGCGAGTACCAGAGCCAGGCGCCGATCGACCTGGCCCGCCGGCTGCGCGAGCGCATCGGTGATCTCGAGCAGATCGCGACGATCGTGTTGCACACCAGCCACCACACCCATTACGTAATCGGCACCGGGTCCGGGGATCCGCAGAAGTTCGATCCCGACGCGTCCCGCGAGACGCTGGATCACTCGCTGCCCTACATCTTCGCCGTCGCGCTGCAGGACGGTACCTGGGACCACGAACATTCGTACGCGCCCGAACGCGCGCACCGGACCGGCACGGTCGAGCTGTGGCACAAGATCTCCACCGTCGAGGACCCGGAATGGACCCGCCGCTATCACTCGAACGACCCGGCGGAGAAGGCTTTCGGGGCCCGCGCGGAGGTGACGCTCAAGAGCGGCGAGGTGATCACTGACGAGTTGGCCGTCGCCGACGCGCATCCGTTGGGCGCGCGGCCGTTTGAGCGCGAACAGTACATCGGCAAGTTCACCGATCTCGCCGACGGCGTGGTGGACCCCGCTGAGCAGAAACGGTTCCTCGACGCCGTGCAGCGGGTCGGCGACCTGAAAGGCGGCGACCTGGCCGCACTGAATGTCCGGGTGTTGCCCGAACTGTTGGACAAGGCGCCGACCATTCCGTCCGGGATCTTCCGATGAGCGGCCTGTTGGGAGCGGCGTCGAGCGCCGCGGACAAACGGTCGGCGTTTCGGGCCGGGCTGAATTCCGCTCGGCTGCAACGCTTCCCGGGCGCATTCTCACCGTTGGTGGCCAAGCTCGTCGCCGAGATCGGCTTTGAGGGCGTCTATGTTTCCGGTGCCGTCTTGTCAGCCGATCTCGGGCTGCCCGATATCGGGCTGACCACACTGACCGAAGTCGCCGCGCGCGGCGCGCAGATCGCCTCGGTCACCGACCTGCCCACGCTGATCGACGCCGACACCGGATTCGGTGAGCCGATGAGCGCGGCGCGCACCGTCACGCAGCTGGAGGATGCCGGGCTGGCGGGCTGTCATCTCGAGGACCAGGTCAACCCCAAACGATGCGGCCACCTCGACGGCAAAGCCGTTGTCCCGGCCGCGGAGATGGTGAAACGGCTGCGCGCTGCGGTGGCCGCGCGCCGGGACCCCAAGTTCGTCATCTGCGCCCGCACCGACGCCGCCGGGATCGAAGGCCTGGACGCTGCGATCGAGCGGGCCCGCGCCTACGCCGACGCCGGCGCCGACCTGATCTTCACCGAGGCACTCACCGGTCCCGCCGATTTCGAGAAATTCCGCGCCGCGGTGGACACCCCGCTGCTGGCCAACATGACCGAGTTCGGCAAGTCTGAGTTGCTGACCACCGCGCAGCTGACCGACATCGGCTACAACGTGGTGATCTACCCGGTCAGTACCCTGCGGCTGGCAATGTTCGCCGTCGAGCACGGGCTGCGCGAAATCGACGTCACGGGAACACAATCCGGCCTGCTCGATCAGATGCAACACCGCAAAAGGCTTTACGAATTGCTGCGCTACGCCGACTACAGCCAATTCGACGACGACGTCTTCAACTTCACCGTGGATGGACCGAACCAATGAGCGCCGAAACCAAGATATTCAAAGGGCTGGCCGGTGTCGTCGTCGACACCACCGCGATCTCCAAGGTGGTGGCCGAGACCAACTCGCTGACCTACCGCGGCTACCCGGTGCAGGATCTGGCCGCGCGTGTGAGTTTCGAGCAGGTCGCCTACCTGCTCTGGCACGGCGAACTGCCGACTGACAGCCAGTTGGCGTTGTTCTGCCAGCGCGAGCGTGCCAGCCGCCGGCTGGATCGTTCGATGCTGTCGTTGTTGGCCAAGCTGCCCGACAACTGTCATCCGATGGATGTGGTGCGCACCGCGATCAGCTACCTGGGCGCCGAGGATCCCGAAGAGGACGACAGCGCCGAGGCCGCCAACTTCGCCAAGTCGCTGCGGATGTTCGCCGTGCTGCCCACCATCGTGGCCGCCGACATGCGCCGCCGGCGCGGGCTGGCGCCGATCGCGCCACACAGCCATCTGGGCTATGCCGAGAACTTCCTCAACATGTGCTTCGGCGAGGTCCCCGAACCGGTCGTCGTCGAGGCGTTCGAACAGTCGATGATCCTTTACGCCGAGCACGGTTTCAACGCGTCCACGTTCGCCGCGCGGGTGGTGACGTCGACGCAGTCGGACATCTACAGCGCTGTCACCGCGGCGATCGGCGCGCTCAAAGGTCGGCTGCACGGCGGCGCGAACGAGGCGGTCATGCACGACATGATCCAGATCGGCGATCCGTCGAAGGCCTCGGAGTGGCTGCACGGCAAGCTGTCTCGCAAAGACAAGATCATGGGTTTCGGGCATCGGGTCTACAAGAACGGCGACTCCCGGGTGCCGACGATGAAGGAGGCGCTGGTGCGTGTCGCGGCGGCCTGCGATGGCCAGCGCTGGCTGGACATCTACGAGATCGTGGAGTCCGAGATGTACGCGGCCAGCGGGATCAAACCGAACCTGGACTTCCCGACGGGCCCGGCGTATTACCTGATGGGTTTCGACATCCCCAGCTTCACACCGCTGTTCGTGATGAGCCGCGTCACCGGCTGGACCGCTCACATCATCGAGCAGGCCGGCTCCAATGCGCTGATCCGTCCGCTCAGCGAGTATTCGGGTCTGGCGCAGCGCAGCCTCAGCCCGGCTACAGCAGGTCGGTGATCGTCTTCAGACCGGCGTCGTAGAGCACGCCCGGCAGCATGCCGCCGTCGTGTTCGATGGTGGTGCCATTGACGAAGTCCGCGTCTCCGCTTGCCAGAAAGACGCACACCCGGCCCACCTCTGCGGGTTCGCCGGCGCGGCGTAACGGGACCGCGGCGAAGTATTTTTCGCCGGTCGGGTCATCCTTGGGTAGCACGAACGACCGGAAGTTTTCCGTCATGGTCGGTCCGAGTGCCACACAGTTGACCCGGACCTTCGGCCCCCACTCCTCCGCAAGCGACCGGGTGAGGTGGTTGAGCCCGCTCTTCGCCGCCCCGTAGGAGACCAGCGTCGGCGAACCCGCCGGATGCCCGGCGCCGCTGGAAATGTTGATGATGCAGCCGGTTCCGTCCTGAGTGGCCATCTGCCGGTAAGCGCGGATGGCAAACCAGAGCGGACTGATCAAGTTCATCTGCACCGCGTAGGCGTGAAACAGCGCCGTGCGTGCGTAGTCGTCGTCGCTGCGCGGTGCCCCCTGGATACGTTGCACGAGTTCGGGAATGCTCTCCACGTGCGGCGCCGGCACGGTTCCGCCCGCGTTGTTCACCAAGATGTCGATCCGGCCGTGTGTGGCCACCACGTCGCTGACGAAGGAGTCGATCGAGCGGTAGTCGCCTTGATCGCAGACCTTTTGTGACGCCCGAGCCGTCCAGTCAGCGTCGATACCGGGTATGGCGTCCAGTGGCGAGCGTGCACAGCCGACGACCGTGGCCCCGGCGCGTAGCAGCTCGTGGGCGATGCCGACACCCACGCCGCGGCTAGTTCCGGTGACGATCGCAACCTTGCCATCGAGGACTCCCACCGCGTCCACCTTTCCGTCTTATTGACAGTGACTGCCAGCTGGTCATACTGTGCCATTCCATTGTCGCCATGCCAAGGGAGGCCGCCGATGAGCAGTCCGTCCAAGCTTCGTGTTATTCAGTGGGCCACCGGGGGCGTCGGCAGAGCCGCCATCGAATGCGTGCTGAATCATCCGCAGCTCGAACTGGTCGGATGTTGGGTGCACAGTGCGGACAAGAACGGGCGCGACGTCGGCGACATTGTCGGCACCGGTGCACTGGGTATTGCCGCCACCTCGAGCGTCGACGAGGTTCTCGCCACCGACGCCGACTGTGTGGTGTACAGCCCGCTGATCCCCAACGACGACGAGGTCATCGCGATTCTGCAATCCGGCAAGAATGTGGTGACACCGGTCGGCTGGGTATATCCCGATCCGGATAACGCGCGTCACCGGGCCGTGGCCGATGCGGCGGTCCAAGGCGGTGTGACGCTGCACGGGTCGGGGATCCACCCCGGCGGCATCACCGAGCGATTTCCGCTGATGTTGTCCTCGCTGTCGTCGGCAGTTACCCACGTCCGGGC
The DNA here is from genome assembly GCA_035506875.1 of Mycobacterium sp. GTDB lineage: Bacteria > Actinomycetota > Actinomycetes > Mycobacteriales > Mycobacteriaceae > Mycobacterium. The sequence goes on from DATJOR010000165.1 coordinate 7,805, forward strand.
CGAGGAGTTTTCGGACATCCGCACCTACAACGCCCCGGACGTCGTGCGTCACATCATGGGATTCGGCGGTACCCCCGAGGAAGCCATGCAAGGGCCGATGGCCAGCCTGCTGGAAGCGGGCTTCAAGCAATCGGTGCGAATGGTCGCCGACCACATGCGATTTCGCATCGATCCGAATATCAGAACAATTCAGGACGTCGCGGTCGCGACGTCCGAAATCGACTACGGCCCATTTCCTCTTCCGGTGGGAACCGTGGCCGCCCGCCGGTTCCGCTGGCAAGCCCTCGTCGACGGCGAGCCGGTCATCACCGCTGCGGTCAACTGGCTGATGGGCGAGGAAAACCTGGAACCGGCCTGGAATTTCGGTGGGCGCGGCGAACGCTTCGAGGTCGAGATCACCGGCGACCCCACCGTGACCCTCACCTTCCAGGGTCTGCAGCCGGAAACGATCACCGAAGGGCTGAAACGAAATCCGGGTGTGGTGGCCACCGCCAACCACTGCGTCAACGCCATTCCCGACGTCTGCGCCGCTGGGCCCGGCATCAAGACCTATCTGGACCTTCCGCTATTCGCCGGGCGCCCAGTCACAAATCTCGCGGGCGGGTAACCGGTGATCCTCGACGCCTTTTCTCAACCGACCCAGCAACAGGAGACACCATGACGGACGCAATCGTGACAGACGTTTCGTTCTGCCACCTTGTCGTCGGAGTAACCGACATGGACCGGGCTCTGGCGTTCTACCGGGATGTGCTCGGGATGGAGGTGATCTTCGAAACCCTGATCTCCGGGGAGCCTTTCGACGCTGCCCTGCACGCGAAGCGAAAGCAAGAGGGGCGGGTGGTCGGTGGCTTGCTGGGTGGCTTGATGATGGAGTTGCTGTCCTTGGGGGCCAAACCTGCGGAGGATAAGCTGGCGCGTCGCGGCATCACCGGTATTCACAACGTGTCGTTGTCGGTGACCGATTTGAACGACACCTACCGCCGCATTATCGACGCCGGCTACCCGCCCGACCAGGAGCCCTTCGAGATCGGCGGTGTCCGAATGTTTTTCGTCAAGGACCCGGACGGGACACCCGTGGAGTTCATCGAGTTACCCAACGGCGCTCGCAGCACCTACGAGATGCACCGTGGCGTGGCGCTTCAGATGGGGCCGGTCACATGAGCTACACGCATCCCGACTCGATGCGCGGGCACGTCGCGATCGTCACCGGTGCCGCCCAAGGCGTGGGCAAGGGCATCGCCGCCGCACTGCTCGAACGCGGCGCGGCGGTGCTGGCAGTCGACATCCAAGACGAGGCCCTGAGCGCAACAACCGCCGAACTCGGGGCTGAGGGTCGGGTCGAGAAACTGGTTGCCGATCTGCGGGATCCGGACAGCGCCTCGCGGATCGTTGCCGCTGCGGTGGATGCCTTCGGCACGGTACACGGCCTGGTCAACAACGCGATCGCTACCAACGAGCCCAAGGCGTTCGTGGATATCACCACCGAGGACCTGGCGCTCGGCTACGACGTCGGCCCACGCGCAACCTTCCTGCTCATGCAGGCTGTGCACCCGTTGATGGTCAAGGAGGGCGGCGGGTCGATTGTCAACCTCGGCTCAGGGACCGGCACCGGTGGCGAACCCAAATGGGGCGGTTACGCGGCCGCCAAGGAAGGTATCCGCGGCCTGTCTAAGGTCGCCGCGCTGGAGTGGGGCCGTGACAACATCCGCGTCAACGTCATCTGCCCGTTCGCCGAGTCCGACGGCGTCAAACTGTGGAAGCAGTTCGCTCCCGACGATTACGCCAAGGCGGTGGGACGCGTGCCGATGAAGCGCATCGGTGACGTTCGCACCGACGTCGGCGCGCTGGTGGCGTTCCTGCTGAGCACCGACGCGACCTTCATCACCGGACAGACCATCCAAGTCGACGGCGGAATCGGCTGCTTCCGATGAGCTATTCAGACGGAGGAGAGTCGCTCCGGGATCGGCAGCGCGCACAGATCAGGGCCGATATTCGGCGTGCGGCGTTCCGGCTGTTCATCGAGCACGGCTACGACGCGGTGACGACGGAGGAAATCGCCGCGGCCGCAGGCGTTTCCCCGCGCACGTTCTTCCGGCATGTGCCGACCAAGGAGGAGGTGCTGCTGGCACCAGTGCGGCACGGCGGCACCGCGATCGTCAACCTGCTCGAACAGCGGCCCGCCGCCGAGTCGCCCGACGAGGCGCTGATCAATGCCATCATCACGCGAACCCGCTCGTTCGATGCGGCCGATATCGAAGAGTGGCGTAAAGCTCTACTGGTGGCCCCCGATGTGCTCGGCAAGCTGACCATGGTCACCGCCGCCGACAAGGAGCGTGCGGCGAAGCTCGTCGCCGCACGCATGGGAGCCAGCCCCGATACCGATATCCGACCCGGCTTGCTGGTCCAACTTGCTTTCGCCGCAGGCGATTACGGTTTCCAGCGGTGGGTTCGGCAATCCCGCAACCGCCGCCCTCTGGATCGCTGTGTCAGCGAGGCGCTCGACGCGGTCAAGAACCCCTATTGGAAAAGGAAGCCGAAGTCGTGAAAGACAGTTACAAAGTCGCCGTTTGGGCCACTGGGGGCGTTGGAAAGTACGCGATCCGCACCATCACCGACCGGCCCAACCTCGACCTGGTCGGAGTATGGGTGCACTCGGACAGCAAGAACGGCAAGGATGCCGGCGAGCTAGCCGGCATCGATTCAATCGGAGTTCGCGCCACGCGAGACGAGTCGGAGATCCTCAACGGCGACGCCGACTGCGTCGTCTACGCCGCGCCAGCGCCGCCTCGAATGAGGGAAGCAATCGCCGATATTTGTCGAATCCTGGCGGCCGGCAAGAACATTGTGACGACAGCCATCTCGGGGCTGGTCTACCCGCGCGGCTCGATGCCCGACAAGGTCACCGACACGATCCGCGGCGCGGCTCAAGCTGGACGAAGCTCATTGTTCTCGAGCGGCATCGAGCCGGGATTCGGCGCCGACTTGTTTCCCATCGCGCTGATGTCCATGTCGCACAAGGTCTATTCGGTGCGGGGCATCGAAATCACCAACTATTCGGAATATCCAGCCGAATATGACATGCGCGATCTGTTCGGCTTCGGCCAGCCGCTCGACTACCAGGGCGGGTTGAAGGCGCCGGGTACCCTTCGATGGGGTTGGGGTGCGGCGGTAACAATGGTCGCCGAATCACTTGGGGTTGAACTCGACGAGATCCGCGAAACGTGCGAGTTTCGGGCCACGCCGCGCGACATCAGCACAGCGTTCGGGCTCGTCGAAGCCGGCACGGTCGGAGCTACCCGGGCAGCGTGCATCGGCGTCGTCGACGGCCGCGATGTCGTCGCTATCGAGCACGTCGATCGCATCGCCGACGATCTGGCCCCGGACTGGCCGAGAGGCCGAACCGGCGGAACCGATGGCATTTGGCGGGTCACTATCGACGGAGAACCGAGCTTCGATGCGGAGTTCGAGGTGGGGTATCGCCCAGGTGAGAGCCACAATGATCACGGTCTGCTGGCAACGGGTATGCGCGCGGTCAACGCCATACCCTGGGTCTGCGAGGCTGAACCCGGAATCGTTGACGCGCTGCATCTTCCGCTCACCTCGCCGATAGGGGCGTTGCATCCGCACCGCGACGGCGTCCCAGCCTTCTAGCTCAGCAGGCGCTCGGGTGTGACTCGCAGTACGGGGTAGTCCCCGGGAAGCGATGCCGGTTCGCGGCGACCCACCGGTAGATAGCTTCCTCGGCGGATCGGATACCGGGAATCCGGTAAACCGCCAACGGTATTCGGCTACCGATCGCCGCTGATAACGCCGCGTTGGCGGCTTCCGCACCGGAATAGACGGCGCCCGAGGAATCCAGCCATCGGACGGATTCCAACAGGCTTGCCGGCGCGATACCCAGCCGCTCAGCGGTTCCGGGGCTCTGCAGAGCCTCGGTCTGCACCTTCCTCGTCCGATCCATCTTCAGCAGCAAATCCCTGGAACGAGTGCACATTCCGCAGGCGCCGTCGAAAAACAGCGTTCCCGCCGCTTCGGTGTTCATTTCGCGACGCAATACGGTGGTGGCAGCGCCATATGCGACGCCGCGCCGGCCGATCGGCGTGCCCGGATGCCGGCGATCGCAAACACGATGCCGGTGCCGATCTCGGTCAGTGCGGAAAACCACGAGAACCACGTGACGTTGATGTGCGGCGGCGAGATGAAGCTGTCCTGATAGCCCGGCAGGAAAGTCGGCAACAAGTGCGCGTAAGTGAAGACCACGGCGCTGCCGAATCCGACCGCAATAGCTGGTTCGGGTGCCCGTCGGTGTCGGGTCAGCGCCATAACGACCGCAGCGGCGACGAATAGCCCCTGGACCAGGCCGCCGACCATGATGAATGGTGGCGATGCCGACATGCCGCGGCGCATATGGTCCAAGCCGTGGATGCCGAATCCGATAGCGAATGCGATTGCGGCCCAACGGAGTATGTGAGTCTCGTTGTCGCGTGCCGGCGAAATCTGATCGATCATCGCGCATCACCGTCCTTGGTGTGGGCGGGTAAAGAAGATGTTGCGAATTTGCCCGCTTACTCACCAGTTCTACTACTACATACTGTAGTAGTCAAGGTGTTCCGCTGAACCTGGACAATCCGGCTAGAACACGTTCTAATCTTGCCGCCATGGGATTTCTCAAACAGGACACCCCGCAGATCGACTTCCAGGAGTGGAGCAAGGGCACCCGCGCAGAGAAGATCATCCCGATGGCCCGGCACTGGGCCGAGGTTGGTTTCGGTACCCCGGTAGCACTGCACCTGTTCTACGTCGTCAAGATCGGTCTCTACATCCTGGCGGCCTGGCTCTTGGCGCTCACCACGACTGGCATCAACGGCTTCGCCAATGTCGCGCACTGGTACGCCGAGCCGATCGTGTTCGAGAAGGTTGTGCTCTACACCATGCTGTTCGAAGTGGTCGGCCTGGGCTGCGGCTTCGGACCGCTGAACAACCGGTTCTTTCCGCCGTTGGGCTCGATCCTGTACTGGTTGCGGCCCGGCACCATCCGCTTGCCGCCCTGGCCGAATCGCATACCGCTCACCAAGGGCGACGCGCGCGGGCCGGTTGACGCGCTGCTGTACGGCGCATTGCTGGTGCTGCTGGTGATCGCGATCTTTTCCGACGGCACGGGGCCGGCCCCGGCGTTGGGAACGACAGTCGGGGTGCTGCCGTCCTGGCAGATCTGGGCGGTGCTCGGCGTGCTGGCGGTGCTCGGTCTGCGCGACAAGGTCATCTTTCTGGCCGCCCGCGGCGAGGTGTACGCCTCGTTCACGGTCGCCTTCCTGTTTACCGGCTACGGCGTGGACATGATCCTCGGTGCCAAACTGGTGTGCCTCGTGATCTGGCTCGGTGCAGCGACATCCAAGCTCAACAAGCACTTCCCGTTCGTGATCTCGACGATGATGAGCAACAATCCGGTATTCCGGCCGCGGTTCATCAAACGGATGTTCTTCGAGCGCTTCCCGGACGACCTGCGTCCGGGCCGGCTGTCACGCTGGCTGGCGCATTTCAGCACCGCGATCGAAGGCCTGGTGCCGCTGGTGTTGTTCTTCAGCCACGGCGGATGGCCCACCGCGATCGCCGCATTCGTCATGCTGTGCTTCCACTTTGGCATCCTATCGTCGATCCCGATGGGGGTGCCGCTGGAGTGGAACGTCTTCATGATGTTCAGCGTGCTGTCGCTGTTCGTCGGCCACGCCTCCGTCGGCCTGGGCAACCTGACGACACCGCTGCCGATACTGCTGTTCCTTGTCGTCGCGGGCACCGTCATCACCGGAAACCTGTTGCCGCGCAAGGTGTCTTTTCTGCCGGGCATGCGGTACTACGCGGGCAACTGGGATACCACGCTGTGGTGCATCAAGCCGTCAGCCGACGAAAAAATCGCCAAGGGCGTCGTGGCGATCGCGAGCATGCCCGCCGCTCAGCTGGAGAAGTTCTACGGCAGCAAGGAAGCCGCGCAGATCCCGATGTACATGGGATATGCATTCCGCGCCTTCAACACTCACGGTCGAGCGCTCTTCACCCTGGCCCACCGCGCGATGGCCGACCAGAACGAGGACGACTACGTCCTCACCGACGGTGAGCGAATTTGCAGCACCGCCATCGGGTGGAATTTCGGCGACGGGCACTTCAGCAACGAGCAGTTGGTCGCCGCTTTGCACAAGCGCTGCCACTTCGAGCCGGGTGAGGTGCGTGTGGTGATGCTCGATGCGCAGCCGATCCACAACCAGACGCAGCAGTATCGGCTGGTGGACGCGGCCACTGGCGAGTTCGAGCGCGGCTACGTCCGGGTTGCCGACATGGTGATCCGCCAACCGTGGGCGGACGACGTGCCGGTCCACGTGCTGTCGAAGGTGACGCCGGCGTGACGGCGAAGGCCGAGCGTCACGCTGGGGTGACGCCCGACCTTCGGCCCGGGTCTTAGGCGCTGGCGCGCACTTCCTTGGCCGCGGCGACCAGGTTGCTCAGCGACGCGGAGACCTCGTCGGGATTACGGGTTTTCAGGCCGCAGTCGGGGTTGACCCAAAGCCGTTCGGCAGGAACGGCTTTCAGTGCCGCACGCAGCGACTTGGCGATCTCGTCGGTGCTCGGCACCCGCGGCGAGTGGATGTCGTACACGCCCGGCCCCACGCTGTTGGAGAAGCCAGTCGAGTTCAGGTCGTCGAGCACCTCCATGTGCGAGCGGGCCGCCTCGATGGATGTGACGTCGGCGTCCAAGTCGGCGATCGCGCCGATCACCTCTCCGAACTCCGAGTAGCACAGATGCGTGTGGATCTGCGTCGCGTCCGAGACACCCGACGTCGCCAGCCGGAACGCGCCGACGGCCCAGTCCAGGTAAGCCTGCTTGTCGGCGTCGCGCAGCGGCAGTAGCTCCCGCAGCGCGGGCTCGTCGACCTGGATCACCGCGATGCCGGCGGACTGCAGGTCCACCGTCTCTTCGCGAATCGCGAGCGCCACCTGGTTGGCGGTGTCGGCCAGCGGCTGGTCGTCGCGGACGAATGACCACGCCAGAATCGTGACCGGACCGGTGAGCATGCCCTTGACCGGCTTGTCGGTCAGCGACTGGGCGTATTTGGCCCAATCCACCGTCATCGGGTGCCGGCGGGTGACATCTCCGTAGAGCACCGGCGGGCGCACGCAGCGGCTGCCGTAGGACTGCACCCAGCCGTTCTTGGTGGCGAAGAAGCCGTCCAGCTGCTCGGCGAAATACTGCACCATGTCATTGCGTTCCGGCTCGCCGTGCACCAGCACGTCCAGACCCAGCTGCTCCTGCAGCTTGATCACCTCGGCGATCTCGGACTGCATCCGGCGGGTGTACTCGGCCTGGTCGATCTCCCCGGCGACCAGCGCGGCACGGGCCTTGCGGATCTCGACGGTCTGCGGGAATGAGCCGATCGTGGTGGTCGGTAGCGGCGGCAGGTGCAGCCGATCCGTCTGCGCCTCACGACGTTTGGCGGCCGGGCCGCGCTCGGTGCCGCCGGATTTCGCGATCGAGTCGAGGCGGGCGCGCACCTGGTTGTTGTTCAGGCGCGGGTCCTTTTTGCGTGAGGCCACGGCCGCGTTGGACGCGGCGATCTCGTCGGCCACCGCGTCGCGGCCGTCCTTCAGCGCCTTGGCCAAGGTGGCGACCTCGTGTACCTTTTCGGCGCCGAAGGCCAGCCAGCTGCGCAGCGCGTCGTCCAGATCCGTCTCCGGCTCCAGCGAATACGGCACGTGCAGCGTCGAGCAGGACGTCGAAACCGCCACGGACCCAGCCGGACCCATCAGGCTGGCCAGCTTGCTCAGCGCCGACTCCAGGTCGGTGCGCCAGATGTTGCGGCCGTCGACGACGCCGGCCACCAGCGTCTTGGTTGCGAGCTCGGGCGCCGACGCTACCGCGGGGTCGGGGCCGTAGATCAGGTCGACGCCGATCGCCTCGACGGGTGTGCGCGCCAGCGCGGGCAGCGCGGTGCCAGGGTCACCGAAGTAGGTGGCGACGTGGATCGCGGGCCGCTTCTCCGCCGAGCCCAGCTCGTTGTACACCCTCTCCGCCAGGGCGGCGGCGTCGGTGTAGATATCGGTGACCAGCACCGGCTCATCGAGCTGAACCCATTCGGCGCCGTTGTCGGCGAGCAAGCCGAGAAGCTCGGCGTAGAGCGGAACCACCTCGTCGAGCCGCTCGATAGGCGCACCTCCGCCGTCGACCGCCTTGCTCAGCAGCAGGAAGGTGAGCGGACCGACGATCACCGGGCGTGCCGGAATCCCTTGGTCGCGGGCTTCTTTGAGCTCGGCGAGCACCTTCTCCGGATGCAGTGAGAACGTCGTCTTCGGCCCGATCTCGGGGACGATGTAGTGGTAGTTGGTGTCGAACCACTTGGTCATTTCCAGCGGCGCGATGTCCTTGCTGCCACGGGCGGCCGCGAAGTAGCGGTCGAGGTCGTCGGAGACGGCCTGGACGCGCTCGGGCAGCGCGCCCAGCAGGACGGCGGTGTCGAGCACCTGGTCGTAGTAGGAGAAGGTGTTCACCGGCACCGAGTCCAGGCCGGCAGCGGCCAGCTGAGACCAGGTGTCACGGCGCAAGTCCGCGGCGACCTTCTCGAGTTCGGCGCGGCTGGTACGGCCCTTCCAGTAGCTCTCGGTGGCGCGCTTGAGTTCGCGTTTCGGGCCGATACGTGGAGAGCCGGTGACGGTGGCGGTAAACGGGGTAGCGGTCACGATCGTTCTTCGTCCTTCAATCGACGGGGTGGTCGCCGCCAGCGGACGTAAAACCGATCCGGCGCAGCGCACACAGCCACTGCAACCGTTACGGCCGGACGCCCATTCCTCGAGGCGGTGAGCCGCCAGGCGCGGCGCGCCCGGCACAGCCGGCAGGTCTTCGGACTCACAGGCGTGCACCGGGTGGTGCTCCTACTGGCCGTCGCTTCCCGGTCTCCGTTCGTTCTAAGACCAGTGCTATTGACGGCGGTCGTTCCTGCATACCGCTGCGGGACAGTCCCGGACTCTCACCGGGTTCCCTCTTACGAAGCACGCCTAACATGCTTCGCGCGATGCCGGCATCGCTGCCGGCAAACCATCTGCGTAGTGCAGATTACCTGACTGATGGCGACGACCCGCCGCGCCCGGCTTCGCCACGGCTGCGCTTGCGATCGCCGCTGGCGGTCAGCGC
>DATJOR010000166.1:0-3315 GCA_035506875.1 Mycobacterium sp.
CGCACGCCGCCGCAGCACCGGGGATGTTGCGCTGCCGCAGCCCTTGGCAGATGGCGCCGGCCTGGGACGGCGAAATCGCCACCTGCGGTGGGATATAGGTGACGTTGTGGGTTCCCCACGCCGGCTCGTAGATATCGCTGAGCCAGTGGCTGAACTGCGGCCACGAGTTGATCATGGCGAGGATGGCCGGGGTGTGCTTGTCTAGCACGCGCCCTAGCCAGGCGAACCACTTGTCAAATCGCTGGTAGGCCCGCGGCCCCCACCGATTCACCGCCTCCACCAAAAGCGGCAGCAGATGCGACAAACGGCTCAAGGCTGCTCCGAAGTTGTCCGACAGGCCCTCGATCAATTGGGTGGTAGTCGGAAGCGTTTGGACCACCGAAGCGAAACTGTCCCAGTTCTTGAGAAAGTCGGTAGTAAGGATTTCACTGTTTTCGAAGAGCTGCCGGTAGTCGGCGTCGGCCTTGTAGGGGTCGGCGAGCATGGTGACCAGATTGCGCAGCGTCCGGTTGAGGCCGGAGCCGCTGCCATCCAGCGAGCGACTGGCCGCGCGCAAGCTGTCGTTGATGGCGTGCACGCCGGGTGCCTCAGATGGGTCTTGGCCGGGTTGAGGCTCCAAGATGGCATCGGCGAGCTTGCCTATGGCAGAGAAGGTTTCGCTAATGCTGATCGGCGTCTTGGTGGACTTCAGCTTGATGCACCCGGGCCCGGTGAATTTCGGGCCTGAAGTGTAGGGCTTGGTCAGTTCGATATGGCGGTCGGTGACAATCGATTGCGAATACGTGACCGCACCCACGTCGGCAGGCAGGTCAAGGTCGGTGGGTACGGTGAAGTCAACCTCGACGTGGTCGGGCTTGTTGACAATCGCGGTCGTCGAGCCGACTTCGATACCCAGCAGCGCCACCTTGTTGCCCGGGTACAGCCCCACCGCGTCGGTGAATTCGGCGCACATCGTCCGGGTGTGCTTGGGCGTCACGATCTTGGCGCCGATGACCACCGCTGCCGCCACCGCGATGACGACGGCCGTCACTGCGGCCAACCCCAGCGGGGAACGTAGCCGCGAGCCGGCAGCCGACATCCTGGTCATCTCAACAGTTCCTCATGATGTTGGGCAGACACAGGTCCTGTCCGGGGACTAGCCGGTTGTGCTTGTCGAAGACGACTCCGTTTCCACTGAGCATCGGCATCACGATGCTGAGGCTCTGCCCCAGGCCGTCGAGTGCCTCGCCCCAACGCTCGGGATGGGCGCCCAGCGTGTCGGTGATGTCTTCGAGCCCGTTGACGATCGGCCCGATCTCCCGGCCGTAGAACACCGTGACGCGGTCAAGAAAGCGAGCCAATTCGTTGAGCAGGCCGAAGAATTCAATGATATCGACCGTCTTCGAGGTGTACATCTTGCCGAGAACGTCCAACTGCTCGAACAGCGTGATGAGCTGCTTGCGTTCGGCAACGGCGGCCCGCAGGCCGTTGTTGGCGAAGTCCAGGCTGCGATGAAAGTCGGCGGTGGACTTGCTCATCGACGTTGTCAACGCATTGGCCGACCGGAGCAGATCGCGTATCGCGTCGGGATACTTGTTGGCTGCGTTGGCAACCTCGGTGAAAGTGTCGTGGATGACTTGGCCGTTGACTTCCTTGATCAGCGGGGTTGCGGCCTGGATTATGTCGTTGACCTCGAATGGCAATGCGATGCGCTGCGGCGGAATCACGTTGTGGCCCAGAGGTATGTCACCCTTTGGGTCGAGCGCTACATAGTGTCCGCCCAGCGGGGTCAGCAGCTTGATGTCCAATGTGGATGCCGAACCGACCGCCACCGAACCCTTGACGTCGAATTTCATCTCGACGACGGCGCCGTCGAGCCGGACGCTGGTGACCTTCCCTATCGGGATGCCGGCGATACGAACCTGGTCGCCGACGCGCACACCGCCAGAGTTAGCCAGGTGCGCGGTGTAGCCCGTCTGACCGGTCGGATTCAGGTAGGCCATCGCAGTGGCGGCCAACGCCGCAACGATGACGACGAGACCGACGATGCCGTGCCGGCGACTGCGGACGGCGGCAGCGTGCTCATCGAGCACAGGACGATGCCGTCGCAGCCACTTGTCGCCGAATACCATTACCGGCACACCACCAAATTCTGTTGCGCGAATGAAACCTGCCCGATCCCCGGCAACGTCACCTCGCCGTGTGAACAGGAAAACGCTGGTGTGGCAGGCTTGTCGTCGGCCAGCCAGTCCCGCATTCCTTGGATCAACGACGGCGCGAGCGACAGCCCGGCGATGATCGTCGCTGTCTGCGGCCACATGCGGCTGGTCAGGTCGTAGAGCGGAACCGTCGAGCCGTCAAAGGTGCGTTCGGCGTATTGCAAGATATGGGTGGTATTCCGCAAGACCGGCAGGCCGACGTCCATCGCGGCGCGGAATTCCTCTGCCTTGGAACCGAATTCCGTCACCACTTGGTTGAGCGTGGCGATGAGATGAAACAGTTGCTGTGATTTGCCGCCCAGATCCTGGGAGATCGCGCTGAGATTGCGGAGCACGACGGTGATCACCGCCTGCCGGTTCACCGCCAGCTTGGAAATGACGTCGAGGTCGTGCAGAAACGGACCGACGCCGTTTTCATCACCTTGGATCAGCCGCAGCAGGTTCTCGCCCAGCAGGTTGAACTGGGCAGGGTCAAGAGTTTGGAATATGGGCCGAAACCCGTTGAACAGCTTGGCGACATCGAACGACGGAATCGTCTGCCCCAGTGGAATGGTGTCCCCGGCCCGCAGCCGTTGACCCGGGGTGGCCGGCTGGACGAGTTCCACATAGCGCTGACCGACCAGGGTTTGATAGCGCACCGCGGCGACGGTGTTGGCGAACACCGGGTGATCATCTTGCGCGGTGAAATCCACCTTCGCGATGCGCCCGTCGAGACGGATGGTTTCCACCTTGCCGACCTGTACGCCGGAAATGCGAACATCGTCGCCGGTGTAGAGCCCCGAGACATCGGAGAACGCCGCGGTGTAACGAGCGACCGCCCCGGTCACCGGAGAACGCAAGGCGGTCAACACGATGAGTGTGCACACCACCGCGACCGCGGTGAAGATGGTCAGCCAAATGACCGATTTGGTAACACTTCTCATCGGCCACCCGCCGGAGGTGCCGCTGGGGAAGCATTCGGCGAAGGCGGCCCGGGCGGTAAGGCCGCCGCCAGCCCCGGCATGGTGTCCAGGGCGACTTCGATTTGCATGCGGACCTTGCCGTTGATGACCGGAAATGCCGCACTGGTGCGGTCCAACAGACCCGAGAGCCGGTCATAGTACGGCGCCATGCTGCC
>DATJOR010000167.1:0-10688 GCA_035506875.1 Mycobacterium sp.
TCTAGCCCCGAACCTTTGCGATTACCAGGTGTTCGGCATTCGTCCGCGCCCTCGCGTCGTCGTCGCGGGTGCCGGCACAGGGGTTCGTCCGATTGCCACCTAGCACTCTATACATGCGAGTGCTAGCACTCAAGGTCGCCCCGCTGCTTCCCGGGCGGCGGGCCCGCTAACCGCGTCGGCCCGCCTAAAACCGCAGGCAGACGCCCTGCCAGCCGTTCACAAGGATTCTTCAAGGTCGACGGCCTAATAATGGCTTCATGTTCATCGGTATCCCGCGTGTGAGCCGCGCTGCCGGACTGGCCACGCTGCTTGTCGCGGCCACCATCGGCTTGGCGCCAGGCGCGCGCGCCGACGGCCAGATGTACGGCGATCCCCAAGCAGCCGCCCCCTACTGGCGTTACCAGCACCAGCAAGACTGCGGCCTGATGGCGGTCGCGGACGTGATCGGGCAGCTCAATGGAAGAGAACCGTCGCAAATCGGCATGGAGCTACGCGGGATCTTCACCAGGAGCGAATCCCATCGCGGCGACGTCTACCACTTCGACGGCACTTCCCCGCAAGACCTGGTCCTGCTGCTGCAGAAACACGGCATCGAGTCCAACCTCACGACCGGTAACAGCATGGGGACCCTGGAGCAGGACCTGGCTGGCGGCCACAAGGTCATCGCCGCGCTCAACGCCGAAACCATCTGGAACTACCCCGCTGGCGATGGCGACCGGACCACGCCCGACCACGCCGTCGTCGTCACCGGAGTGGACACCGGCACGAACACGGTCCACCTCAACGACAGCGGCACGCCGGACGGACGTGACGAACAGATCCCGATGGCGACCTTCAGCCAAGCGTGGAGAACCAGCGACGACTTGCTCATCGTGACGCAGGAAACCGGCACCTGACGATCAGGGCAGCTGCCCTTTGACCACCGGCAGGCCCGGGTCGCTGGCCACGTCCAGCGGCGAGGGCGAGGCACCCGCGGCCACCAGATGCGCGGCGAAGGCCGCGATCATCGCGCCGTTGTCGGTGCACAGCCGGGGCTGAGGGATCCGCAACGTCAACCCCGCTGCGGCACAACGTTCTTCGGCGAGCTCACGCAGCCGCGAGTTGGCGGCCACTCCCCCCGCGATAAGCAGAGTCGACACGCCCAGTTCGGTGGCGGCGCGCACCGCTTTCATAGTCAGTACGTCGGCGATCGCTTCCTGGAATCCGGCGGCGATGTCGGCGGTCGCTGCCTCTGGATGGCTCTCGACGTACCGCGCCACCGCGGTCTTGAGCCCGGAGAAGCTGAACGCGTGCGGCTCGTCGCGTGGCCCAGTCATGCCGCGGGGGAAGGCAATTGCGTCCCGGTCTCCGGTGCGAGCCAGGTCGTCGAGCACCTTGCCGCCCGGATAGCCCAGTCCCAGCAACCGGGCCACTTTGTCGTAGGCCTCCCCGGCGGCGTCGTCGACGGTGCTGCCCAACTCGACGATCGGCTCGCCGAGCGACCGCACATGCAGCAGATGCGTGTGCCCGCCCGACACCAGCAGCGCCACGGTCTCGGGCAGCGGCCCGTGCTGATAGACGTCGGCGGCCAGGTGTCCGCCCAGGTGGTTCACCGCGTAGAACGGCACCGCCCAGGCTGCTGAATAAGCTTTGGCCGCAGCCACTCCCACCAAAAGCGCACCCGCCAGGCCGGGCCCGATGGTGGCCGCGACGATGTCCGGTTTTTCGATACCCGCGGTTGCCAGCGCGCGGCGCATGGCCGGGCCGAGCGCCTCCAAGTGTGCCCGCGAAGCGATCTCGGGGACCACGCCGCCGAACCGGACGTGCTCGTCGACGCTGGATGCGACCTCGTCGGCCAGCAATGTCACGGTGCCGTCAGCATCGAGCCGGGCAATGCCGACTCCGGTTTCGTCGCAAGAGGTTTCGATTGCGGCGATGATGGTCACGAAAGCGCCTCCCGCCGCATGGTGTACGCGTCGGCGCCGCTGATCCGGTAGTAGCGCTTGCGCAGACCGATCTGCTCGAAACCCACACTGCGGTACAGCGCGATCGCCGCCTCGTTGTCGGTGCGGACCTCGAGGTGGACGACGGCGCCGGCGGCGAAGTCCAGCAGTACGTCCAGCAACCGGCGGCCGATGCCGCGGGCTTGGTAAGCCGGGTCGACGCCGATGGTGTGCACTTCGTATTCGAATGGCGGCGTCCGACCCAACCGCGAGATACCGCCGTAGCCGATCAGAGTGTCGGCGGTGCGGGCGGCCACGTAGTGATTGTGCGGGGCGGCAAGCTCGCGGACGAACGCGGCCGTCGGCCACGGGTCGTCGCCGGGAAACAGCACGGCCTCCAACTCAGCGCAGCGTTCGGCGTCACCCACGGTCAACGCGCCGATCGTGATCGTCATTGAGCGCTCCGCTCGGCGAGCGTCTTGGCGTCCGGCCGACGCAGATACAGCGGCACCAGCGGCGCCGGGTTGCCGGACCACGCCGCGACCGTGGCTACCAGCCCGACCGGTGTCGGGTGCGACGGTTCACACAGCGGCAGCCCGAACAGCGCCGCGTGTTCAGGCGAGCCGGCCACCGCCTGCGCACCGCCGAGGTCGACGTCGGCGGGGGCGCTCACCGCCGGCCCGTCGGTTCGGACGCCGCCGCGGTAGCGAGCCCAGTAGACCTCGCGCCGGCGGGCGTCGGTGACCACCAGCACCTCCTCTTTTGCCACCCAGGTGGCCGCTACGCCGATGGCATCGAGGCTGCATACCCCGTACACCGGGATGCCGAGTGCGTGCCCATAGGCCGCGGCCGTTGCCATTCCCACCCGCAGACCGGTGAACGGACCCGGGCCGCACCCGACCACCACGGCGCGCAGGTCGGCCATCCTCACCCCGGCATCGGCTAGTGCGCCCAACACATTCGGAGTGATCCGTTCGGCGTGCGCCCGCGGATCGACGGTGATCCGCTCGGCTTGTAGTTCGCTGTCCGCGACGACTCCCGCCGTCACGGCGGGAGTCGCGGTGTCGATGGCCAGCACGAGACGGCTCACGGACAGCTCCATTGCCACGTCGCGGTCCGCACGTCGGAGTTGCTGATGCGCTCGAGCCTGACATCCAGGTGCCGATCGGACAGCCGTTCGGCAAGGCCCTCGCCCCACTCCACCACGACGACAGCATCATCGAGTTCGGTGTCGAGATCCAGAGATTCGAGTTCGTCGAGCAGATCGGGGCCAGTGTGTTCCAGCAATCGGTAGACGTCGACGTGGATCATCGCCGGGGAGCCGGCCCGTCGGGCCGGATGTACCCGCGCCAGCACGAAAGTCGGCGACGTCACTGGGCCGTCGACATCCATTGCTGCGGCAATCCCCTTGGCCAGCACTGTTTTTCCAGCGCCGAGCGGCCCGGAGAGCACCACTACGTCACCGGCCCGCAGCTGGCCGCCAAGCCGTGACCCGAGCGCGACGGTGTCTTCGACACCCGGCAGCGTCGCCATGCCGGAAGTCTCAGTCACGGCGCAGGATCCGATCGCGCCACCGCTGGCTCAGCATTGCGAACCTGGTCGGGGTCGCTCGCTTGACCAGCCGCACCAACCCGTCGTTGATCGACTCCGGCTTGGACAGCAGAACCAAATGACCCGCGCTGGACACGATTACCAGTTCAGATTGCCGCAGCGCATGGGACATTTTCCTCGAGTACTCGTCGGGGGTGACCAAATCGTGGTCGCCGCAGACGACCAGTGTCGGAATCTCCGCCAGCGTGGGCAGCGCCGCCGTCTCGTCGTGCACTTCCAACGCGTGCAGGAACTCCATCATGGTCGGGATCGGAGTGTCTAGCATCATTTTCTCGGAGAACGCCACGACGCTCGGGCTAACATTCAGATCGGCGTAGGACGCTGCCCGCAGGATCGGCCCGATCACCGAGCGGCCCACGTTGCGGCCGCGGTGAACCAGCTTGGGGGCCGTCCGTGCAGCCCGCCGAACAGCCTCCAGCGCAGGGTTATTCAGAATCTCGCCCAGCGGTGACTTCGCCACCCCTTCGGCCGCAGACGAAATCAACGCAGCCCCGACGATGCGGTTGCCGTAGTGCTGCGGGTACTGCCGGGCATGCGACAACACCGTCATCCCGCCCATCGAATGGCCGACCAAAACGATCGGGCCCCGCGGTGCAAGGACCTGTAGCACCGTTTCCAAGTCCATGCCCAGCCGTGTCAGTGTGTAGCTTTCCGGTGGCGCTTCGCCCGATTGGCCGTGGCCGCGTTGATCGTAGAAGATCATCCGGACCTGCGGACCCCACTCATCGGCCAGCCGCATGCGCTGAAAGTGGAAGGCGCCCATGCGAAGGCAGAATCCATGGGCGAACACCACGGTAAGCGGCGCATCGGCGGGCCCAACCTCGCGCACCGCCAGCGGCACGCCGTCAGGCGTCGTCACCACATAGCTGCGATCGCCGTCGAGCGTCTCGAAATTCTCGTTGACATGAGGGTCGTCGACTGCCGGATGCCGGTTGGTCATCGAGCGGGCCACGGTGACCCCGGCGATGGTGCCTACCGCGCCAAGTCCCGCAGCACCCGCCAGCCACCGTGCCAGCCCCACCCTGTCCGCGTGGAAGCCGTCGTGATTCCCATCGCTCAACGGCTTTCGGCCTCGCGATAAGTTCTGGTGACACGTCCGCGCGGACTGGTCACCACCTCGTAGTGGATGGTGTCGAGCAGATCGGCCCACTCCTGCGCGGTCGGCTCACCTCGCGAGCCCGGCCCGAACAGGATCGCCTCGTCACCCTCGGCGACGTCGACGTGGCCCGGACCAACGTCGACCACGAACTGGTCCATGCAGATCCGCCCGACCCCGGGTCGCCGCCTGCCGTTGATCAGCACATCCAGCCGGCCGCCCAGAGAGCGGAAAACACCGTCCGCATAGCCGATCGGCATCAGCGCGACGGTGGTGTCACGTTCGGCGATCCAGGTGTGCCCATACGACACACCCTCTCCGGCGCGAACCGACTTCACCAGTGCGACCGCGCATTTCACCGTCATGGCGGGCACCAGACCCATGTCGCCGAGGCTGGGCACGGGGCTCAGACCGTACACCGCGATGCCGGGCCGGACCATGTCGAAGGCCAGGTCCGGACGCGACATGGTGGACGACGAATTCGACAGATGCGCCACCTCGAAGTGCACTCCTTGACTTCGCGTCTGCGCCACGATCTCGGTAAACCGTTGAGCCTGAACATTATTGATCGGATTGTCGGGTTCGTCGGCGAAAACCATATGCGACATCAGGCCTCGCAGCTGCACGGCGTCCTCGGCGACCGCTTGGCGTAACGCGGTCAGCATTGACGGGTATTGCCCCAGCGCGACGCCGTTGCGGTTCAGCCCGGTATCCACCTTCACGGTCACGGTGGCCGTGCGCCCGGTGCGCCGGCCCGCGTCCAGCAGCTCCTCGAGCTGGCGCACGGAGGACACCGCGATCTCCACGTCGGCCAGCAGCGCGGGACCGAAGTCGACGCCGGGCGGATGCAGCCAGGCCAGCACCGGTGCGGTGATGCCGTCGGCGCGCAGCGCCAGTGCCTCGTCGACCGTGGCGACACCCAGTTCCGCGGCGCCGGCGGCCAAAGCGGTCCGGGCGACCTGCGTTGCACCGTGACCATAGCCGTCGGCCTTGACGACAGCCATCACCTGCGCAGCACCGGCGTGCTCGCGCAGTAGGCGCACGTTGTGCGCAATCGCACCCAGGTCCACCACGGCCTCAGCGAGGACGCCCGGCGTCAGGGATATCGGCGTAACGGCCACGGCGCCATTGTCCCAGAGGGTTCGGCGCCGACGGTCCATGCGCTGCATCGCTAGCCCGATTTTGTCGCACCAGCCACAGCAGCACCTGGCCCCGCGGACACGCGTTGACTCATCGAAGATGCCCGCCTGGAGCGATTAGTGGAGCTAATCGCTGCGAGGTGGGCAAGGCGAGCACCCCGACCGCCGAGAGGCCAGTGTGACGAACGTGACGTGGCGCCTAGTGGGCGAAATGCTGCGCTTTGTAGTGGCCGCTGGGCTTGAGCTTGTCCAGGCTGGCCAACGCGGTGCGGGCGTCGTCGTGCAGCGCGCGGGCGAGGTCGGCGGACAGCCCCTCGCGCACCACGATGCGCAGTACTGAGACGTCGGTGGCGTTCTCCGGCATGGTGTAGGCGGGCACCTGCCACCCGAAGCCGCGTAGCTCGTGGGAGACGTCGAATTCGGTGTAGCCCAGCCCGCGGGCCAGCCGGAAGGCGACGACGGGGATCGCCGAGCCGTCCGAGATCAGCTCGCAATGCTCCCCGACCCGCAGTTGTTCACCCAGCCAGCGCGCGGTACTCGACAACGTCTGCATGACCTGGGTGTAGCCCTCGCGGCCCAGCCGCAGGAAGTTGTAGTACTGGCCGATCACTTGGTTGCCCGGCCGGGAGAAGTTGAGCGTGAAGGTCGGCATATCGCCGCCGAGGTAGTTGACGTGAAACACCAGATCTTCGGGCAAGTACTCGTGGCTGCGCCACACCACGAACCCGACACCGGGGTAGGTCAGGCCGTATTTATGCCCGCTGACGTTGATCGATACCACGCGGGGCAACCGGAAGTCCCACTTCAGGTCGGGATGCAGGAACGGCACCACGAAACCACCGCTCGCCGCGTCGACATGCACTGGAACGTCGACGCCGCCGCCGGCGGCGAGCTTGTCCAGCGCCGCGCAGATCGGCGCGATCGGCTCCAGTTCACCGGTGTAGGTGGTGCCCAGGATCGCTATCACGCCGATGGTGTCCTCGTCGACGGCGTCGACCACCTGCTCGGGCGTGATGACGTAGCGGCCCTCCTCCATCGGCAGGTAACGCGGTTCGACGTCGAAGTAGCGACAGAACTTCTCCCAGACCACCTGGACGTTGGAGCCCAGCACGAGGTTGGGGGTGCGCTTTTTCCAGTCTTTGCCCACCTTTTCGCGCCACCGCCACTTGAGCGCGAGCCCGCCGAGCATGACCGCCTCGCTTGACCCGATCGTCGACACCCCGCAGGCGCTGCCGGGGTCGTCGTCGCGCAGCCCGTCGGCGTGGAACAGGTCGGCGACCATGTTCACGCATCGCTGCTCGATCGCGGCGGTCGCCGGGTATTCGTCCTTGTCGATCATGTTCTTGTCGAACGTGTCGGCCATCAGCCGGCCGGCCTCGGGATCCATCCAGGTCGTGACGAAGGTCGCCAGGTTGAGCCGCGAACTGCCGTCGAGCATCAGTTCGTCGTGGATGAACCGGTACGCGGCATCGGGGTCCATCGACTCCTCGGGCAGCCGCAGCGCCGGCACAGGCGTGGTGAACAGCCGGCTGGTGTAGGCGGGGCTGACCGAGTGACTGGGAACGGACGGATGACGTGGAAGCACGTTGGATCCTTTCGGCTTTGGTGAGGCGGCTACAGGGTGGCCAGGGCGGCTCGGATGTGCGGGACGATGCGCGACGCGGACGTCGGCGCGTCACCAGGCCCGGGATCGGCGGCCGATAGCGCGGCCGCGCGCGCGTGCACGTACGCCCCGGCGGCCGCGGCTTCAGCGGCCGGCAGGCCCGCGGCCAGCAGGCCGCCGATCATGCCGGACAGCACGTCGCCGGATCCGGCGGTCGCCGCCCAGGACTGCCCGGCGGGGTTGAGGTAGACGCGCCCGCCGGGCTCGGCGATGACGGTGACGTTGCCCTTCAGCAGCACGGTGACCCCGAGTGCGTTGGCGAGCTTTCGGGTGGCGCCGACGCGGTCGTCGCCGGGCGGTGCGCCGGCCAGTCGGGCGAATTCACCGGCGTGCGGTGTCAGCAGAGTCGGCGCGCTGCGGCCGCTGACCATGTCGGGGTGGGCCGCCAGGATGGTCAGCGCGTCGGCGTCGATCAGCACGGGCAGGTCGGTACCCAGCGCGAACCAAAGTGCGGCGGCCCCGGTTTCGTCGGTGCCAAGGCCCGGCCCGACCACCCAGGCCTGCACCCGTCCGGCCGAGGCCGGGGTCGGCGAGGCGATCACTTCCGGCCAGTGCGCGAGCACCTCGCTGTGCGCGCTGCCGGCGTAGCGGACCATGCCGGAGGTGGCCGCGACGGCGGCACCGGTGCACAGCACCGCGGCGCCCGGATAGGTCGACGAGCCGGCCATCACGCCCGTCACGCCCTGGGTGTACTTGTCGTCGTGCGGGCCGGGCACCGGCCAGCGCGCGGCCACGTCGGCGGCCTCGAAGCCGACGACGTCGGTTTCGGGGAGATCCAAGCCGATGTCGACAAGGTGCACGCGGCCGCAGTCGGCCAGCGCGTGCACCGGTTTGAGACCGCCGAACGTAACCGTCAGCGCCGCATGCACGGCGGGGCCCGTGATCGCGCCGGTCGCCACGTCGATGCCGCTGGGGATGTCGACGGCCACCACCGGGATCCCCTTGGCGTCGACCGCTTCGAAGACTTCGGCGGCGTTCGGCCGCAGCGGCCCAGAACCGGAAATACCGACGACGCCGTCGATGGCGAGATCCGTTCCTTCTGCGACCTTTTCGACGATCCGGCCGCCGGCCTTCCGGAATGCTGCCAGCCCCTTCTGGTGGGTGTGGTCCGGATTGAGCAGTATCGCGTCGGCGCGCGCGCCGCGACGAAGCAGGAACGTCGCGGCCCACAGCGCGTCACCGCCGTTGTCGCCCGAGCCGACGACCGCGCACACCCGCCGCCCGGCGACCCCGCCGGTGCGGGCGGTCAGCTCGGCGATGATCGCGGCGGCCAATCCGTACGCCGCCCGCCTCATCAGCGCTCCGTCGGGCAGGCTTGCCAGTAACGGCGCTTCGGCTTCGCGGATCGCGTCAGCCGAGTAGTAGTGCCGCACCTCGCCCAGATTACGTGTCCCCGATCGCGGGTACAGTCAATTAAACAGACTAAATATCGCAGAGGGGTGGGCATGGCACGAACTGACAACGACACCTGGGACCTGGCTACCAGCGTGGGCGCCACCGCGACCGGTGTGGCGGTAGGACGTGCGCTGGCGAACCGCGCAGAGAACCCGCTGATCAAAGATCCCTTCGCCGAGCCGCTGGTCCGCGCGGTAGGCGTCGACTTCTTCACCCGAGTGGCGAGCGGCGAATTGGCCGCTGACGACGTCGACAACGGCGGCGAGTTCGGAATGCAGCGGATGGGCGACATGATGGCAGTCCGCACCCGGTTTTTCGACGACTTCTTCATCGAGGCGACCGAGGCCGGAATTCGGCAGGCGGTGATCCTGGCGTCGGGACTGGATGCCCGTGCCTACCGTCTGCCCTGGCCGCCCGGAATCACCGTGTACGAGATCGACCAACCGACCGTCATCGAGTTCAAGACGAAGACACTGACCGATCTGGGCGCCATCCCGACCACCGACCTGCGCTCGGTGGCGATAGATCTGCGACACGACTGGCCCGCCGCGCTGCGCGGAGCCGGTCTGGATCCCACCCAGGCCACCGCGTGGAGTGCCGAAGGGCTGATGCCTTTCCTGCCACCGGAGGCCCAGGATGCACTGCTGGATAACATCACCATGCTCAGCGCAGCGGGCAGCCGGTTGGCCACCGAGAACATGCCGAACGCCAGCCAGGCGGTGCCGGTGATGGCCGACCGGATGCGACAGTCCACCGAAAGCTGGCGCAAGCACGGATTCGACGTGGAGATGACCGACCTGTGGTACGGCGGCGACCGCCACGATGTGGTCGACTACCTGGACAGCCACGGCTGGAACGTGTCGGCTACCGGCGCAGCAGAACTCGTTGCCGCTCATGGGATTTCAGTGCCGCAACCCAGTGACGACGAAGCCAGGAGCTTCGCCGGCCTCAGCTACGTGACCGCTACCCGGATCTAGCCCGGTCCCGTCGTTGGGCCATCGGATAGAACAACAGTCCGATGAAAATCGCCGAGAAGTGCCCGATCGCGGTGAAGTTCGCGTGGATGATGAGCAGGACCGTGTAGACCGCGATCAGGACGGCGAGGTAACCCCTTCGCCATGGCCGCGGGACGTGATAGGCGAGTACGGCCATCACGCCGACCATAAAGTAGCTGACGCCGATGTCAGTGGCATGAACCAGCTTTCGCGGTGCCTGGTGATACTGAATCTGTAGGTAGAGCAAGCCTTCGCTGATATAAGTCGCACTGACGTGAGCCGTCAATCCCACAGTAAGCCAACGGATTTGGCCCAGCCACTGCTCTGCCGGGGCGACAAACAAGGTGAACAGCAGTAGATACGGCGCCCAGTAGCGGCCATCGATCCAGAGCAGGCTGGAGAACAGCGCGTCCAAGGGATTGGTCGCCAAGTGACGGATATTCGTGGAGTCGTGCACCAATAGGGAGTGCAGATGCCGCCTGCTCGCGCTGCGCTGAATGATCGTGGTCAACAGCAGCACGGTCAGCCACACGTAGGTCAACGGCGCGCCGATGACGAATCGCCGGGCCGCGGCCAGCCAGCCTTTCAGGCGTGGTCCGATCGACCCTTGATCCGCCACGACGTCCAGCGTATCGTTTACGTGAATTACGAAACCCTGCGTATCGTAATTATGCTCATGGAAGGATCCGCCTTGAAACGCAGCCGCTACGCCGGCCAGCCTTTCACCACCTCCACCGCCGACATTGCCGCCGCGCTTGAGCAAGTCAGCATCCCAACCCTGCTGCTGTCGCTGGTGCACATCACCGGCGATCCGCGGTTCATCCGCGACTTCAAACCCGCGGGGATCTTTCTCAATGAGGTGCAGGG
>DATJOR010000168.1:0-4432 GCA_035506875.1 Mycobacterium sp.
TGCGGGCACCGCCGACGTCACCGTCAAGCTGGACAACACACTTCGCCTCCTCACCGTCGCGATGGGTGACGTCGGCTCACCCGGCCTGGAGATATCCGGCGACCAGTCGGCCCTGCAGCAGCTGCTGGGTGTGCTGGACAAACCCGATCCGGCGTTCAACATCGTGACGCCGTAACGAGCAGCGGTACTCGGGAGAAGGGGGCGGCTATTTGCCCGCGACTCACGCCGTGATGTCGATGACGACCTTGCCGATGGCCTTGCGCTCGGCAACATGCCGTAACGCCATGGCGGCATCGGACAGCGGGAACCGGGCACCGATATACGGCTGAATCCGGCCGTCGGCGAACATCTGCTGCAGCTCCTGGATGTCGCGCGCGGCGTCGTCGGGATGATCGGCGGTAAAGGTGCGGATCTCCATGCCGCGGATGGTGATGTCTTTGAGCAGAACGAGATTGAGCGGAATCGCTGGAATCGAGCCCGCGGCATAACCGAGGGTGATGAACATTCCGCCCCGGGCCAGACCACGCAGCGCCGGCTCGGAGTACTGTCCTCCGACCGGATCGATGACGACGCGAGCGCCGCCGCCGGTGAGTTCGCGGATGGCCGATTTCAGATCGTCACGGTCATAGGCGACGGTCGCCGCTGCGCCACGCTGACGGCAGACGTCGAGTTTGTCCTCGCTTGACGCGGCGGCCAGCACCCGGGCCTTCATGCCGACCGCGAGGTCGAGTGCGGCCTGACCAACCCCGCCCGCCGCTCCGAGGATCACCACCCAATCGCCCTCTGCGACTTGGGCAACCGACCGTAGGGCGTGATATGCAGTGCGGTAGGTGACGCCGAACGCCGCCGCGGGACCGAAGTCGACGCCGTCGGGAACGGGCGACACCTGGTTCGCATCGAGCAGGGCCAGTTCCGCGAAAGCACCGGTCGGGATCGCTCCGAAAACCCGGTCGCCTGGCCCGAACGACGCACCCTCACCGGCAGCCACTACCTCGCCGGCCAGTTCGCTGCCCGGCGTGAACGGGACCGGGATCTTGACCTGGTACTTGCCGGCGATCAGCAGCACATCGGGGAAGTTGACGGCCGCGGCATGCACCCGCACCAGCAGCTGGCCCGGACCTGGTACCGGATCGGCGATGTCATCGACGACCAAATCTTCTGGGGGACCGTAGGAACGGCAGACGACGGCGCGCATCAGCCGGCCCCCAGCCCGCGTAGACAGAACCGGACCAGGTGATCGATGTCGTCGGGGCCGAGCCGGTTGGCCGAATCCAGGTGACTGCGCATCGCGGCTGCGGTGCAACGGAACACGGTGTCGGCATCGCGACCGACATCGGTGCTGCCCAACGCCGCGATCGGCTCGATCAGCAGATCGCGCATCGGCCGCATGATCTCGTCGTCGGCGGCCCGCCAGTTGGGGGTCGCCGAAATCTGCCCGGCCGCTGCCCGGCTCATGCTGATCAGGTGTGGGTCGGCGACCTGGGCGAGTGCGCCCTCGATCCAGCGCCGCACCTTACCGGCCGGCGTCCGCTCCTTGGCCATCTGATGCTGCAGATACGAGACGACGATCGCGACACCACGCTCCATCACCGCGAGGATGACATCGTCTTTACCGGCGAAGTAGCGGTAGAACGCTTTGTTCGACGAGCCCGCCTCGGCCACGATGTCGCTGACCCGTGGTGGCTCGGGTGCCACCCTTTCCATCACCCGAACGGCGGCGGCAAGGATGCGTTCGACTTCTTCGGTGGCTTCCCGCTGACGGTCGTCGAGGGCACGCTCGACGGCCGCGGTCACCCGGCTATTGGTCAACGAGTTCACCGTATTTGGCGCGGACTGCCTCGCGGCGCACATCCAGCATCTCGCTGGGCCAATCCCCGTCTTCGGCCTCGTAGCCCTTGAGCAGCATGCGGGCCAGGTTGACCTTGTGCGCCTCGGTCGGCCCGTCGGCCAGGCCGAGCGCGATGCCGCCGAGCAGGACATTGACCAGTGGCAGCTGATCGGTGAGGCCCAGCGCGCCGTGCACCTGGATCGCGCGTAGCGCAATCGATTTCAGCACTTGCGACGCCAGGATCTTGCAGGTGGCGATTTCCGCGCGGGCGGCGTGCTCGTCGCCGCTGTCGATCAGCCACGCGGCGTGCAGCACCGTCAGCCGAAACGGCGTCAGCTCGGTATACGAGTCGGCGATGAACTCCTGTACCAACTGCTTATCGGCGAGCAAAGTGCCTTGGGTGAAACGGCTTTTCGCGCGCTTCGACATCATCTCGACCGCGCGTTGCGCCATGCCGATCGAGCGCATCGCGTGATGCAAGCGTCCACCCGCCAACCGAGTCTGCAGGATCATGAAGCCCTGGCCGGGCTCACCGAGCAGGGCGTCCGACGGCACCCGCACCCCGTCGTAGTGCACCAGTGAGTGCCCTGGTTCGTGAGCATCCGCTCCGACCAGGTGGTGGTTGGCTTCCACGTGGAGACCCGGGGTGCCCGCCGGAATCAAAAACGTCGAGGCGCCGTGATGCACCGCCACATCGGGGTTGGTGATCGCAACCACGATGAAGAAAGACGCGACGGACGCGTTGGAGGAGAAGTACTTCCGCCCGGTGATCACCCAGTCGTCGCCGTCGCGGACGGCTCGGGTGGTGAACACTCGTGGGTCGGCACCGCCTTGCGGCTCGGTCATCGAGAAGCAGGAGAAGATTTCGCCGGACAGCAGCCCGTTCAGATAGCGGTCCTTCTGGTCCTGGGTGCCGAACCGGGCGATGATCTCCGCATTACCGGTGTCGGGCGCCTGTGTTCCGAACACGATTGGCGCCCAAGGGCTGCGGCCCAGGATCTCGTTGATCAGCGTCAGCTTGACCGCGCCGAAGCCCTGCCCGCCGAGTTCCGGCCCGAGGTGTGGGGCCCAGAGTCCCTGATCGCGAACTTGCTGTTTGAGCGGATCGACGATTCTGCGGCGCTCGTCGTTCAGCGGCAAGAACTCGCAGCCGGGGAACAGCACCTCCAACGGCTCGACTTCTTCGCGGACGAACTCACGGATCCAGTCGAGTTTCTTCGCGAATTCCGGTTCGGTGGAAAAGTCCCATGCCATGTTGCCTCCTCGGTTAAATCGGGACGACCCGCTGCGCCCGGCTACGCCGCGCTTGCGATCGTCCCGGTCAGGGGATTCCACCGTCGGCCCGCAGAATCGAGCCGGTGGTGAAGCTGGACGCATCGGATGCCAGAAACAATGCAGCACCGACGATTTCGGCCGGGTTTCCGGCCCGTTGCAGTGAGAGGTGAACGAACGGATTCTGGTGCGCCTGACCAAGGTTCCACGACTTGCTGACGTCGGTGAGGAACGGGCCGGCCATCAGCGTATTGACCCGTACCGACGGACCGAATGCCCGTGCCAGACCCTCGGTCATCGCGTTGAGCCCGGCCTTCGACGATGCGTAGGGAATGATGTCGGCCGACGGGCGCAGTGAACCGGCGGTGCTGACGTTGATGATCGAGCCGCGTCCGGCCGCGACCATCCGCTCACCGACCAACGCGGACAACCGGAACGGACCCTTGAGGTTGAGGTTGACCACCGCGTCGAACAGCTTCTCGGTGACGTCGGTCAACTTGTCGTAGACAGGGGACATGCCGGCGTTGTTGATCAGGGTGTCGACCTTGCCGAACCGTTCGTACACCGCGTCGACCAGGCCGTCGAGTTGATCCCACCGGCCGACGTGCACCTGGTATGGCATTGCCGCGCGACCGGTCTCGTGCTCGATCTGATCGGCAACGGCGACGCAGTTTTCCATCTTGCGGCTGGCGATCACGACGTCGGCGCCGCAGCGCGCAACACCGAACGCCATCTCCCGGCCCAGCCCGCGGCTGCCGCCGGTGATCAGGATCGTCTGGTCGGTCAGATCGAAAAGCTGCTCAGCGTAGCTCATTTCAATGACCCGGCCAGATCGGCCGCGGTGGCGATCAGCTGCGGGACCATCGCCCCGAACGCGTCCTGGATCTTGGGGTCGACCTTGCCGCTGCGCACACCCGCAGCGTAGGTCTTTTCCAGCACGATGCCGAGCTTCCAGTTGGCCAGCACCAGGTAGTAGTCGATGTTCTCGGTCGACAGCCCGCTGACCTGCTCGTAGCGCTCGAGCAACTCGCTGCGGGTCGGCATGCCCTTCATATCGAGATAAAACCCGTCTTCCTTTGGGTTTTCGCCGTCGTAGCCCAGCAGGCACCAGGCCAGGTCCAACAGCGGATCGCCGACCGTGGTCATCTCCCAGTCCACGATCGCCGCGAGCCGGGCCGGCCCCCCGTGCGCGAACATCACGTTGGCGAACTGGTAGTCGCCGTGCATGATGCCCGGCTTGTACTGCGCGGGCCGGTTGGCGCGCAACCAGTCGGCGGCCTCGTCGAGCCCGGGAAGGTCGCGCACCTTGTAGCTGTCGAGGAAGCCCAGCCA
>DATJOR010000169.1:0-2070 GCA_035506875.1 Mycobacterium sp.
CCCGCCGAGCGCGGCGCGGATGACGCGCCCCACCTCGTCGGCCAGGAATGCCACACCCTGAACCTTGGTGACCGATTGCACGTCGACCAAATACTTGCCGCGCAGCAGCAGCGCCAGCTGCCCCAGGTTCATCTCCGGGCACACCACCTGCGGGTAACGCCGCAGCACCTCGCCGAGGTTAGCCGGGAATGGCCGCAAGTAGCGCAGGTGGGCATGCGCGACCTTGATCCCGTTGCGCCGCGCACGCCGGCACGCCTCGCCGATCGGGCCGTAGGAGCTGCCCCACCCGATCAACAGCAGCTCGGCGTCCCCGGTCGGATCGTCGACCTCCAGGTCGGGAACGGAGATGCCGTCGATCTTGGCTTGGCGCAGCCGCACCATCAGGTCGTGGTTCGCCGGGTCGTAGGAGATGTCGCCGGTGCCGTTGGCGGACTCCAGCCCACCGATGCGATGTTCGAGACCGGGAGTGCCCGGGACGGCGAACAGGCGGGCCAGCGTCTCTGGGTCGCGGGCATAGGGCTGGAACGGTTGATCCGGTTCGGCGAAGGTGTGCTCGATGGGTTCCAGCGTGCCGACATCCGGGATTCGCCACGGCTCGGAACCGTTGGCAATTGCGCCGTCCGACAACACAATTACCGGCGTGTGGTAGGACACCGCGATGCGCGCCGCCTCCAGCGCGGTCGCAAAGCAGTCCGACGGCGACCGCGGCGCCAGCACCGCCACCGGCGACTCGCCATTGCGCCCGTAGAGCGCTTGGAGCAAGTCGGCCTGCTCGGTCTTGGTCGGCAGACCGGTCGACGGCCCGCCGCGCTGCACGTCGATGACGATCAACGGCAGTTCGGTCATCACCGCGAGCCCCAGCGCTTCGGACTTGAGCGACAGGCCGGGACCCGACGTGCTGGTGACGCCGAGAGCACCACCGTATGAGGCGCCCACCGCGGCGCAGATACCGCCGATTTCGTCCTCGGCCTGGAAGGTGATGACGTTGAAATTCTTGTGCTTCGAGAGCTCGTGCAGGATGTCCGACGCCGGCGTGATCGGGTAGCTGCCCAACACGACCTGAAGGTCGGCCAGCTGGCCGGCCGTCACGAGGCCGTAGGCGAGCGCGGTGTTGCCCGAGATCTGCCGGTACTCGCCCGCGGGCAGCTTCGCCGGCGAGATCTCGTAGGTGGTGGCGAAGGCCTCGGTGGTCTCCCCGTAGTTCCATCCCGCCTTCAGCGCCAGCACGTTGGCGTCGGCGACGTCGGGCTTGCGGGCGAACTTCTCCCGAATGAATCGCTCACTGGTTTCGATCGGCCGCCCATACATCCACGACAGCAAGCCCAGCGCGAACATGTTCTTGGCGCGCTGGCCGTCTTTCTTCGACGCGCCGATGGCCTCGACGGCCCCCAGCGTCAGCGTGGTCATCGGGACGGCCTCGACCTTGTAGTCGGACAACTCCCCGGTTTCCAGCGGGTTGTTCTCGTAGCCGACTTTGGCCAGGTTGCGCTTGGTGAACTCGTCGGAGTTGGCGATCACCAGACCGCCGATGGGCAGGTCGATGATGTTGGCCTTCAGCGCCGCCGGGTTCATCGCGACCAGCACGTCGGGCCGGTCACCGGCCGTGAGGATGTCGTAGTCCGCGATTTGGATCTGGAACGACGAGACGCCCGGCAGCGTGCCCTGCGGCGCGCGAATCTCGGCCGGATAGCTCGGTTGGGTCGCCAGGTCGTTACCGAACAGCGCTGCCTCGGAGGTGAACCGGTCACCGGTGAGCTGCATGCCATCGCCGGAGTCCCCGGCGAAACGGATGACGACTTTTTCCAGTTTTTCCCGCTCGGGCAGCGCCGATTCTGACCTGGCTCCGTTGTCGTTCGGACCCACGTCCCCGCCTTCCATCGCTGTTCACCGCAGGGGCACGTCGTTGATACCCGTGCGTATCGTCGGAGAGAACCCCCGGCCGGGTTTTATGTCACTGGCGGTACCGATTATTGCACTATTCTTAGGGATTCAACGACGCTGTTACACTGCGTCACGCTACCGCCACTTGACCAAAATGCGAGGTCAGACACACGGGATTGGCGAATCTCG
>DATJOR010000170.1:0-4038 GCA_035506875.1 Mycobacterium sp.
CCCGCTGACGCCCTGCATGCGCACGTCGCACAGCACGATGTCGGGTTGCAGCTCGTCGACGACGCCGACCGCGCGGTCGGCGCCCACCGCCTGCCCGACCACCTGCAGCCGGTCCTTGAAGGAAGCCAGCATCGCCTTGAGCCCCTCGATGACCATCTCGTGGTCATCGACCAGGACCAGACGCACCGGCGTAGCCGCCATGGCAACACCCTAAGTTGGTCACCCCAATCCCCCTAATGGGGGAGGTTCGTGGCGCGTGACGTAAGGCAACCTGTGGGCGTGCGAGCCATGGGGCAGACTCGTCCAGCCCGGACATTCTGGTGGGACCGGGAACCGCCCGCGGGAGCCGATGTGCTGCGCGCGGTGATTTTCGACGCCGATTCCGCGCTGGCCGAAATCGACCGCGACGACGACATGGCGCCTCGCGCCGGTCTGGTCGACTTGGTGATGAGCCTGTTCGTCGCGGGCATCTGGGTCGGCGTGGTGAGCACTCGGCACCGCGAATGGGTCGAGACCGCGGTGCGGCAATTGGTCGGTGACGGCCTCGTGGAAACGATCGTGACCGTCGACGATCTGCCCGACATGGGAGCCGGGCCCGAGCGCGACGCTGAACTGTACCGGCTGGCGTTGTGGGAGATGGGAATAACGCACCGCGACGCGCTGGCGGTCGCGGGGTCGGGCCGCGGGTGGCGCGCCGCGGTTGCCGCCGAATTGCCTACGGTGGTTGTCGCCACCGGCTACGACGGTGCGGAATCGCTGCGCGCGGTCGGCTGCCGACAGGCTCACCGGCGCTGGTGGATTGCCCAGCGGCGGGTCGCCTAGCTCCCGCGGAGCGTTTCGATGATCGCGCTGAAGTCCTTGTCGCCGTTGGCCGCTGCGAATTTGGCGTAGATTTCGGCGGCGTGAGTGCCCAATGGTGCTGCCGAACCGGTTGAGCTGACGGCGTCCATTGCCAGGCCGAGGTCCTTGTTCATCAGCGCGGTCGCAAAGCCCGGGGTGAAGTTGTGGTTGGCCGGCGAGGTCGGCACCGGGCCGGGCACCGGGCAGTTGGTGTGCACTGCCCAGCAGTTGCCGGTCGCGCCGGTGATGACGTCGAACAGCGACTGTGCTGACAGTCCAAGCTTTTCGGCCAGCACGAACGCCTCGCCGATCGCGATCTGCTGCACGGCCAGCACCATGTTGTTGCACACTTTGGCGGCCTGCCCCGCCCCGGCCGCACCGCAGTGAATGATCTTGCCGGCCATCGGCTCCAGCACCGGCCGCGCCTGCTGCAGTGCGTTGCCCTCGCCGCCGACCATGAAGGCCAGCGTGCCGGCCACAGCGCCCTTGACCCCGCCGGACACCGGCGCGTCGAGCTGGGCAAAACCGTGCGAGGCCGCCAACGCGTGGACTTCGCGAGCATCGTCGACCGAGATCGTTGAGCTGTCGATGAACAGCGCGCCTTGGCGTGCGGCGGGCAGGATTTCGGCGTAACACCGCTTGACCGCGCCGCCGTGCGGCAACATCGTGATAACGACATCAGCGCCGGCCACCGCCGCGGGACCGCTGTCGGACACCCGCACGCCGTTATCGGCGGCGGCGGCGGCCGCGGCCGCTACCGGGTCGAAGCCCTGCACGGGGTGGCCGGCGGCCACCAGGTTGGTCGACATCGGACCGCCCATGTGGCCCAGCCCCAAAAACGCGACAGTCGACATGTGCTGTGGCCTTCCTAGGCGCTGGCGCGGACCCGGGCGGCCTCGGCCCGGCCGATGACCACCCGCATGATTTCGTTGGTGCCCTCCAGGATGCGGTGCACCCGCAGATCGCGCACGATCTTCTCCAGACCGTACTCGCGCAGATACCCGTAGCCGCCGTGTAGCTGCAGGGCGTTGTCGGCGACCTCGTAACACGCGTCGGTGACGTAGCGCTTCGCCATCGCGCACAGCTCGACTTTGTCGGCGGCATCGCCGTCGAGTGCGCCCGCGGCCCGCCACAACAGCATTCGGGAGGATTCCAGCGCGGTGGCCATGTCGGCCAAGGTGAACCGGATGGTGGGCTCGTCGAGCAAAGCCGTCCCGAACGCTTGGCGGTGGGCAAGATAGTCAGCGGCCTTGTCGAACGCGGCCTGCGCGCCACCCAGCGAGCACGCCGCGATGTTGATCCGGCCACCGTTGAGGCCGTTCATCGCGATGGAAAAGCCGGTGCCTTCGCCGTCCACGCCGCCCAGCATCGCCTCGGCGGGCACCCGCACGCCCTCGAAGACGACCTGCGCCGTCGGCTGCGCGTTCCAGCCCATCTTCTGCTCATGGGCCCCGAAACTGAGCCCAGGAGTGCCTTTTTCGACGAGGAACGCCGATATTCCCCGTGGCCCCTCACCACCGGTGCGTGCCATCACCACATACACGTCCGAGGCTCCTGCCCCGGAGATGAACTGTTTGACACCGTCGAGCAGGTAGTCGCCGCCGTGGCGCACCGCGCGGGTGCTCAACGCGCCGGCATCCGACCCGGCACCCGGCTCGGTCAGGCAGTAGCTGGCGATCGCGTCCATCGAGGCCAGCCGCGGCACCCAGGTCTTGCGCTGCTCGTCGGTGCCATAGCTATCGATCATCCAGGCGCACATGTTGTGAATCGACAAAAACGCGGCGGCCGTCGGGCAGGCCATCGCCAGTTGCTCGAAGATCCGCACCCCATCGAGGCGGCGCAACCCGCTGCCACCCACATCATCGCGACAATAGATGGCCGCCATCCCCAGCCCCGCCGCCTCGCGCAGCACCTCGACCGGAAAGTGATGCGTCACATCCCATTGCAGGGCATGAGGGGCCACCCGTTTGGCCGCGAACGCGGCCGCCGTCTCGGTGATGACCCGCTCGTCGTCGTCTAGACCGAAAAATTGCATGCCATGCGTCAATTCATGGTCGGGATGACGAATTCGGCGCCGTCCTTGATGCCCGACGGCCACCGCGAGGTCACCGTCTTGACCTTGGTGTAGAACTGGATCGAGGTCGGGCCATGCTGGTTGAGATCACCAAAACCCGAACGCTTCCAGCCACCAAAGCTGTGATAGGCCACCGGGACCGGGATCGGCACATTGACCCCGACCATGCCGACCTGCACCCGGGACACGAAATCGCGGGCCGTGTCGCCGTCGCGGGTGAACACCGCCACCCCGTTGCCGTACTCATGCTCGCTGGGCAGCCGCAACGCCTCCTCGTAGTCGTGGGCGCGCACGATGCACAGCACCGGGCCGAAGATCTCGTCGGTGTAAATCGACATCTCGGCAGTGACATGGTCGAACAACGTGGGCCCAATAAACCAGCCGCCCTCCAGGTTGGCCTCACCATAAGCCAACTCATCGCTGGCGCGTTCGCGGCCGTCGATCACCAAGTCGGCGCCGGCGTCAACACCTTGGCCGATGTAATCGCGCACCCGGGCCAGTGCGGCCTCGCTGACCAGCGGGCCGTACTCGGCCTTGGGGTCCAGACTGTGACCCACCCGTAGATCCTTGATCCGCTCAACCAGCCTGGCACGCAACCGATCCGCGGTCTGCTCGCCGACCGGCACCGCAACGGATATCGCCATGCACCGCTCACCCGCACTGCCGTAGCCCGCGCCGATCAGGGCGTCGACCGCCTGATCCAAATCGGCATCAGGCATCACGATCATGTGGTTCTTCGCCCCGCCAAAGCACTGCGCACGCTTGCCGGTGCTCGTCGCCGTCGAATAGATGTACTGCGCGATATCCGAACTGCCCACAAACCCGACAGCGGCGATATCGGGGTGCGTCAAGATCGCGTCCACCGCCTCCTTATCGCCGTGCACGACCTGGAACACGCCCGGCGGCAGACCCGCCTCGACGAACAACTCGGCCAGCCGCACCGGCACCGACGGGTCACGCTCAGAAGGCTTCAGAATGAACGCATTACCGCATGCCAGCGCCGGACCCGCCTTCCACAACGGAATCATCGCCGGGAAGTTGAACGGCGTGATCCCAGCCACCACCCCCAGCGGCTGACGCAACGAATACACATCGATGCCCGGGCCAGCGCCCTCGCTGTACTC
>DATJOR010000171.1:0-19468 GCA_035506875.1 Mycobacterium sp.
TGCGCTCGCGTCACCGGGATTACTACACGGCGATGGCCGCTGCGCTCGACGCGCCGGCGGGCAGTGATTATGAGCAGCGCGTCGAGCATGCCGAAATCGATATCGACAATCTGCGCGCCGCGTTCAACTGGAGCCGAGAGAACTCTGATATCGCGCTGGCGCTGGCGCTGGCGTCGTCGTTGTACCCGCTGTGGCGAGCGCGGGGCCGCCCCCGGGAAGGGCTGGCCTGGTTCAACGCCG
Organism: Mycobacterium sp.; assembly: GCA_035506875.1. GTDB lineage: Bacteria > Actinomycetota > Actinomycetes > Mycobacteriales > Mycobacteriaceae > Mycobacterium. Next base: position 241 of record DATJOR010000171.1, read on the forward strand.
CGCTGGCCGACCTCGACGCGCAGCACCAGGAGGTGGCGGCTGCGGTGTGCGCGCGGGCGTTCGCCGACAGGGCCCTGTTCGCCGCCCATATGGGCGCCGCGGACACCCTGGATCAGGCTCAGCACGCCCTGGCGATCGCCCGCGAGGTCGACGATCCGGCCTTACTGGTCCGGGCGCTGACCGCCTGCGGTCCTATCGCCGCCATCAGCGCCGAGACAGCCCGGCCGTACCTGGCCGAGGCGATCGGCCTGGCCCGGGAGTTGGACGATCGGTGGCGGCTTGGCGAGATCCTCGCCTGGCAGGCGCTCGTTGCGGTCACGGAGGGTGACCCAGTCGCGGGAGGCGCGGCCGCCGAGGAAGGACGCGATCTCGCCGACGCGATAGGTGACCGGTACGTCTCGCGTCAGTGCCGCTGGTGCCTCGGCGTACTACAGCTTTGGCAGGGCGATCTGGTCGCCGGCGTCACACAACTCGGTTCGGTAGTTGCCGATGCCGAGGTCGCTCACGACATGTTTTTTAAGGCGCAGAGCCTCACGGGCCAGAGTCATGGGCTGGCGTGGCAGGGTGAGACGAATGCCGCCCGGGCTGCGGCCGACGCCGCCATCGAGGCCGCTGCCCAGGTCGGCGACATTGCCGTCGGCAACGCTTACGGGGCACTGAGCGACGCGGCCCTGGCCGCCGGCGACGTTGCGGCGGCACGCGATGCGAGCACGTTGGCCTGGCAGCACCACAGTGCCATTCCCGGGGCGGCGGCGTTGACGCGCACCTACGTTGCGCGGGCCACACTGGCGAGCGGGGATCTGGTAGCAGCCCGCCGCTGGGCCGACGACGCGGTGACGAAAACGAGAGGCTATTTCCTGATGTTGGCGCTGGTCACGCGGGCTCGCGTGGCGATTGCGCAAGGGGAGCCAGAACAAGGCGACCGCGATGCTCACGACGCGCTGGCGATAGCCGCCGAAATTGAGGGTCACCTGGTCATCCCGGACGTTCTTGAATGTCTCGGCGGCCTGGCGGGTGACGCCGGCAGTCACCGTGAGGCGGCGCGGCTCATCGGCGCGGCAAACGCCATCCGGCAACGCATGGGCGCGGTCCGCTTCAAGGTCTTGGACGAGAGCTACGAGGCCTCGGTGGCGGCGTTGCGTGATGCGTTGGGCCAGAAGGACTTTGACGCGGCATGGGCCGAAGGTGCCGCCCTATCCACGGAGGAGGCGATCGCCTACGCGCAGCGCGGCCGGGGCGAACGCAGACGACCCGCCAGCGGCTGGGCCTCGCTCACGCCGACCGAGCGCGATGTCGTGCGGTTGGTCAGCGAAGGGCTGGCCAACAACGACATCGCGACACGGCTTTTCGTCTCACCGCGGACTGTGCAATCGCACCTGACCCACGTCTACACCAAGCTTGGCCTCAGCTCCCGGGTGCAACTCGTGCAGGAAGCCGCCCGGCACGCCTAAGCGTCTACTCGTCCAACAGACGCAGCGGGTGCAGGCCGTCCACCGCACCGACGAACGGCGGGTGGATGCTGTAGCCGAGCATGCGGCGCAGGTCATCCGAGACCTCCCGAGCGATATCCCGCGAGATCGACAGGGTGTAGGCCTCCATCGGCCGCAGCCACGGTTCACAGTATTGAGCGGTGACGGCCAGGCGGTCGCGGGTCGTCGTGTTGGCGCCCCCGCCATGCCACAGGGTGCCCACGAAGAAGACGCACGAGCCCGCGGGCATCACGACAGGTATCGAACGATCATCGGGTCCCGGTCGACGCTTGCCCCACCGGTGGCTGCCCGGATAGAGCATCGTGGCGCCGTTGTCGGCGGTGAAGTCGTCGATCGCCCAGATCGTCGCCGCGGCCAACGGCTCACGCGGACGCGGGACCGGGTAGAACCCGTCGTCATGGTGAGCCAGCTGCGCGGCCTCTCCGGGCTGAATGTTGATGGCCTGCAACGCCGAAAGCAAGTAGTTCGGCATCAGTAGCCGGTCCAGCACCGCCAGCACCCGCGGATGATCGGCAAGCCCGTCGCACACCCGCGTCCTGCTCAGCACGCTGTAGATGCGTTGGGTGCGACGGCCTTCGAACGAGTTACGGCCGGTGTGCCCGAGCCACGGCCACACCACGTCGCGGATCTTTCGGCAGTCCTCGGCGCTGAGCAGGTTCTCCCAAATGACGTAGCCGTCGCGATCGAGGGCCGCCATGTCGGACTCTACGATCGCAGGGTCAACCGAGGCCCCGCCAGTGGCGGTTCGCTTGTAGCGCAGTGCAAGATCGCCTCTGAGGTCTTCCAGCGTGGTGACGGACTCGTCCACGTATTCATCTGGGTTCATCTTTACTCGTCCTTAACGCAGTGACCTCACCCTAACTCTGCCAACAACCCATCGGTGAAGCCTCTCCCGACCTAAGCTGGAAAACCAGGAAACTCGAGGGGCGAGCGGCGGAGGGTCGGATGACGGCCACAACAGCGTGCCGCACGTGTGGGAATGAACTCCTGGACGATGTGCGGTTCTGCCACGGTTGCGGATCAGCGGTGGCCGCGACCGGCATCCCTGCTGACCAACAACAGATGTTCGCCGACGTCTATTCGGCGCGCGAGAAGGCTCGGCGAGGCGATCGCGACGGCGCGATCCCGTTGATCCGCGCCGGGGTCGATCGGTTGTTCGGCGAAGAACCGTTGCGGGGGCCGGGCATTCCAGCGACGGGTGTGCTGGTGGAAACGCTGCTCGAAGTCGGGACCGAGAGTGACCTCGCCGAGGCCGAGGCCACGATCGAGCGGTTGGCGGCGGCACCCACCGAGGAGTCCGCTTTGCGCGAGGTCTGGCTGCTGCGGCTGCGCGCCCTGTTGGCGCTGGCGCGCGGCGAAGGTGTGAAATATCTGGGCTTCCTGAATCGCTACCGCAACATGGCGACATCGCTCGGCTTCGAGGGACACATCGCCTGGGCCGAAGCGATGCCATGACATTGATCTAGAAACATGGTTGAACTCGGCCCGAAAATGCCTGGTCATCGGTAATCTCCCGGGCATGCTGTCGGCGGCCTTGCGTGATATGCAATGGCGAAGGCGGCGCCTCGTCATCGCGATCGTCAGCACCGGATTGATCTTCGCGATGACGCTCGTTCTGACCGGTCTTGCCAACGGCTTTCGGGTGGAGGCGCAGCGGGCCGTCGACTCCCTGGGCGTGGACAAGTTCGTGGTCAAATTCGGTGCGGCCGGACCGTTTCTGGGTTCGACACCGTTCGCGCAAATTGACCTGGCCCAAGTGGCCGGTGAGCCGGGCGTCGTCGCCGCCGCCCCGCTGGCCACCGCCGCGCTGGCGATCAGGGAGGGCTCGGCGACGCGGAACACCACGGCCTTCGGCGCGCCCGAGCACGGCCCCGGCATGCCTGTTGTCTCGCAAGGAGAAGCACCGATGACACCGGACGAGGTCGCGGTGTCGAGCACGCTAGGCCGCCGTATCGGTGACAATCTGCAGGTCGGTGCGCACACATTGCGGATCGTCGGCATTGTGCCCAATTCCACGGCACTTGCGAAGACGCCCAACATCTTCCTGACAACCGAAGGCCTGCAACAGCTGGCGTACAACGGTCAGCCGATGGTCACCTCGATCGGGATCGTGGGCACACCCCAGCAGCTCCCCGAGGGTTACCAAGCCCTTGATCGTGCGGCTGGTGTCACCGACCTCCTGCGACCAATGAAGGTCGCGGGCAGCGCGATCACGATGGTGGCCGTCTTGTTGTGGATCGTGGCGGTGCTGATCGTCGGGTCAGTCGTGTACCTTTCGGCGCTCGAGCGCATGCGCGACTTCGCGGTGTTCAAGGCGATCGGCGTGCCGACGCGGTCGGTGCTGGCGGGGCTCGCGCTGCAGGCCGTCGTCGTCGCGTTGCTCGCCGCGGCGGTGGGCGTCATCCTCGCTCAGGTATTGGCACCGCTGTTCCCGATGACGGTCGTCGTGCCGATGAGTGCCTACCTGGCGCTACCGGCGATCGCCGTCGCGATCGGTCTGCTGGCCAGCGTCGCCGGGCTGCGGCGCGCGATGGCGGTCGATCCCGCGATCGCGTTCGGAGGTCCTTGAGCGGTGGGCGATCTCAGCATCAAGGACCTCGTCGTTGAGTACTCCAGTGGTGGGTACGCGGTCCGGCCGATCAATGGCTTGAGCCTCGACGTGCCGGCCGGCTCGCTGGTGATCCTGCTCGGGCCCAGCGGGTGCGGGAAGACGACGTTGCTGTCTTGCCTCGGCGGCATTCTGCGGCCCAAAAGCGGGGCGATCATGTTCGGTGGCGTCGACGTCACCAGGCTCGACGGCCGTGAGCTGGCCAAGTACCGACGCGACCACGTCGGCATCGTCTTCCAAGCCTTCAACTTGGTGCCGAGCCTGACCGCCCTCGAGAACGTGATGGTCCCGCTGCGGGCGGCCGGCAGGTCACGAGCCGAATCGCGGCGGCGTGCCGAGCAGCTTCTAGCGCAGGTCAATCTTGCGGAACGGATGAAACACCGGCCGGGTGACCTCAGCGGCGGTCAGCAGCAACGCGTCGCGGTCGCTCGGGCGATCGCGCTGGAGCCGCCGCTGATCCTGGCCGACGAGCCGACCGCCCACCTCGACTTCATCCAGGTGGAGGAGGTGCTGCGGCTCATTCGCTCGCTCGCCTCGGGCGAGCGTGTGGTGGTGGTCGCGACCCACGACAGCCGGATACTGCCGATGGCTGATCATGTCGTCGAGATGGTGCCCACGCTGGCGTCGGCGAACCGGCCGCCCGAAACCGTTCACCTGAAGGCCGGCGAGGTGCTCTTCGAGCAGTGCACGATGGGCGAGCTGATCTACGTCGTCTCCGACGGCGAGTTCGACATCGTGCGCGAATTGGCCGACGGCGGTGAGGAATTGGTGAAGGTTGCCGGAGAGGGCGACTACTTCGGCGAGATCGGCGTGCTGTTCAATCTGCCGCGGTCAGCAACCGTGCGGGCCCGAACCGACGCGACGGCCATCGGCTACACGGCGCAGGCGTTTCGCGAGCGACTCGGCGTGAAGGGTCTGAGCGACCTGATCGAGCGCCGCGAGCTCGCCATCGACTGACACGACCAGCGACCGATAGACCCGACGGATATAAAGATCAGCATGGCTCCCACGTTTTCCGACGTCATCAAGTCCAAGTACTTGCACTTGACCGAAGTACGCTCGTCCCGGCCGGGCTTCACTAGGCATTCAGAGTCAGTACTACTACCTCCGGTGGTACCGACTCTCTGATCTACATTCCGCGTAGCGTGGCAGCACATCCGCCGCGTCACAGTGCTAGTGAGTCGCTCCGCGCAGCGCAGCCCGCGCCCCCGCGATGGTGTTACGACGACATGCCTTTGTGCCCATTCGGGTCCCACGAAAAGCCCGGCACCGGAAGCGCACTGCTGCATAGCGGTCGATCTCGTTTTCCTGATCGCCTCAGGTCAGAACATGTTGGTCAAATACAGTTGCAGAGACTCGAATAAGCTCTCGAATAGTCCGCTGCTGAAACCCCCGTGCTCAATTTCACCAATGAACGCGTCGAAGTTATTGATGTTGTCGGAGATGTCGACATATGTGAGGTCGCCGTCGGTCGACGTGGTCGCGTCAGCGACTTGTGTCGGTGTCAACCCCAGGTACCCCAGGTGGACGAATACGTCCAGCAGCGTGCCAGACAGGCCCTGGGTTGCGAAGTCCTCTTGGAAGTTGGGGAGCGGATCGGTGGCCAGACTGTAGATGGTCGCCGGGTACAGATCGTTCGGCGTCACGTTGCCAAGGACGCCGTCAATGCCTAAATCCGTGAGAATAGTGTTCGCCTCAGTCGAGCCGACTAGCGAGGCCAGGTCTGGCTCCAGGTTGGACCAAGCGCCGGTGACCGGCAGCGAGGGGTCGCCGATGAACACGAAGTGCAGATCGTCGCTGGGGATGCCGGCTTCTTCGAGTCGGGTCATGGCGATCGACTCGACGGTGGCGCTCTGCGAGTATCCGAAGATCGTCAGCGGGTGCTCGGCGTTGAAAGCGCCCGGATTGGCGTTGAATTCGTTCTCGACGGCAAGGACGACGTCGTCCGCGCCGGTGAGACTACTGGGACCCTGCTGGACCAGTTCGGGTGTCGTCAGTACCTGCAGCGGCGCGGCGCACGGGTCGGTGCCGATCATGTCGCACACCGTGGAGTCGGTCGCGCCGCCGTCGAAACCCAGCGGGTGCAGATACAGATCCTCGACGGTCTGCGCGACCTCGGTCGACGGCGTCGGCTCGCCGGATCCGCCGAGGATGAGCGCCGTCTCGCTCCCAGCCAGCGAGTCGTCCGCGTAGGCGCGGGCGGCTTGATTGATCATCGCGCCAGCCAGGCCAACGAACATGGCGACGGCGGTAACCTTCGCGAGCAACCTATATCCGTTCACCGCTGCACCCCTGATGCATCGGCTTCGATTGCTATTCATTTCGGCCCTCAATCTTTCTGGCAGTTGCGACTGGCCTGAGGGCGTGGGAGGAGCACGTTACTCTAAGAATTTCTTAGATACAAGCCTGCTCATAGTCAACACCAAGGCGCGGGCCGCGGTCGTGGTCCGGGGACTTCTCCCCGCCGGTCGCTTCGTTAGCAAATACTTGCTGCTGACCACCTTCACCAAGGACGGCAGGCCCAAGCCGACAGCGATCTGGGGTGTGCCCGAGGGCGGCAAACTGCTGGTGATCACCGACGACGGCTCGTGGAAGACCAAGCGGATCAAAAACACTCCCCGGGTGACGATCGCCAAGAGCGGAGCGCTGGGGAAGCCCAAGAGCGACGAGGTCGAGGGCGTCGCCCGGGTGCTGTCTAAGTCTGAAACACGGCGGGTCTACAACGCGGTGCTGAAGCGGTACTGGTACCACGCCCCGTGGTTCTATGCGCACTCGATCGTGCGGGGCGGAATCGACAAGGTCCACGTCGGGCTGGAAATCGAGCCCGCCGGCTAGCGACGAAGCAGATGTCTAGGGAGGCTAAACACAGCCTTTACGAAAGCGTTATAGTAGCCGCATGCGTCTTCGTCGTCTGGGCCTAGTCGTCCGCGTGGGCCTTGCAGTGCTCGCGCTCAGCGCCGCCGCGACGGCCTTCCCCCGGGTTGCTGTGGCCGATCCAGGATTCGCACCGTGCGCCGGGTGCTCGTCCAACGACTCCACGGAGGACTTCCCGATACCTCGGAGAATGATCGCGACGACCTGCACCGCCGAGCAAATCATGGCTGCGGCACGCGATTTCGAGCCGGTGTACTACCAGCGCTACATGGCCGATTACGACAACCACCCGAATGTTCAGCAGGCAACTCAGGACAAGGTGCACTGGTTTTACTCGCTGTCGTCGGCAGACCGCAGGGCCTATTCGGCTAACTTCTACGCACCCCAAATCGATCCGCTGAACTTGGCCTGGCCCAACCACATGAAGCTCTTCTTCAACAACAAGGGCGTCGTCGCCAAGGAAACCGAGAACTGCCAGAACTATCCCGCCAACGACATGTCGGTGTGGAACTGGTAGGTCGCTATCGCGGCTCGGCCATCAGGCCGACGCACGTCGCTGTGATCAATCGCGTCAGTGCGGACGTGAAGTCGATGTTCCAATCGGGCGGCAGGTCGGTGGCCTTCGCCTCCGCATACGCTTCGGCGAGCTTCTTCGGCGGGTTAGCGGCCTGCCACAGCGGCGCGGCCAGCGAATAAGCGGCGAGCAGGACGTCGTATGCGCCCGCACGTCCCAGCCGCGGCAACGCACCCTCGATCGCTTCGGCGAGCGACGTCACCGCCGCGGTACTGATCTCCTTGACCTCGAGAACCCTGTCGATCTCCACCTCGTGCTCGAGGTGAAGGCGCAGGTTGGCGAGCAGATCGCAGAACAGCGGGTCGGCAGCCAAACCGTCGGCTAACGCCTCGGCGACCCGCGCCGGCGACATCGGACCAGGCTCGCGCAACTTCTCGCAGACCGTGTTCGACCACCGCACCCATCCTTCGGCGGCCAGATGAAGCAGCACCTCTTTGTGAGACGTGAAGTAGCGGCGCACCCCGGAATAGTGCACGCCGGCGCGGCTCGCGACGTCGGTCAACGTCACCGACGCGACGCCGGACTCCAGCGCCAGCGAGCGGGCAGCCTCGACCAACGCTGCGGCACGTTGGCGCTTCTTGTCCTCGGTTCGGGCGCGCTGGAAGGTGAGCGGCGGCACCGCGCGAGAATAGCGCACGTCAGCGCATTGCGGGTGGGCGTTGAACCCGGTAGCGTCCGTTTACGCACGTAGTATGCGTTACGCAAGCATCGGCCATAGTGCAGTGACGAGCTGTTGGAAAGGAGTCAGCAATCACCTGCCTTCGGCATGGTTTACTCGTCAGGGTTCGGTGGTGCCTCCTTGCTGCCGCCGCTCGGTCGAGGTGACTGTCACGCAGAAGCCCTGAGACGCCCCGCCGCGTTCCATGTGCCGATGGGTGGCGTGACAGGTAAGAGGTCGCCGACCAGAAAGACCGCAACAGGTGAAGGGGATTTCAATTTTCAGGGTGCTGCAGCGGTCCTGGATTCCGCTCGTGATAGTGGTGGTCGTCGGCCTCGGGGGGTTCACGGTCTGGCGGATCCACGGCATTTTCGGCTCAGAAAAGCGCCCTTCATATTCCGACAGCGCGACCGACAAAAGCAAGCCGTTCAATCCCAAGCACCTGACCTACGAGGTTTTCGGGCCTCCGGGCACGGTGGCGGATATCAGCTATTTCGATGTCAACGCCGATCCGAAGCGGGTCGACGGAGCGCGGTTGCCCTGGACGTTGAACTTGACCACGACGTCGCCGGCGGTGATGGGAAACATTGTGGCGCAGGGCAATAGCAACACCCTCGGATGCCGGATTGTGGTTGACGGTGTGGTCAAAGCCGAAAAGATCACGCATGAGGTGAACGCGTTCACCTATTGCGTACTGAAGGGCGCATGAGCAACCAGCAGAGGAGTAGCGAACACACCGATCCGCCGTTCGTGCCGCGGACGATCCGTCGGTATGCGGTGCCAGTCATCTTGGCGTGGTTGGCGATTGTTTTTTTGGTGAGCACCGCCGTTCCGCCACTGGAACAGGTGGCGGAACAACGTCAGGTTTCACTGAGCCCCAAAGATGCGCCGTCGGTCGAGGCGATGGAGCGCATGGGTGAGAAATTCAAGGAATCCGATTCCGACAGTTACGCGATGATCGTTTTAGAGGGCGATCGGCGACTCGGTGACGATGCCCACCTGTACTACAACAGCCTCATTCGTCAGTTCCGAGCCGATCCGGCGCATGTGCAACATGTGGAGGATTTTTGGGGTGATCCGCTTACGGCGCCGGGCGCACAAAGCCAAGACGGTAAGGCCGTATACGTCCAGCTCAACCTCGCGGGTAACCAAGGTACGACCTTGGGAGACCAATCCTTGCTGGCGGTGCGGAACATCGTGAACCGAACGCCGGCGCCCAAAGGGGTTACGGCGTATGTGACCGGCCCTGCGGCGTTGGTGACAGACATGCACCACAGCGGCGACCGTACGCTCTTGAAAATCACCGTCGTGACCCTGCTGGTGATTTTCACTACGTTGCTTCTGGTCTACCGCTCGGTCATCACGGTGACGCTGCTGCTGATCATGGTCGGTATCGAATTGACCGCGGCCAGGGGAATAGTCTCGTTTCTGGGGTACAACCACGTCATCGGGCTGTCGACCTTTGCCGTCAATCTATTGGTGTCCCTTGGCATTGCCGCCGGAACCGATTACGGCATCTTCTTTTTCGGCCGCTATCAAGAAGCGCGCCAGTGCGGCGAGGATCGTGAGACCGCCTTCTACACCACCTACCGCGGGGTTGCCCACGTCGTCTTGGCGTCCGGTTTGACGATCGCGGGCGCGACATTTTGTCTGAGCTTCTGCCGAATGCCCTATTTCCAAACCCTCGGCATCCCTTGCGCAGTGGGCATGCTGGTCGCCGTTGCGGTCGCAACCACACTGGTTCCGGCCGTCATCGTCGTCGGCGGTCGCTTCGGACTGTTCGACCCCAAGCGAAAGATGCGGACCCGCGGATGGCGGCGGATAGGCACCGCCATCGTGCGCTGGCCGCTGCCCATTCTTGCCGCGGCATGCGGGATCGCTCTCGTCGGCCTGGTGGCGCTGCCGGGTTATAAAACCAGCTACGACGACCGGCAATACATACCGCACAACATCGCCGCCAACAAGGGATACGACGCCGCGGAGCGACACTTTTCCCAGGCGCGATTGATGCCCGAAGTCATGATGGTCGAAGCGGACCACGATTTACGGAATCCCGCAGACTTCCTGGTCCTCGACAAGCTTGCTAAAGGCATCTTGCATGTTCCCGGAGTTTCCAGGGTGCAAGCGATCACACGGCCCGAGGGCACGGCGATGGAGCATACGTCGATTCCGTTCCAGCTCAGCATGCAAAATGCCGGGCAGGTACAAACAATGAAGTTTCAAAAAGCGCGTATGGACGACATGCTCAAGCAGGCTGACGAGCTGGAGGACACGATCCAGCGGATGCAGCGCATGTACAACCTCATGAAGGAACTCACCGACACCACGCACAAGATGGTCGGCGAGACGAAGGAAATGCAGGCTGTCACAGAGGAATTGCGAGACGACATCGCGAACTTCGAGGACACCTGGCGTCCCATCCGAAGCTACTTCTATTGGGAAAAGCACTGCTACGACATCCCGATATGCTTCTCGCTGCGATCCGTCTTCGAAGCCGTCGACGGTGTCGACGAGATCGACGACAAGTTCCAGGTTCTGACCAAAGACTTCGATAAGCTCGATTCGCTGATGCCGCAGATGATTGCGGAATTCCCACCGATGATCGCAAGCATGGAGTCCATGCGGACGATGATGCTGACCATGCACAGCACGATGTCCGGGATCTTCGGGCAGATGGACGAGCTGAGCGACAACGCGACAGCCATGGGTAAGGCCTTCGACAAAGCGAAGAACGACGACTCGTTTTACTTGCCGCCAGAGGTGTTCAAGAACAAGGACTTCCAACGTGCCCTGAACAATTTCTTCTCACCGGACGGCAAGGCGGTCCGTCTCATCATCTCGCACCGCGGAGATCCGGCCACGCCGGAAGGCATTGCGCGCGTTGACCAAATCAGGCAGGCGGCCGAGGAGGCGCTGAAGGCGACTCCGCTGGAGGACGCCAAGATCTACCTCGCCGGCACCGCGGCCACCTTCAAGGACTGGAAGGACGGCTCGAAATACGACCTGTGGATCGCGGGAGTCGGCGCGCTGTGCCTGATTTTCGTCATCATGCTGATCATCACCCGAAGCCTGATCGCCGCAATGGTCATCGTAGGCACGGTGGCGATTTCGCTGGGCGCGTCGTTCGGCCTGTCCGTGCTCGTATGGCAATACCTGCTCGGGATCAGGCTGCACTGGATGGTGCTGGCGATGTCCGTCATCGTCTTGTTGGCGGTGGGATCCGACTACAACCTGCTGCTGGTATCCCGGTTCAAAGAAGAAATCCACGCCGGGCTCAACACCGGCATCATCCGCGCTATGGGCGGCACGGGCAAGGTGGTGACTTCCGCCGGTCTGGTGTTCGCGTTCACCATGGCATCCATGGTGGTCAGCGACCTGCGGATCATCGGCCAGGTGGGTACCACCATCGGTCTGGGTCTGATGTTCGACACGTTGATTGTGCGGTCGTTCATGACGCCGTCCGTCGCCGCGCTGCTCGGGCGCTGGTTCTGGTGGCCGATCAAGGTGAGACCACGGCCGGCCAGCACGATGCTTAGACCAAGCGGTCCCCGCCCGGCTGTTCGTGAGCTGCTGGATGGCGGCCGCAATGGACAAGAAGCCAGTACCGCGCTGCTGCCGAAGTATCAGTGAATGCGGGCGCTACCGCCGAGGCCGATCTCTAGCACGCTTCCGGTGATCACTCCGGGATCCGTGACCAGGTAAACGATTCCGCGGCTGACGTCTTCCGGTTGGAGCCACGGCTGCGGTATCGGATTGGCTCTCATCATCCGGCGCACCAGGTCGTCGGGGATGTCTCCGGCGTCGGGGCCGCCCTCGGGCTGAACCATCGGCGTTTGGGTGGTCGTCGGGCAGATGACGTTGACCGTGATGCCATCCTTGGCGACCTCCAGAGCAACGGATTTCGCCAGCCCGATGACGCCCCACTTGGTGGCGTTGTAGGCGGCGAGCTCCGGGATGCCCATTCGCCCGCCCATTGAGGACGTCACCACGATGCGGCCGAAGCGCTGGCGCCGCATCACGGGTATGGCCGCGCGCAGGGTATTGAACGCACCCGTGAGGTTGGTGTCGACGAGCTGCTGCCACACGTCGTCGCTCACGTCTTCCAACAGTCCGGTGCTGACGATGCCGGCATTGGCCAGAACGATGTCGAGGCTGCCGAAGTCTCGCAGTGTCTGCTCGACGGCGGCATCGACGTGCGCGGGGTCGCGCACATCGACCGCTATCGGTAAGCAGCGGCGGCCGAGCTTTTCCACGAGCTCGGCCGTGTCATGTAGATCGCTTTCGGTGCCGAGCGGATACGTCAGATCCTTCATCGGACCGGGAGCATCCGCCGCGACGATGTCCGCTCCCTCGGCTGCCAGCGCCAGAGCGTGCGAACGCCCTTGCCCGCGAGCAGCACCGGTGATTAGCGCGACCCGTCCATCCAAAGACCCCACGGACAATTACCGCTGTTGCACCAGCCCGCTGGGCGGGCTTTCGTCGGCATCCGTGTGCAGCAGCTCGCGAACCGCCGGGCGAGTCCCGGTCGGCCGGAGCATCGTGCTGGCCGGCCGCGGACGGACGTGCTGCGGCCACCAGAACCAACGTCCGAGCAGCGTGGCCACCGAGGGTGTCATGAACGACCGCACGATCAGGGTGTCGAACAACAGACCCAGCGCGATCGTGGTGCCCACCTGGGCCATGACCCGCAGCGGGCCGAACACGAACGAGGCCATGGTGGCGGCGAACACCAGACCGGCAGCGGTCACCACCGAACCCGAGCCGGCCATCGCGCGGATGGTGCCCGTCTTGAGCCCGGCGTTAATCTCTTCCTTGAACCGGGATATCAGCAACAGGTTGTAGTCCGACCCGACCGCCAACAGCAGGATGATCGCCATCGCCAGCACCATCCAGTGCAGTCTGATGCCGAGAATGTACTGCCACACCAGCACCGAGAGGCCGAAGGAGGCGCCCAGCGAAAGGAGCACGGTTCCGACGATGACCAGGGCCGCGACAACGCTTCGGGTGATGACCAGCATGATGATGAAAATCAAAGTGGCCGCGGCTATTCCGGCGATGATCAGGTCGATGTTGGAGGCATCGCGCATGTCCTTGTACAACGCCGCGGTGCCACCGAGGTAGACTTTGGCGCCCTCCCAGGGCGTGCCCTTGATAGCCTCGTGCACTGCCTGCTTGATCGGGTCGATGGTGGCGATGCCCTCAGGAGTCGCCGGATCGCCTTCGTGCGAGATGATCAAGCGGACAGCGTGGCCGTCGGGTGACATGAACTGTTTCAGGCCCCGCTTGAAATCCGGGCTTTGGAAAGCCTCCGGCGGCAGGTAGAACGTGTCGTCGTTCTTGGCTTTGTCGAAGGCCTCTCCCATGGCAGTGGCGTTGTCGGACAACGCTTTCTGTTGGTCGTTGAGACCTCTCGTCGTCGCGTAGTTCGACATGATCGTGTCGAGATTTCGCTCCTGGCTGGCAATCTGCGGCGGTATCAGCGCGACCAGCTGCGGCTGTATCTGGTCTAATCTTTCGAGATTCTCGTAGAGCTTCTCGATGTTCTCGCTGACTTGATCGATGCCGTCGAGCGCGTTGAAGATGGACCGCAGCGTCCAACAGGCCGGGATATCGAAACAGTGCTTCTCCCAGTAGAAGTAGCTACGAATCGGTCTGAAGAAGTCGTCGAAATTGGCGATATCGTCGCGCAACGCCGCGGTGATCTGCACCGTTTCTTTCGTGAGAGCCACAGTTTGATGCGTCGTGTTGCTCAAGTCCTGGGTGACTTGCATCTGCTGGTGCAGAGTTGCCATCGTTTTTTTGAGCTCGTCCGCCTGCTTCAACAGGTTCTTCGCCTGTTCGTCTTGGTAATGCTCGGTTTGGATCCGACCGGCGCTCTGCGCGCTCAGCAGAAAAGCAAGGGTGGCGTGGTCGAGCGGAGTGCCCAGGGGCCGGGTGATGGTCTGCACGCGGCCGATACCGGGGAGGTGGAAGACAGCCTTTGCCACCTTGTCCAACACCAGGAAGTCGGCCGGATTGCGCAGGTCGTGATCCGTCTCGATCATCAACAGCTCGGGATTCAGCCGGGCCTGGTTGAAGTGTCGGTCAGCGGCGGCGTATCCGATGTTGGCCGGGGTGTCGGCCGGCAGATAGTGGCGATTGTCGTAGTCGGTGGTGTATCCGGGCAGGGCGAGCAGACCGACAAGGGCGATGGCGATCGTCACCGCGAGAATCGGTGCGGGCCAACGGACAATCGCGGTGCCGATCCGGCGCCAATTGCGTGTTTGCAATATCCGCTTCGGGTCGAGGAGCTTGAAGAAGCTGCCCACTACGACCACCGCCGGGCCTAGGGTCAATGCCGCGAACACCGCGACCAGCAAGCCGACCGCGCAAGGCACACCCATCGTCTGGAACCACGGCAACCGGGTGAAGCTGAGGCAATACATCGCGCCGGCGACGGTCAGCCCCGAGCCCAGCACGACATGTGCGGTGCCGTGAAACATGGTGTAGAAGGCCTGTTCTCGGTCCTCGCCGATGCCGCGGGCCTCGTGATAGCGGCCCATCACGAATATCGCGTAGTCCGTCCCGGCCGCGATCGCCAATAACACCAGCAAGTTGTTGGCGAAGGTGGACAGTCCGATGATCCCGTAATTTCCCAGGAACGCGACGACACCCCGGGCCGCGGCCACTTCGACCATCACGATGAACAGCACGATGAACACAGTGCTCACCGAGCGGTAGACGAAGAGCAGCATCACAATGATCACCAGAAAGGTGATGAGTGTGACCGTCTTGACGCCTTTCTCGCCGGCATGAGACTGATCGGCGATCAGCGGACCGGCGCCGGTGACATAGGCCTTGACCCCCGGCGGCGCCGGCACCGAGTTGACGATCTTACGGACCGCTTCGACGGACTCGGTGGACAAGGTCTCACCCATGTTGCCGGCGAGGTAGGCCTGAACATAGGCCGCTTTTCCATCCGGGCTTTGCGAGCCCGCAGCGGTCAGCGGGTCATTCCAGAAATCCTGGATGTGCTGAACGTGCTTGGTGTCCTGCTCGAGTCGCTTGACGATCTCGCCGTAATACCGGTGCGCAGCATCTCCGAGCGGCTTGTCGCCCTCCAGGACGATCATCGCCGAGGTGTCGGAGTTGAATTCATGGAAGGTCGATCCGACCTTCTTCATTGCGATCATCCCCGGCGCGTCGTTCGGGCTTTGTGACACCGCGTGATTTTTGGTGACGACCTCCAGTTGCGGCACCGTGACGTTGACGAACACGGTGAGCCCCAGCCACAGCAGCACGATCGGCAACGCAAGCCGATGGATCATCCGGGGCAGGAACGGCGGGATCAGTGGCTGCGAGACAGGCTGCGCAACCTCGGTGGTCTCGCTCATGCGGACTTGTTCAGGCAGAAGGTGAAGGCGTTCACTGTTTCGCTGGCGGGGGACCGATTTGTGGCCTTGACGACCGGCCCGCGCCCGTCGTTATCGTCCAGGGTGATCTTGCAGGCGATCCAATCGCCGCTTCCCTGCGCCACGAGATTGGCGGGGAGGGACGGCTGCGTTGTTGTCAGCTTTGTCGACCAGGGCAGCGGTACGTTGAGGGCCTGCTCCGGCTGGGAATCTTTATTCAGATAGTTGATGGTCGCCACGCTGCCCGGTGGGCCCCAGACCTCGAGTGTTAACACTTTGGGGTTGAACGGCTTGATGTCTTCGGCGACCGCACCGCCGCCGAAGGTGTTGCCGTGAACGCCGAAGACGCCGCGCAGTCGGTACACGCAGAACCCCGAGAGCGCGACCACGGCGACGATGACGAGCACGACCCAGAAACGGGTAAGGAAGCCAGAGAGCCCCGACCGCCTGGCTGGGCGCCGGCTGGCGACCCTTTCTTCGCTGCCGCCCGAAACCTGGGTTGGCAGCGGTTCGGTCCGCGGCTCGGTGGTCGTCATGGGCGCTTCTTCCAATTTCTTAACCATGGACTACGGGTGCTCAACTAATTAGCCTGTGTGTAACCTTAGCTACTCTAAGCTGAATAGGCGACCAGAATGAAACCGGGATGGACCGGCGTTGTGACGACCGTATCGGGTTTCAAGATGGACGGTTTGGACGGGCAAGGAAGACGGGCTTTGGACGGGCAAGGAAGATCGGTGACGATGAGCGGACAAAGAAGCAGCAACGGTACGCTTCGGCGCATGAAGGCATTGAGGGCTCCACGGTCTGCGGGCTGCGCGGCGCTTGCCATCGCCGCGGCGATTGGGCTGTCTGCGCCGGCGTCCGCGGATCCGGATACCGACTTCGACAACCAGATCGCGGGATACGGCATCTACGGTCCGCATGACTACAACCCCTATATCGCCAAGATCGTCTGCCGACGGCTGGGTCAGGGCGTCGATCCCGACGCTGCGGCCTCCGCGCATTTCCTCTTGAACAACCTGCCTAGAGGCACCACACAGGTGCAGTCGTATCAGTTCCTGGGCAGCGCAATCAGCATCTACTGCCCCGACTTGGCGCCCAAGCTGCAGAACATCCCCGCACGATAGAGCCGGACCTAGAACCGGACAGAGCCGCGCGGAAGCGTCAGTGGCAGATCGTTGTAGGTGGCGATGCCCGGCGCCGCGGCGACGACAGCCGGGATCGCGTTGATCGGCGGCACCGCGGTCATAATGTGGCCGAGGTCCATGAATTCTTCGATCGTCGTGGCCTCGAAATACGGCGGCGGCAGGAAACTGACCTTCGTGGTGACCGTGGGCTGCCCGTCGACCTGGATGACCCAGCCGTCGCCGTCGATCTTCCAGTCCGGTTCGAGTGTCTGGCCTTTGCGCCATCGAACATTGAGGTCGATGACGGTCTTGCCGGCGACGACTCCCTGCCAGCTGATGTAGACGCCCGCCACGCATCCGGCGGGGATGGTCCACGACGCCATCTCGAGATCCGCTGTGGTTTGGGCGAATTCGGCCTCGCATCGCACGTCGTCGAGTTCGACGCCGAGCGCGTCGCCCACCAGCCGGACGGCCTCGCCGAAGATGGCGGTGCCCTTCGCGGCCATCGCCTGCAGGTCGGGATGGTCGATCGGCTGCCCGAAGCCCACCGGTTTCTCGGTTTCCGGGGAGTCGTAGAAGGTGGTGTCGGCGGCTTCGTTGACGGTGACCTTGTCGACGCGATTGCACACCATCGCCGAGACGATGGCCAACAACTCGGCGAACCCCGGGCTCACGCCGGATCCGAAGATCGTGGAGCCGCCTTTCTCGCACGCCTCGATGATCCGGTCGCGGCCGGCGCCGAGATTGTGCCCGGTGATGAAGGAGGCAGTGGTTACCACGTTGACGCCCGCCGACAGGATGCGGACCAGCTCGTCGACGTCGATCCACATCGGGTTGTAGACGACGCAGTCCGGCTTGAGCGCTAGCAGCGCATCGATGTCGTTGGTGGCCGCCACCCCTAGCGGCGCGATGCCGACCAGCTCGCCGGCGTCACGGCCCGCTTTCTCCGGTGACCAGGCGTAGCACCCCACCAATTCGAACAACGGGTTTGTGGCGATCGATTTGAGGGAGCTTTTGCCGACGTTTCCGGTGTTCCACTGAACTACTCGATAAGTGTTTGGCACTCGCTCAGCATAGGGAAGCGCGGCCGAACCGGGAACGGCATCGAGTCGTGGTTTACGTCGCGGCGCCGTTAAGGGCAAGGTTGATCAGCCGCTCGGCCAGGTCGTCGTCGACCGGTTGACCGCTGAGCAGCAGTCGGCCATGGATTGGCGCGATCAGCATCTCCAGCAGCAGCCGCGGATCGGTGTCGGCTCGCAGATCCCCGCGCTCGATGCCGCGCGCCACCACCGGAGCCAACGCATCCAGGCGATGCGCCCAAAAGGCTTTGCGTGCAACGGCGTAGGCATCATCGACCGGTAGCGTCGCTGCGCGTAACACCGCCCTGCCCGCGGCCGAGCTGACGTAGGCGATTACCTCCCGGACGATCGCAAGAAGGTCGCCTCGAGTCGAACCGGTGTCGGGGGCGGGAATGGCGTCGGCGCTGCGCTCGAGCAGGGCCGCGACTAACAGGTTCTCGCGGGTGACCCATCGTCGGTAGACGGTGGTCTCGTGCACGCCCGAGCGCTTGGCGACCCCGGCGACGGTCGCGCCGTCGAACCCGTTGGCGGCCAGTTCCTCGAATGCAGCGGCCAAGACCGTTCGGCGGACGTGCTCGCCGCGTCGATGCGATACACCGGTAGTCATGCGATGAAGATTATCGCAACTTCACTTGCAATCGAGCTATCGACGGGCGCATGATATTGCAAGATTACTTGCGATAGGAGCTAGTCATGGACGCGTCAGCACCTCGGATCGACACCACCGGCGCCACCCCGCCGATCGGCTACCACCAGTTCCACCCCGACGTCAGCGTCAACTTCCAATGCAACCGTTGGGTGCAGTGGATCGGCCCGTCGGCCATCGACGAGGTGTCCGAAGTGGCGGCGCGGGCTAACACCTACCCAGAGTTGATCGCCGGGTTCCTCGGCCTGGCCGACCGGGCCCGCGCTGCCGACCGCACGCTCGCCGGTGCCTACTATGACCGAGCAGCCGAGTTCTTCATGGCGGCGAGCGATCCGCGCCGCCCTGCCGCCCGCGCCCGTTTCCTGCATGCAATGCGAAGCATCTACGGCGTGACACCCGATCTCATCCCGTTCGGCTCGGGCTCGATGCCCGTCTACGACCTGCGGCCAGACCGCCAGATCGGCGCGCCGATCGTCATGTTCGGCGGATTCGACAGCTACATCGAAGAGTTCCTGCCGCTGATCGCTGGCATGGTCGACGCGGGCCGGCGCGTCGTTGTGTTCGAGGGCCCGGGCCAGGGCAGCGCACTTGAAGACTTCGGCCTCACGCTGATCCCCGAATGGGAGCAGCCGGTGAGCGCCGTCTTGGACCACTACGGCCTCGACAATGTTGCGGCGGTGGGCATCTCGCTGGGCGGCGGCCTGGTGATTCGCGCGGCTGCGTTCGAGCCGCGGATCAGCCAGGTGGTTGCGTTCGACATTCTCGACGACTTCTTCGAGAC
>DATJOR010000172.1:0-19660 GCA_035506875.1 Mycobacterium sp.
CGTCGACGTGAATCTCCAGACCGCACATCGCTTCGCAGAGCGGACAGGTTCGCAGATGTTTGCCGTCTTCGGCGCTCGCCATTTGCCCACTTTATTCCGCTACTTCAGGTAACGGAAGTAGCTGGCGGTGCAACGCTCGGCGCGTCAGGCTATCCTGACAGCTATGAGCCTCGCAGACGCGTGGGAGCAGGGGCGGCAGGCGTGGCGGCGCCTTGCGGCGAACGGAGGACGGCCGCGCGATGACGACGGGCTCGACGCCCTGTCCGACATCGGTGTGGTGCGCCGCATCCTGGACCAAGCGGAGCTGGCGGCCGTTCGCGCCGCCCGGGCGCACGGCAAATCCTGGGCGGAAATCGCGACCCATTTAGGCGTCACGCGGCAATCCGCATGGGAAAGGTGGCGTGATCTCGACGACTCCCCCGGTGCTGAATCGACGGTTCTCGCCGATGCCGCCTCGCACCTGGTGAAGACGCGCGCCCACGAGCAGCGCCGAGCATCGAAGGTAAAGGTGCCTAACGTCGTCGGGCGCGAGTGGATCGAAGCCAGCGAGCTACTTGCCGGCGAAGGGCTGGTGGCGATCGCCGCCCAGCCGGACACCCCGCCCGACCCGGGAAGTCGCGGCTGGATCGTCACAGACCAAAGCCCGGAATCCGGCGCCATGGTCAGGGCCGGCTCGGTCGTCCGCCTGTGGCTGCGGGGTGACGGTGACGCCGGAGTCCGTGAACCGCGAAGTCCGCGACCCACGCCGCGGTCGGCTCGCGAGATGTTGCCGGAGCCTCACGACGAGGCCATCAGCTAGTGTGCGCCGACTCAGATGAAGCCCATGCCCTGAGCCACGAGCGCTAGCCCAACCAACGCCAGCATCGCGATCAGGATCTGCCGGCGATAGGCCCGTGCCCAGTCGTGCAGCAGTCGCAGCAGCGCTTGGGTCTTGATTGGTGCGACCACGCTGCCGACCAGAACGATCTCGACGAGCGCGAGTGTCTCGACGACGAACACAATGGCCGCGCCGATCTGCATGCCGATCGCGGCTCCCGACGTCGGGATCGTGGTGAGGCCGAAGATAACCATTGATGGGTTAGGCGCCGCGAAGAAGCCGATCGCCAGCGCGACCCAAAGGGACCCGCTTTCCCATGCGTTGTCGGCGCGACTGAGCAGCCGCCGAACCGCCGACCCCGATCCGCCACCGCCCAGTAGCCGCGAGATCGGGTTCGGCGGATCGGAGTCGACCATCACAGTCGAGGTGTCGGCGCTGCGGCTGGGTGGCAGCGCCCGCCGGCGAGCGAAAAAACGCGATCCCATCAGCGCGGCGATCGACAGAACGAGTACCCCGGCGGCGATTTCCAGGTAGTGGACGGTAGAACTGGCGGCAGTGGCCGGGGTGGCCAGGTCGTGCGCGAACGCAGAAAACGTCGGCGTGAAGTGCAGTATCAAAATCGGGACCAGCAGTAAGACAAGACCCAGCGTCAGGCAACCGACCCAGTAAACCAGCAGGTTCTGCGCGGGCCGTGGCCTGGAAATAAGGAGAAGAGTGAGGCCGAGACGCACCGGGTCGAGCGCGATGGGAATCGCCAGCAACGCCATCGAGCTCCACATGGCCGCAAACCCTACCCTGCGGCGCTGGGTGCCAAGCGGCTAAGTGTTCACCGTGAAATTGGCTACCGGGCTTGCGCTTTCACTAACGTCGGGCGCGGGCGATTGCGGCACGCCGTAGGGTCGACGACATGACGATCGACAACACAACAGGTGCCGGCTTACTTCTGGCAAATCGGGTTGCGGTCGTGACCGGCGGTGGTGGCGGGATCGGCGCCGCGACCGCACGGCTGTTCGCGCAGCACGGCGCCGACGTGGTCATCGCCGATATCGACGCTGCGCGCGCACAGCAGACCGCCGACGACATACGTGAGTCCGGGGGGTCAGCTGTCGGTGTCGTCGCCGATGTTCGTGACGCCGACCAGGTCACCGGCCTGGCGCGTTCAGTACTAGAGCGCCACGGTCGGGTGGACGTCCTGGTGAACAATGTGGGCCATTGGCTGCGTCACCCGGGCGACTTCGTCGACACCGACGCCCAACTGTGGGACGAGCTCTACCGGATCAACCTGCACCACGTCTTCCTGGTCACCCATGCCTTCCTGCCGGCGATGATCGATCAACACACCGGGGCGATCGTCAACGTCTCGTCCGTCGAAGGGTTGCGCGGCTACCCGGAGGATCCGGTCTATGCGGCGTTCAAGGCCGCAGTCATCCACTTCACCCGCAGCCTCGCAGTGCAGGTGGGTCGCGACGGCATCCGGGTCAACGCGGTCGGGCCCGATGTCACCGAATCACTGCAGGTGCCGTACTCGCAGTGGCTTTCCCCCGAAGAGCAGTTGCAGTGGCCATATTGGGTTCCGGTGGGGCGCATGGGACTGCCGGAGGATCAGGCCCGTGTGATCCTGTTCCTGGCCTCCGACCTGTCGGCCTTCGTCACCGGCCACACCATCCCGACCGACGGTGGCACTGGCGCAGCGGGCGGCTGGTTTCGCTCGTCACGCCGACCCGACCGGGCATGGACGAACCGCCCCGTCGCGCCGTGACCGGTCAACTCGGCTCGCGTATCGGCAGGCCGGCGGCACGGTAAATCGCATCGATGACGGTCATGTTCTCGATCGCGTCTTCAGGAGTGGTCTTGACCGGTTCGCCGCGCAGCACTGCAGCGGCGAAGGCGTCCAGCTGGTAGGCATAGGTGGCGCGGCGCGGAAAATGCTCACGGCGTTTACCCGCAGCTGTTCGGACCGAGAGCCGATGGTAAATCTGAGGCATCAACGGATTCAGTGCACGCAGTTCCCCCTGTTCACCAACCACACGTGCGCTGAAGTCCAGCAGGCGCGGCGACCACATCGAGCAGCGGATCCGGCCGGTGTGCCCGTCAGCAAATTGCAACTCCGCGGTCATGGCCCGGTCGATCTGCGGACTGTGCAATTTCGCTTGCGCCGAAACGACTTCCGGGGTTGACCCGCCGAACGTGCGGACCATGTGGACCGGGTAGCACCCGGCGTCCATGGTCGCCCCGCCGGCAAGCGCGTAGTTGTAGCGGATGTCGGAGAACTTGGGCAGTGGAAAACACAGGGAAGCCTCCACCCGCTTGAGCTTGCCGAGCTCGCCCGAGGCGATGATCTCCTCGATCCGTAAAGCCAGCGGATGGTAGCGGTAGTGAAACGCCTCCATCACCACACGATCCGACTGTGCGGCCAGCGCAGCGATCTCACGGGCCTCGGCGGCGTTAGCGGTGAACGGCTTTTCACACAGCACATGCTTGCCAGCGGCCAATGCGGCCCGAGTCCATTTGCCGTGCAAGCCATTCGGCAGCGGGTTGTAAATGGCGTCGATATCCGGATCGGCGAGCAGCGCCTCATAGCTGTCGTGGACTCGGGCGATGCCGTGTTTGGCGGCGAATGCCTGAGCACGCGAAACATCCCGAGCGGCCACCGCGGCCACCACGACGTCACTGTTTTCTTTGGCCGGATTGATGAGCGCCGGCGGAGCGATACGTGCTGCACCCAGCACCCCAATCTGCACCCGGTTAGGCTACTTGGTGACGCAAAGTTTCGTCGGAAGAAAACGGCGAATGTTACGCCCGGTGATATTGAATTACGTGGAATTGAACAAACGGTCCGGCATAGTTCTTTCTCAGCAAGATCACCCGAATTCTTAATGTGGCACGCAGGGTTGACGCCTACCGTCGCCCCATGGCTGCGGTCGGTGAGCTGGTGCGGTTCCCGTCGGGTCCGTCGACGGCGCCGCCCCCGCTGCGTTGCCCCCGCGGTCATTTGATGCGGTCCGAGCGGATGCTGGTCGGCAGCTCCGCATGTTCATGCGGTCACCACTTGACATGGCGATGTCATTGCGGGGCCGTGACGTACGGACCCGAATTGGGTGAGAAATGCAGCCTTCCTCGACGGGCCGCCGAGCCTGCGGGAATAACGCAACCCACCAAACTTGACGAACGATGGTCAAACCGCGGTGCGGATTCCAGTACACAAGTAGAGCGGGATGCTCGGGGGCGTAAACGGCATGTCAAAGTCCCGTAAAAAGTCTCACGGTGTCTCGCCGACTAGCCACTGGACTGTGTACATTTTTTAAGTTGGACTGACGGGCGTTTGGCCCGTTCTACCTGAGGAAGAAGGTCATGTTCACCGTGGAGGCACGGCTACTTGAAGAATTGCGCAACTGCTCAGTCGAGTTACGGCAACTTGCCTACACGCTCCAGAACGGCATAGGTGAGCACGATCTGCTGAGATTGTCCGAGCGAATGCAAGCTACCGCCGACGAGGCGGTTCGCAACAGCGCGTAGTCGCTGCGCCTATTCCCTTAAGCGCCAGGCGGTTTCGGGGGTTCATTCTCGCTCGGGGGTTGACTCTCGCCCGGGGGTTGACTCTCGGGCGGTTTCGGGGATTGGCTCCCGCTCACCGCGTACTTCGGGCAGTAGTCGCTGGCCGCGATCGCCGTGAACTTGCTGGCGCCGTCGCCGGTGAATTCCGGATTTTCCTTCTGGAGGTCGGCCACGATGTCGCTGCCCGACGTCCCCTTGTCGGCTAAATCGCAAACGCTTTTGGCAACCGTTATCGCCTTGTCCGGGTCTTTGTAGGAGAGCCCAGCGCTCGACAGGTGCTTGAGGAAATCGGCGTCGTTGCCCGAGGGATCGGCGTATGCCGGCGCGGCCATTGCGATCATGGCGGCGACACTGGTCAGCAGTAATAGACGTTTCATGGTGTCCGAGTGTTCCAAAATCGCGTCCGGGCCGCATCCCTCATCCACACACCGGAGCCGATATGCGACAAGTGTTCAGACGGCACACCCGGAGACGTAACCGGATGTCAAAGTCGCGGCAGCTTGGCTACACGCGGCAGAACAGGATCGGCGAACACGATCTGCTTGGATTGGCAGCGCGGATGCGTGCCGCAGCCGACGATGTGGGCCGCCTCAGGGCGTGACCCGCTCGGGGTGACCGCTAGTGCCCTACGGCACCCGACGGCTTCGGCGGCTGGCCTTGACCCGTTGTGTATTTCGAGCAGTACTTGCCTTCCGCCAGCGTCATGAACTGGGCGGCGCCATTCGGCGTCAAGCCGGGATTGCGCGACACCAGGTTGTTCTGGATGTCGGTTTTCGGCGTGCCGTTGTCCATCAACGAACACATGTCCTTAGCGGCATCGATCGCCTTTTTCGGGTCCTGATTGGTAAGCCCGGCGGCGTTGAGTTGGGAAATGAAGTCGGCGTCGGCACCGGACGGTGGGTTATCGGCGTATGCGGGCGCGGCCAATCCGATCGTGGCTGCGGCACTTGCCAGAATCAGTAGACGTTTCATGCCTTCCGAGTACCCCGGGACGCATCCCGCATGCAACGCCGGGGCGATTTGCGACAAGTGTTCAGACGGCCTTAACGCTGCCGTGGCCCTACCCTGACGTGCCCTCGGCTTTTTCCTCGCGTTCGGCGTCGGCCACCGTCAACGGCAACGCCAGTTCTTCCAGCGGGCGTTGCTCGGCAGCGACACCAAGCCACAATTCGATGAAGCCTGAAGCAGCCATGACCGCCGCTCCGATCAGGAACGACCACACCACCAGGCCGCGCTCCCCCGAATTGATCAGCTGACCGAACAGCAATGGTCCGGTGATACCGCCGATCGCCGTGCCGACGGCATAGAAGAACGCGATCGCCAACGCCCTGGTCTCCATCGGGAAAATCTCGCTGACGGTCAAGTAGGCCGCGCTCGCGCCTGCCGAGGCCAAAAAGAACGTCAGCGCGAGCACGACGATGAACATCCAGACGCCGCCGGTCTGGGTTACGAACAGCCCAGCGAGGACGACGGCCACCACCGCGGAACCGACATAGGAAAAGGTGATCATGGGTTTACGGCCGACGGTGTCGAACAGCCGCCCGAGTGCCAGCGGTCCGATGAAATTGCTGAGCGCCCAGAGAATGTAGAACAGCGGCACTGTTCCGGATGGGACGTCATAGAACCCGCTCAACAGCGTCCCGAGATTGAAGGTCACCCCGTTGTAGAGGAATGCCTGGCCGATGAACAGTGCCAACCCGAGGATCGCGCGCCGCGGGTAAAGCTTGAACGCCACCCTGGCGATCTCGCGGAACGAAATCGTTTCGCGCTGGCGAACTTTGAGCGGGTGGCCTTGGGGCTCGGGCAGTGGCTGGCCGGTGTCCTGCTCGATTTCCTGTTCGATCGAAGCGACGACCCGTTCGGCGTCCTGCTCGCGCCCGTGAATGAACAACCAGCGCGGACTTTCCGGAACGTTGCGCCGGACAAGAAGCACGAAGATGCCGAAGATGGCTCCGATGCCGAAGGCCAGCCGCCATCCGATGTTGGCCGGGAAGTTCGACGTGTTCAGCAAGACCAGCGCGCCGGCCGCTCCCGCCGCCGAACCCAGCCAGTAGGTCCCGTTGATCACCAGGTCCACGCGACCGCGCACCCGTGCGGGGATCAACTCGTCGATCGCCGAGTTGATGGCGGCGTATTCGCCGCCGATCCCCGCCCCGGTGAAAAAGCGTGTGATGAAGAAATACCAAGGCGCGAACGCGAATGCCGTCGCGACGGTGGCGACCAAATACACCGCGAGGGTCAGCATGAACAGATTGCGCCGCCCGAAGCGGTCCGTCAGGTGTCCGAAGAACAATGCGCCTAAGCAGGCCCCCGCGATGTAGACCGCCGCTGCGACGCCGATCTGTGCGGGGTCCAGTTCGATGCCGCTGCCCTTCTCGGTGAGCCGGGACGACACGTTGCCGACCATCGTGACCTCGAGTCCGTCGAGGATCCACACCCCGCCAAGACCGATGACGACGCGCCAATGAAACCGCGCCCAGGGCAGGCGGTCCAGCCGTGCCGGGACATCCGTGGTGATGGTTCCGGTCTGGACGCTTTCGCTCATGCGGCTCCGTTCTGAGTCGTCCGAGGTTTACCCACTCTCGGGCGAGCCTAAGACGACCCCGTCAGTGCATCTATGTGGTAGCGGCTGGCAGTCCACGGCGGCGTGCCAGGGATCGGCGTGAGGCTGATCGTGACTAGGTTTTTCCCGGCGGTCAGGCGGTCAGGCACGAGGTAGGTGTCATCGAGCCAGCGGTGTGAGCTGTTGCTACGCGGCTCCAGCCAGATCCCGGCAGGCGTGCCGTCGATAGCGACCTCTGCCGATTGGTAGCCAATCAGTTGGTCCGATGTGCGCCGCAGCATGATGCCCATGTTGTCCGGATCGATGAGGACATGGAACGTGATCGCAGCGTTGGTGGCGTGGACCAACCCGGGAATGGGGCGGGCGTCATCGGTGCCCTCGTATTCGCTGATCAGTAGCTGAGTGGCGGCGTCGTCCTCGGAGTAGCCATGAAGCAGTCGACTGATCGGGTCGGTGGGGTTCACTTCGTCGCTGGGTTTGATGGTGTCGTTTTGTTGTGTGTAGAGGAAAGCGGTTGAGCTGTAATCGGGTTGGACCATGTTGCGCTTGCCGTGCTCGATGCCGAACCTGATTGCGGAGTGGTAGTCGATAGCGTCGGCGAGCATGAGTCGGTAGACGGCCACACAGTAGTCCGCACACCCACCGGTGGCGGTTCGTCGATCGGGTTGCCCGGTCAACGGATCGCTATAGGTGGTGCCGTTGTGGAAGTACCAGCCACCCTCGTAGAAGTCCTCGGTGCCGGTGCCGTACCACTGCGGCGACTCAGAACCGTCGGTGTAGACCCGTTCGGCTCCCTCGAGGAAGTAGGGCGCGTCGTCGCCGAAATCCGTTTTGATCCGGGATCCGCGGATGGTGTGGCTGACACCGACGAATTTTCCGTGGCCTTGTTCGTCGGCGAACAACCAGTCCTGTCCGATCGTCGTTGGTCCGGCATGCGAACGCGCGGTGAAATACCCCGCGCGGCCGCCGTCCAGCGCGGGCGCCCATTGCGGATCGGGGGTGAACACGACATCGCTGTCGAGCCCAGTTACCGGATTGTCGGTGGTGTTGACGAGGATGACGCGGGCGGTGCGGGCGAAAGGCATTGGCCACCAAGCCATCAACGCTACCGATCCGTCGGGTTGTGGGATCGTTGCGAACATCAGCGATGCCACGTTGTCGGTGCCCAGTCCGGCACCGAAGAATTCCCCCAGCGGCGAGTCGACCAATCTTCGGCCGTCGAACTCGATCTGCAGCCGCAGCCCGGACAAGAGTAGGTCGGCCGGTGGTGGCAGCCGCAGGCGAAGCGCCGAGATGCTGCCGGAGCCGGTCGATTCGGCGATCTGCAGCCCGCTGTTGGCCGGAATCTGGCTGACGCGGTGGTCATGCCGTGCTGCCGGTGCCGCGGGTTTGGGGTCGACGGCGCCGGCGTCGCGAAAGGTTGCCAGCACATCCCGGGCAGGGTCGGCCGGCGAGAACGTGCTCACGCCGTCGTCGGTGGAAAACCGGCGATAGTCTACGTGGTAGTACTCCAAATGCGATGCGACGCTGACCCGCATCGAGTGCCGGTAGGGCATCGGCACCTTGATGTAGACGCCTCCTGGCGACTGCGTGGCGTTGGCTACCAGCGGCCACACGAACGGCGCGCCCAGCGCGCCGTCGACCAGCGACTGTAACGGCGTGTCGATCACCGGGTGTCCGTCCAGGTCGATGCGGATGTTTCCGAGCGCGGTCACTTTGCCGCCGTCGCGGGTGAACCAAATCGAGTCGATCTCGCCGGCACCGCGATCTTCGGCTACGACACAGCCGGCACCACCAGAGGCCAGACACCCGCCGCTGCCGTTTTTATTGCCGGTGGAGATGTCGTAGTTGCCACCGGTTCGATCGAAGCTCGACAGCTGAAGGGCCTGCGTATCGATGTTCAGATACGGCAACCGATCCAGATGCCGGTAGGTGTCCCAGCCGACCGTCTTTTCGCCAAGTGCCCTGGCAACCGGCATGGCCGGCACTGCGACCGCGGCGGTAGCACCGACAGTCGCCAGCAGCAGGAATGCGAACATCGCCGACATCGCCCGAACAACACTCATTGCATACCAGTCCATCACTGCCGCTCGCAGTTCCGCGAGCGAAACGGAAATTATGTCGTGTGCCCGTCTGATTGAAGCGTCGAGCCGACACGCCGATCAGGTAACCGCTGAGCGGGTTGCAGGGCTGTCAGAATTACTCGCGGCACGAAAGTGCCACCGCCAGGACAGTTTTCAGGTGTTCGCGTGCCGGAAAGCTATACGTAACCGGTTGGAGGAACAGGCCCGATATGTGGTACTCGCACACCGATACTGGTTTGAGGGCCTACGTGAGAGTGGTCGCCTCGCGCAGAGCCAGCACGACCATCGTTTTGTGGATCCAGCGGGTGATGTTGGCAACGATGCAGGCCGAGCTGGTGTCATGGCGAAACACACCGGGGTACAAGGACACTCACCTATTCCGCCGTCAGTGACCGCACCTCAGAGTCCGTTGGGCGACGCGGGTTCGACGGAGGTTAGTTCGGTGAGGCCGGTGATGGCGAAGATCCGGATAAGAAACGGATGGACGATCAGTTGGATCTGCTCGGCGTAGGTGAACAAAACGTTGATGGCGGCGCTGTCCAGGTACTTCACCGTGCCAAGGTCGACGGTGAGCTTTCCCTCGCTACCGGCAGTTTCCTCGATGGCCATGCCGAGAGCCTGGGTGAAGGTGTCGATGTTGCTGAGGTCGATCTCCCCCGATGCGATCAGCACGAGTTTCCCGTCGTCGCTGCGCGCGGTGTCGAGAGTAAGCAGTGTGGACATCAGGTGATCCTCGCGGACAAATGAACCGTTGTCCCGCCCGCGTCAGGGTGGATGGCAACGTCCTGCATAAGGGCTCGCATCAGCTTGATGCCGCGGCCGCGATGCTGATTCGCGACCGGTTGCGGGGTTTTCCACGAGCCGGTGTCAACAACAGTCAAGTGCACCTGGTCGACCAAAGCAGTCGCACGCAGCGTAATGATGCCCTCCGGACTGTGTCGATGACCGTGCTCGATGGCGTTGGCGACCGCTTCGCCCGCCGCGACGAGGATGTCATGAGCTTGATCTAGATTCACCCGGGTCTGGGTTAACCAGCTGCGCAGAGCGGCGCGGCTCCGGCCGAGTTCGTTGACGTCGGCGGGGAAGCTGATTTCCAACGGGCCGGGATGGCGGTAAAGCAGCACCGCAACGTCGTCCTGATAGCCGCTGCTCGGCGCGAGACGGGTCATGATCTGGTCCGCCAAATCATCCAACGAGGAGGTACGGCCGTCCCCTACCAGGACGGAGGCGCGTTCGATCCCATGATCAAGTGAGCTGCCGCGACGCTCGACCAGACCGTCGGTGTAGAGCAGCAGGGTCCCGCCCGCCGGCACAGTCGCGTGGGCCTCGGGCCGGGGGCGGTCGGGTCGCAGCCCAACGGGAATGGTGTGGCCGTCCTCGAGGGTCCTGGTGGCACCGTCGGCGTCGACCAGGATGGGCGGCGGATGCCCGGCACTGGAGTACACCAGTTCACCGGTGTCGGGGTCCAGCACCGCGCAGACGGCGGTGGTGCATTGGGCGCCGGGTAGCCGTGCCGCAAAGCGGTCCAGCCCGCATAGCGCGGCACGCGGACTGGGGCGGTCGAGCAACAACGCGCGGCAGGCGCTGCGCAGCTGTCCCATCACGGTGGCGGCGGTGAGGCCGTGGCCCACACAGTCGCCGACGATCAACGCGATGCGTCCGTCCTGTAGGTCGACGACGTCGTACCAGTCACCGCCGACCTGCAGGGGACGGCTGGCGGCCTGATAGCGCACCGCGAAGCCGTCCGGCAGATGATCGGGACCGAGGATCGCGTGTTGCAGCACCAGCGCGGTTTCGCGCTGCTGGTCAACCTGGTGCACGCGCTGCAGACCCTGGCCGAGGCGGCCTGCCAGCACGGTTAACAAGGTCTGGTCCTCGAGAGTGAACGGCCGCTTTTCGCCTAACTGAATCCAGACGACGAGCACACCGTCGGGATGCTGCACCGCGATGCCCGCCGTGCCCACACGCGTCGCATTCGGAGCGAGAAGGTCGCCGTCACGCAACGATTCCAGCATCTGGCGTGTTTCCGATGACATGTTTTCCCACTGTGCAGGCTCGCCGACCGAGATCAGATCCGGCGTGTGAGATGCGGTTGCGGTGGTTGGGCCGTGGGTAGGAAATGTGACGGCCACGACGCGACGGGCCCGCCATAGTCGGCGGAGCTCTTCAGCGGCGGCGCGCAGTGCATCATCGACGGTGTCGGCTTGGGCGAGTTGCTGGTTGAGCGCATGCTCGCGACTTGCAGCCAGTGCCAGTGCAATTGCAGCGTGGCGGGCGAAGTCACTGACAAGGTCGAGGTAATCGCTGCCGAATGCGGGCTGACGCGAGCTGCGTGCGATCGCAATAACTCCGAGTACCGCGTCATCGGCGATCAGCGGCATGACGATCGCCGAGCGTTCGCCGACGTCGGTGAAGCCCTCAATCGGATACTGGAAGGAATCGGTAATCAAGGGAATACCGCGACGTGCAACGCCGCCCGTGGTGGAGGCGCCCATCGGAACCTGCTGCCCGATCACCTCCGACGAGTATCGCCCCGCTGTAGCCGCGACGACCAAGGTGTCGACTTCGTGGGCAGGCAGACCGGACTCGCTCGGAACCAGCAAAATCGCCTGCTCGGCATCGGCTAGTTCCAACGCCCTGTTCACGATGAGCTGCAATGGCCCCGTCTGCGGGTCGCCGGACAGTAGCGCGGTCGTGATCTCACGACTGGCATTCGTCCATTTAGCCGATTCGCGTTCTCGCTCGAAGAGTCGTGCGTTGTCGATGGCGGCCGCCGCGGCCGAGGCCAACGCACGCACCGCGTTCTCTTGGGTTTCGGAGAAAGCCCGGCCGGGCCGGTCGTCGGCCAGGTAGAGGTTGCCGAAGTGAGCAGCCCGCACTGTGATCGGTATAGCGAGCAACGCCCGCATCGGCGGATCATGTGCGTGCAGCCCCACGGCCTGCAGATGAGTAGTCAGATCCTCGACGCGAAGGCCGTCACCCACCGGCAGATCACCGAGCCACCGCGCTGTGTCGTCGTCGATCCCAGCGTGCACGAAGGTGTCCAAAGCGCCGTCGGACGCGCGAATGCCCAGGGTTCCGTACCGGGCCTCAGTCAGCTCCATCGCCGCGTTGACGATTCGCTCCAGCGTCACATCCAGTTCCAAATCCGAACCGATACCGACCATAACCTGCACCAGTTTTTCCATCTGATCGCGAGCTGCCACCAGCTCATCGAGCTGCTCATTCAGCTGGCTCACCGGCTCACACCGCCGGTGTCATCGATCGCCTTGATCCACCTCATGGAACATGAGTACCCGTTTTGCCCGCCCCCGCGGTGATAGCCGGTTTCTTGGCGTTTTCTGGTCGGGCTGACCGGAGGCCTAGTGGATGTTGTAGAACGACGCGACGTGCTCGTGCAGCTTTTTGTACATCGGGGGGCTTCGGCCGTCTTCGACGCGTCGTCGAGCACACCGCAGCTGCTCACACGTGCGGTGAACCACCCCTGGCAGCCCAGCGCGTGAGGAAGTTCGGCGTAGTTCCAGGCCGCGATGTCGTTGTAGGCCGGCGCCATGTCCCTGCACAGCATTCGCTCGCTGAGTTAGCCGGAGTTGTTGAACACGAAGAAGCCGCCGGTTCGCGATCGCTTGTATAGATCCGTCGTATTCGTAGTCATCGGTCCCGATTTGGCACGTAACGTGGTTCCCTCGTAGCTATGCCACAGCGCACCTGCTTTTACAACAATCGCCTGGCCTGGGCCGTGACGGCTTTCGTCGGCTATACGTCGGTGATGCTGACACTGGAACGACAAATGCACCGCAGTGGTGGACCGGGCATCATTGCCTTCGAATTGGCGGGCAACGCCGAACGCGCGCAACGGATTATCAGTGCGTGGGGTGATGACGGCGGCCGCGCGGCCCGTCGTTCCCTTCAGCTCGATTTCGGTTACATGGCTGCCTATGGCGCGTTGACCGCGCTGCTGGTGGACCGTGCCCGACGCCGGCTGGGCCACCCGGCCGCGGTTTGGCTTGGTGTCGTTCCTGCTGTTGCCGCCGACGCCGTGGAGGGCGTTGCGCTCTTAAATGTCTTGGCGGGCAAGGATATAGCTGGCAATGCGCGCCGCGCCCGCCGCGCGGCCATCTTCAAATTCGTCGTGCTCGCCGGTGCCCTGGTCTATGCCGGTGGCCCGACCTATCACAAGGTCAGGAATCGAAGGTGGTCGTCCCGAAGCCGCTAGGGCTTTCCGCGATGTACACCGGTCCTAGGTAGAAGGGCGTGTACCCGGAATTGGCCGCATTCCCGGTGGTGACAAATGGCCCGTTCGTCGCGGTCGTGGTGTAGGAGTACAGCAGCGTCTCGCCGTTGCCGGTGTACACCGAAATGACTGTGCCCGCTGGGACAGTGCCGGAGGTCTGACCGGTGTCGAGCACCGACGAGGGAAGGAATCCGTACACACCACCGGAATCGATCGCGACGGCGACGTGTTCGAGAGGTCCGTCACCGATCTTGACGTCCAGGGCACTGGTCGGCGCACCGTCGATCGTGATGCTGCTAGTCAGTGGGTTGGGACCGAACTCCAGCAGGTTCTGGGATTCGTTGATGAGCGCACCCTGATCAAGCGTGCCCGGCAACGACGTGATCACAGTGCTGGTGCCCGGAAAGCCGTTGTTCGGCCCAATGCCCAAAACGCCGACTGCGCCAGTGGAAGAAAAGTACTGCTCGAAGGCTGGTGTCGATTGATTAGTGACAAGGTCAACGGCGGTCGGCGAGGTGACGAGGCCGTTTCCGAAACTCACCGTCGTGTCGTAGGTGTCGTAGGAGTACGAGAGCCCGCCGCTGTAACCCGCTGAGCCCGAATAGACTTCGCTGCCCAGATCCTGTGTTGGGACGTATTGGGGTTCGATCACCAGGCCAGTGGATCCGGTGTCAACGATTACCGGCTCCATCGGTCCGCCGTTGACGGAGATGTACGCCAGCGGTTGATTGAGACCATTCATCGTCAAATTGACGGTTACGTTCGCCAGAGTGGGGGTGCCGGCGGTTCCCCCGGGGGTACCGCCGGTGCCACCGGCGCCGTTGATGCCGGACGAGCCGACCGGTCCGCCACTGCCGCCGATGCCACCATCGCCGCCGTTACCGCCAACAGCAGTGGTGCCGCTGGCGCCTGCATTGCCGCCGTCTCCGCCGGCGCCGCCGTCGCCGCCGTAGGCGTCGGAGCCAACGTAGGCCGCGCTGCCGCCATTACCGGCGTTCCCGCCGTCGCCGCCTGAACCGGCGACGCCACCGGTGCTGGCGCCGCCACCGTTGCCGCCGTTGCCGCCGTTGCCGCCGTTCATGCCTTGTATGTAGCCGTCGGTGCCGCCGCCACCATCGCCGCCGACACCACCATTCCCGCCGTTCACGCCAGAGCCGCCGACGCCACCGTCACCGCCGGCTCCGCCGGTCCCGACGACGTTTGGCCCGTCGATCCCGGGCGCGTCGTGGTAGCCGTTGCCGGGCGCACCGCCCGCGCCGGCCGCCCCGCCATTGCCTCCATCGGCGCCGTTGGTGCCGTCGCCGCCCGCGCCGCCGTTACCGCCGTCGCCGCCACTGCCGTTGAACCCGTAATAGCCCGTGTTGCCGTTGTGTTGGGCCGCGGCGCCACCGTCGCCGCCCTGGCCGCCGGCCCCCCCGTCGCCGCCGGCAACGCCGGAGTTGGTGCCGTCGCCGCCCGAGCCGCCGACGCCGCCCGAGCCGCCATTGCCGCCGCTGCCGAAGGAAACGCCGTACTGCAAGTTGTTAGCGCCGACACCGGGGCCGCCGCCGTCACCGCCGTCGCCGCCCGAGCCGGCGGCACCGCCGTTGCCACCGGCACCGTTGATGCCCGTGCCGCCGCTACCGCCCTGGCCGCCTGCGCCGCCGACGCCGCCCTCACCGCCGCTGCCGCCGGGGCCGGTGCCATAGCCGGCGCCGCCCTCCGCGCCGGCGCCGCCCGTGCCGCCGTCGCCGCCGACGCCACCGTCGCCACCGTTACCGGATATCGACCCGCCGTCGCCGCCGTTGCCGCCTGCGCCGCCTGCTTCGCCTGCGGTGCCGTTGCCGCCGATGCCGGCGGAGCTGCTGGCCGTGGCCGCCGCCCCTGTGCTGCCCGCCGCGCCGTCGACGCCGTCGCCGCCGGCCCCACCGTCGCCGCCGTTACCGATCAGGTCGGCACTCCCACCGTTCCCACCGGCACCGCCGTCGGCGCCGGCCCCGCCATCGCCACCGTTACCGATCATCCCGCCAGCCCCGCCGGTACCACCCTGGCCGAGCGCATCGGTGGCGCCATTGCCGCCGTTGCCGAACCACAACCCGCCGGCCTCACCATTGGCCGCTGCCAACGTTGAGTCCGGCGTTCCGTTAGCGCCGTTGCCGATCAGGATGCCGCTGCCGCCAAGGTCGTGCCATAACGTGTTGAGCTGAGTGTCGTAGGCCGCACCATATGAGCTACTGATCCACTCTTGCGCGAGGGTCTGAAGCATCGTGTCGAAGGAACTCGCGGCAGGAGTGGGATCGGACGCCGACGCCAGCGCCGAATCTGCTGCATTCGCACCAAGATTCGTGCTGCTCGCGGCGAGATCAGCGGCGGGCGACGCGAGACCGGCCACGGGATCCAGACCCGACACCGCGTCAAGACTGGCCAGCGAACCGGCGATGGAATTGATCATCGGCTCGAGGATCAGATCAAACGCGTCGGCATGGGCGGCCGGCGCGTTGGCCAGCGGGGTCGTCGCCGCAGCCAGAAACGCCCCGGCAGCCGCGCCGAGACCGACCACACGTCGTCGCCGGCGCGCCGTGTCCTCACGCGACCGACGATTCCGCCTGCTCGAGCGCTGAGCCATCGTCGGCTCCTAGGAGACTCTGAGGGTTTCTTAGGCATTTGTAAGGTAGCCGCAAGATAGTCCTCAGGGACAGACTTGTCCGACAAATTCCTCGAATGGTTCCTAAATGTTTTGGCCCAGCGGGGCTCATACGTTGGCCTGGTCGACCCGCAACACCCACCGACTGAACCTCCAGACACCGTGCTGCTTGACCGCGGTGAACTCGTAGCAACCGGTCAGTTCCGGAGAGGGTGGCCCGGCGTCACGAATGGCGAATACCTGGACATAACAACGCCCCGCGGCCTTGTGGGCGTCTTGGTGGGTGAACCAAAAAGAATTCAATGCGTGGCGGCGTTGGTTGTTCTCGGCCTGGAACGCCGCCTTCCTCGCAGCGAGAAGACTCATCACGGTGTCGACGTCCTGCGACAGCGAGCGGTCCTCATGTTGCACGACAAGGTCCGGTGAGTCGGTGAATAACTCGCGAAAGTCGTCCAGGTGGTTCTCGTCGTAGGTGTAGGCGTAGGCGCCAAACATGTTGATGATCGCCAGCCGATCGGCGACGTCGAATGCGGTGTCCCCGATTTCCAACTCGACCTCCTCGAAAGTCCGTACCGCTATAACGGGTCCGAGCGGGGCGCCGCGGACGACCAGTTCGCTCGTCGTCGATACATTAGTGCGATGACAAGCACGATTCTCCTCAGCATCGCCGTCATCGCCTCTGTCGTGTTAAGCATCTGGATCGTGCAGCGGGGCGGTCGAAATCGCTAGCGGCCAAGGCCACGTTGGGCAACGACGGCGACGGAAAGGCAACGAATCGTAACGATTTACGCACCGCGCTGGATGAGAGAAATTGGAGATGCCAGTGTGATGCCTGTTCCGGCTAACGTTGGCGACCCGGTCCGCGGTTTATATCGGGACCAGATGGACACACCGCCCGCCGGCACTGACTGAGGGCTGCAGCCTGCTGGAGCGTCCCGGGCGCGTCCGCTGAGAGTTCTTGGCGTGCCTGGCAGTCGGGACGGTGGCGCCGAGATCTCGACCCGTAAACGTGTCGGGTTGACGGGATAGAAAGCTGCTACCACTTGTCCCCCAGGTTAATAAGGAACGAACTAACCTAGAAGCTGACACTGCCGCAGAAACACCGAATACTCTTAGCCCGTGTCCTTTTGCAGCGGCAGGCTCGCCGCATTGCTCATGGTCCCGGTCGCAGCGTTCCTCGCATCGTGCGGCTTGTTTCACCACACCTCCACAAAGGCTGGGCTGGGGCAGGAAGTCATTGACGGAAAGTTCGCGTTCATCGTCACTCAAGTCGACACCTCCCCGACGTTCGGCCAAACACGTGCCCAAGGCGTCTTCGACGTCGTGTCGGTGGCAGTCAGGAACGTCGGCACAGAGGCGCAGTTTTTCGTGATGTCCGCGCAGAAGTTGAAGGACAAAGCCGGGCGCGAGTACTCCGCGGACTTCATGGACCCCCCGTTCTTGGAAGAAGTCAATAACATCAACCCAGGTCTTCAGGTGAGCGTCAAGCTGGCATTCGACGTGCCGCCCGGTACGAAACCGACGCAGATCGTGCTGCACGAGTCGGTATCTTCTCAAGGAGTATCGGTCAACCTGACGGAGCCGACATCCCCATCTTCATCTACATCTTCGTCTTCCCCGCGCGCCTAACGGAGGCGGAAACCGCCGTTGGCGATAAGCGAAGATCCGCGGTCCAGGAGCGTCGGCCATGGGGCGACCGGCGCCGACGCAACGGGTACGAGCGGAGCACCCGAGGCCCAGCTCGAACAGCCAACGCCCGCAGGCGAACAACGCAAACCCGAACGCCGCGGCGTCATGCAATCCCTCACCGCGATGTGTGTCCGGTATGTCGAACGGCTGATGCCCGACCCATATCTGTTCGCCGTCATCCTCACCCTCATCGTCGCCGCCCTGGGCGCCCTTCGAGTGAACGGCGCCTCGCCCAGCGGCATGCTCAAGGCCTGGTATGGCGGTGTGTGGGGATCGCAGAACATCTTCACGTTCGCCTTCCAGATGGTCCTGATCCTCGTGACCGGCTATACGCTCGCCGAGGCGCCGGTCCTGAAGCGGGTCATTGTCCACATCGCCAGCAAGCCGATAAACCAGGTCCAGGGAGCCCTGCTCTGTTTCGGTGTGAGCGCCGTCCTTGCCCTGCTGAACTGGGGACTCGGCCTGGTAGCCGGCGCGCTGGTCGCCCGGCAGGTCGCAAAGCGCTTTAGCGACGCGCATTTCGGGTACCTCATCGCGGCGGCGTTCATGGGCTTCATCATCTGGACGCAGGGACTCTCGTCTTCGATTGCGCTAGCTAATACGGACACCGGCAGCCCAATTAACTTGATCCACAAACTGACTGGAATCACGGTGCCGCTGAGGTTGACGGTCTTCCAGCCCTACAGCTGGCTGTCGGTGATCGTTGTGCTGGCGCTGCTTGCGCTCGCGATCTGGCGCATGGAGCCGGCGCAGAGCCTTGCGCCCGATCCCGCGGTGTTCGAAGACCAGGACCAGCCGGAGGTGAACCTCGAAGGCAAGAAAACGTTTGCTGAATGGCTGGAAAATCTGTGGATCCTGAATGTCCTCGTGTTCGCCGCGGGCATTGCTTATTTCTGCATAAGCGGTTTCGCGCTGAACATCGCATCGATGATCATGTTATTCACGATCACGAGTGCGTTGCTGCACCGCACGCCGATCCGGTTCATCCGGGCGTTCACCGGCGCCGCGAAAGTGTCTGGTCCACTGCTCCTGCAATATCCGCTATACGGCGGCCTGGTTGGCCTGCTGGGTTACCTGCCCTCGCACGCGGCCACCGGGGCTAAGCCGCTGCAGACGCTGCTGGCCCAGGCAGTCGTGAACGGTGCGACGCAGTACACTTGCCGTTCCTGACCTTCATCGCCTCATTGGTCATCAGCCTTTTCGTGCCGTCCGGCGGCGGGCACTGGGCCGTGCAGGGACCGATCGCGGTCGACTCGGCGCTGGCGCTCGGTCAGCGCTCGCCGGCCTATCTCGGGTTGATCTCCATGGCGGTCGCCGTCGGCGAGGGGGTCGCGAACATGATCCAGCCGTTCTGGTTGCTGCCGTTGCTTGCGATCGCGAAACTCAATATCCGTCAGGTGATGGGCTTTACGATCGTCGCGTTCGTGATCGGGTTGGCGGTGTTGGGTGCCACCACTCTGATCGCTCCCTACACGATTTGACGCCGCAAGCCAGGGAACGTGAAGCGCAGGTTGACTATTGCCCGGGCTGACGCAATCTGATCTTCGCGCCGCCCGAGGAGAGCGAGCCGTGCACTGTGAGCACCCCGTCGGTCGGGGTGCCCGGCGGCACGTCAAACGACACCACAGCCTGAATGCTGTTTCCTGGGTTGATTTGTGCGGTCATTCCCTGCTTCCACATAGTGGCTTCGTTGTTGGAGCTGAATTGATTGGCGCCGGTTTGCAGCGTCTGCTTATACGCGAAAAAGCTCTGCGGCCGCTCACCGACGTTGCTCACGGTGAGGTGCACGTTAACGAATTCGCCTTGTTTCGGCACGATCTCGAACTGAATGCTAGGGTCGCTGGCGGTTTTTGACACGTCGACGGACGTCACAACGAACCCGAAGTTGCCGTCGCGAACTTCCTGCCCGATACCAGCAAGCGGCGCTGCGCTGCCGGCATTAGTAGTTGACGACGATCGGGAAGTCAAACCGGTGTTGTAGCCAATCTTGCCGATGAGGAACAAGACCGCGAGGACCGCCACCACGATCAGCAGTGTGAGTACCCACTTCGTCCGTCGCGCTCGCGCTGGTGTTGGAGCGGACGCAGGCGCAGCC
>DATJOR010000173.1:0-2287 GCA_035506875.1 Mycobacterium sp.
GATCTCACGCAACCGGTTGCGGCTGGCGTCGTCCAGCGGCGCCGCCCGCACTTCCTCGAGCAGCTGCTTGATCATCGTGCCGATCCGCATCACCTTGGCCGGCTGCTCGACGAGGTCGGTCAGCGACCGGTCGTCGGAGTCGTCGTCTTTCGCGGCCGCCGCCAGCCTCGGGTCGAGGCCACCGATGATTTCGATGTCGTCGTCGTCATTGCCGTTGCCGTTACTCAATCCTCTTCACCTCTTGTCACGGTTTGGGAGCCGTCGGAGCGCCACGCCACTCGTAGATCCAGGCTTCACCATTGTCGTAGATCTTCGTCCACCACTTCGATTGGTCTATTGACACTAGTCCGTCGGGCACCTTGAACCCCCGGACCGTCGGTGCGCTGGTCAGGACGTAACGAATATTGAGCGCCCGGATAGCTTCGGGTACCAGTGCCCGCACCTCATCGGGCACCCCCGGTCGCGCGTCGGCGTCGGCGTAGGCCCAGAAGATGTAGCGGTAATAGCCAGGGCCCGTCTGCCGTGGGTAGTCGTAGTGGGTCCACAGCGGGTGCAGGTCGGCGACCGCGTACATCCATGCGGTGCCGTCGACGTTGGAGTTGCCGATAAGCGTGTCCCGGGCACCGGGCAGGGTGGCCAGGTGAGCCATCGCGTCGAGGTCCTTCTGGTTGATGATCACCGAGTCGTATTTGTCGCCGAACAGCACCAGGTGCCGGTAGAGATAGTGCCGGCCGGTGAGCACGGTGGTCATGACCAGCAGCAGCACTGTGACCGAAACCCACACGGCCGCAGGTGCTTTGACGAATCGCTTAGCAACGGCCACCGCGGCCACCACCATCGCGAATACCGCGATCCCGGCCATCGGCGTCACCAGCATCGTCACCACGGCCGTGAGCCGTCGCGGATCGTTGTAGAAGAACTGGCTGAACAACTCGATCGCGGCGCCGACCGGGTTGTGGAACGGCGCTCCCGAGTAGATGGTCGCCACGGTCAGCACCAGCCAGAGCACCGGCGGCCACCAGATTCGCTTGTAGACCAGGATCGCCATGCCGATGGCGCTCAGCGCGACCAGGCCGTACTGGATCGGGAAGTCGTTGAGGTGGCGGGTGTGCAGGAAGAGCGCATCGATGACGCCCTGCTTGACGGTCTTGAAGCTAGGGAATGCGTGCCCGGCGATGATGTCGGCCTGGTGGGCCACACCGATGAATTGCGGCGCCAATATCGCCGCCGTCGGCACGGCCACCAGGGCCAGGGTCAGCAGGTCGGCCGACCGTCCGCGCACCGGATGCCGCCTCGCGTCGAAAAGCCACCAGGCCAACAGGAACAAGATGACGACGAATCCGCCGGTGAGGTGTACCGACAGAATGCCGACGAGTGCCAGCACGGCCGCCGGGATGCGGTCGCGATGTTGACATGTCGAGGTGATCAACACGAATGTCGGGATCGCGACCCCGTAGGCTGCCAGGTTCGGCATCGCGGCGACGCCGAACTCGACGTAGGGCACCGACGTGAACGACGCCGACAGCGCCGCCGCCGTGGCCGCCGCCCCCGCCGCGAGCCATGTGGTGGTTATCCGCCGCAGCAGAAACCAGGTGAGCACCGCCGCACTGGACGGAAACAGCCAGACCGACGCGGCGACCGAACTCAGGGTGTAGCCGGTGGTGGGCGCCGCCCCGGTGAGCTGACAGAACACCGCGGTCAGCGCGTGAAACACCGACGGGTAGTACAGCGGTTGGTGGGTTTCGACGTTGCGTAATTCGCCCATGTGGGTGGATGACGCCTGGCCGGTGTCGAGGATGAAGCGCACTTCGTTGGCATGCCAGACTGCGTCCCAGGTGCTGGGAATTGACTGCCAATGCGTGATACCGCGGTAGGCCGCCCACACGATCAGCAGACCGCCGAGCAGCACACCGGCGGCCACCGTCAGCGCGGGCCAGCCGTTGATGCCCGCGGCTTCAGACTCCCTGTCGCGGTAGCGGGCGAGCGGCCGCTGCAAACCCGTCATCAGCAGGCATACCGCGCCCAGCGCAATCAGCGCTGTCCAACCGTTCCAAGGGATTCCGAGCGCGCCGAACGGGATTATCGCCAGAGCCACCACGCCGTAGGTCAGCGCCGGGCCAACTGCGACGGCGACCGGCCAAGTCAACTGGGTGATTCGTGCGACGATTGCCCCCGGCGCGATCAGCAAAAACAATCCGATCAGCGTTCCGAACCACAGCCCCACTGGACTAGTATGGCTGGCCGGGTGACCTGGCTCGGTAGGGCGGGGACGCGTTTGGGCGCCTCG
>DATJOR010000174.1:0-24110 GCA_035506875.1 Mycobacterium sp.
TAACCGGCGTTGAGTTCGTTGGCGTTGCCCACCCACCGGATGTCGGGGTGGGCGACGATGTGATCGAGAAATTCGAGGTTGTAGTCGCCGGGAACACCGAAGACTTCGGAAACGCCGAGTTCGACCAGGCGGTCAAGCAGATAGTCACCGACGGTGTAGGCCGGATCCGTGGGGCCCGGAACAGCAGCAGTCACGGGGATGACGGTACGCGTCTGCGGTCGAAAGCGCCCTGCCCGCGGCGCTGCCTCGCTATCGTCCGAACATGGCAATCACGGAATCCCGCGACATCGTCATCGAAGCAAGCCCCGAGGAGATCCTGGACGTCATCGCTGACTTCGAAGCGATGCCGCAGTGGTCGGAACCCCATCAGAGCGCGGAAATCCTCGAAACCGGAGACGACGGGCGGCCCAGCAAAGTCAAGATGAAGGTCAGGACCGCGGGCATCACGGATGAACAGGTGGTGGCTTACACCTGGAGCGGCAACGAGGTGACCTGGACGCTGGTGAGCTCGGGCCAGCAGAAATCGCAGGACGGCAAGTACACACTGGTGCCACAGGGTGGCGCAAAGGGAGAGGCCACCCTGGTCAAGATGGAGATCAGAGTCGATCCGAACGTTCCACTGCCCGGCTTCGTGCTCAAGCGCGCGATCAAGGGGACCATCGATTCTGCGACCAAGGAGCTGCGCAACCGGGTCCTCAAGGTGAAGAAGGGTAACGCTTGACCGGGCCACTTGCCGGCGTGCGCGTCATCGAACTCGGCGGCATCGGACCGGGCCCGCACGCGGCAATGGTGCTCGCGGATTTGGGCGCCGACGTGGTGCGCGTGCGTCGTCCCGGCGGCGTGGCGATCGCAAGCGCGGCGAAGCCGGGCGCAGCGGGTCGCCACCGACCGGGCGTGGCGATCGGAAGCGCGGCGAAGCCGGGCGCAGCGGGTCGCCACCGACCGGGACTGACGATGCCGGCCGAGGACCGCGACCTGCTGCACCGCGGAAAGCGGATCGTCGACTTGGATGTCAAGACGCAGCCGCAGGCGCTGCTGGATTTGGTCGCCAAGGCCGATGTGTTGTTGGACTGCTTCCGGCCGGGCACCTGCGAGCGACTTGGCGTCGGCCCCGACGACTGCGCGGTGGTCAACCCGCGGCTGATCTTCGCGCGCATCACCGGATGGGGACAGGATGGGCCACGCGCCAGCACCGCCGGCCACGACATCAACTACCTGTCGTCGACCGGGGCACTGTCGGCGCTGGGCTACCGGGACCGGCCGCCGATGCCGCCGTTGAATCTGGTCGCCGACTTCGGCGGCGGTTCGATGTTCGTGCTGCTGGGCATCGTGGCCGCGCTCTACGAGCGGGAGCGGTCTGGGGTCGGTCAGGTGGTGGACGCCGCGATGGTCGACGGTGTCAGCGTGCTTGCGCAGATGATGTGGACGATGAAGTCGACCGGCGCCCTGCGCGACGAACGGGAAGCATTCTTGCTCGACGGCGGCGCGCCGTTCTATCGCTGCTACGAGACCGCTGACGGTAAGTACATGGCGGTGGGCGCAATCGAGCCGCAGTTCTTCGCCGAACTGCTGGCCGGATTGGGGCTGTCCGCCGACGAGGTGCCAGGTCAGCTCGATATCGGTTCGTATCCGCGGATGTTCGAGGTTTTCACCGCGCGCTTCGCCGGCAAGACCCGCGACGAGTGGTCGGAGATATTCGACGGCACCGATGCGTGTGTCACTCCGGTGTTGACGTGGAGCGAGGCCGCCGCGGATCCACACCTGGCCGCCCGCTCGACGGTGATCAGCGCCAACGGCGTCGACCAGGCGGCGCCTGCGCCGCGGTTCTCCCGCACCGCGGCCGGACCGGTCGGGCCACCGCCGCCCGCGACGACACCGCTGGACGAAATCGGCTGGTAATCAGCCCGATAAGCGGTCCGGC
This sequence comes from Mycobacterium sp., assembly GCA_035506875.1. Taxonomy (GTDB): domain Bacteria; phylum Actinomycetota; class Actinomycetes; order Mycobacteriales; family Mycobacteriaceae; genus Mycobacterium. The sequence goes on from DATJOR010000174.1 coordinate 1,922, forward strand.
TTGCTAGCTTTGAGGTAGTGGCCGTACGAGCATCGCGAGAGATTGTCATCGACGCGCCGCCGGAGGTGATCCTGGAGGCGCTGGCCGATGTCGGCGCGTTGTCGTCGTGGTCACCGGTGCACAAGCAGATCGAGGTTCTTGACTGGTACGCCGACGGTCGGCCTCATCACGTGAAGGCCACGATCAAGATCTTCGGACTCGTCGACAACGAGATCTTGGAGTATCACTGGGGGCCCACGTGGGTGGTGTGGGACGCCGACGACACCTTCCAACAGCGCGGGCAACACGTGGAGTACAACCTGCAGCGGGTGGGTCTCGATAAGACACGGGTGCGCTTCGACATCACCGTCGAACCGTCGGGGCCGGTTCCCGCCTTCGTCGTGAAGCGGGCCAGCAAAATCGTGTTGGAAGCCGCGACCAAGGGGCTGCGCGAGCAAGTCATGGGCCTCATACGTTCCGATTAGCCGAGATAGCGATCGCGTCGAGCAAAACGGTGGCCCGTCGGCGGTCGGCGCTGGCATGGTAGGACCTTGTGCGGGTGTGGCTGAGCGGCTAGGCAGCGGCCTGCAAAGCCGTACACACGGGTTCGAATCCCGTCACTCGCTCCACGGTTACTCGGTCGAAAAAGCCGTGCAGCGTGGTCGGCAGAGCTAACTTGAATTCAGTGGCAGTACAAGCATCGCGAGAGATTGTCATCGACGCGCCGCCGGAGGTGATCCTGGAGGCGCTGGCCGACGTCGGCTCGGTGCCGTCCTGGTCCTCGGTTCATAAACGCGCCGAAGTCATCGACAGCTATCCCGACGGTCGCCCGCATCATGTGAAGGTCACGGTCCGGATTGTCGGCATCACCGACACCGAGGTGCTCGAATACCACTGGGGGCCGGACTGGCTGGTGTGGGATGCCGACAAGACACTGCAGCAGCATGCCCAGCATGTCGAGTACACATTGCAGCGCGAAACCGAAGACACCACGCGGCTGCGATTCGAGATCACCCTCGAGCCGTCGGCGCCGATTCCAGAGTTCCTGGTGAATCGGGCGCGCAAGAAAATTCTCTATGCCGCGACCGAGGGATTGCGGCAGCGGGTCATGATCGCCATCGGTTCAGATCGCTCGATCCCGCAGTAGCGCCAGTCGGCGGATCGCCTCGTCGAGCGTGTCGTCCCGCTTGCAGAAAGTGAACCGCACCAAGTGATTCCACTCCTCAGCGTCTGCGCCGGCGGGGTTGCAGAACGCTGTCATCGGGATCGCGGCAACCCCGACTCGTTCCGGTAGCGCGGCGCAGAACGCGGTGCTGTCGTCGTAACCCAACGGACGCGGATCGGCGCACAGGAAGTAGCTGCCCGAGCTGTGATGTACCCGAAAGCCAACCTCGGCCAACCCGCGTGCCAGCCGATCACGCCTGTCCTGCAAAGAAGTTCGCAGCGCGGCCACCCAGTCGTCCTCGGTGTTCAGCGCATCCGCCACCGCGGGCTGAAACGGCGCGCCGCCGACGTAACTCAAATACTGTTTGGCCGCCCGCACACCCAGAATGAGTTCTTTTGGCCCGCAAGCCCATCCGATCTTCCAGCCGGTGCAGTTGAACATCTTCGCCGCGCTCGAGATCGTGATCGTCCGCTCGGCCATCCCGTCGAAAGCGGCAAGCGGCAGGTGCTGGTGGGCGTCGTACACCAGATGCTCGTAGACCTCGTCGGTGATGACCAGCAAGTCGGCGGCCACCGCGATCTGCGCGATGGCGGTCAGTTCGGCCGCGCTGAGCACCGTGCCGGTGGGGTTGTGCGGCGAGTTCACGATCACCGCCTTGGTGCGCGGCGTGACGGCACGCCGCAAGGCGTCGGTGTCGAGCGCAAAGCCAAGGCCGTCGGGCACCAGCGGCACGATGACCCGCTTCGCCCCGGCCATCGCCACCACAGGGGAGTAGGAGTCGTAGAACGGCTGAATCAAGATCACCTCGGAGCCGGGCTCGACCAAGCCGATCACCGCCGCCGCGATGGCCTCGGTGGCCCCGACCGTCACCAGCACCTCGGTGTCCGGGTCGTAGTCGACCCCGAAGTGCCTCTTGCGCTGGGCGGCGACCGCTTCGCGCAACGCCGCGACGCCGATTCCCGGCGGATACTGGTTGACGCCCTCGGCGATGGCGACTTGGGCGGCCTTCAGCATGGCCGGCGGCCCGTCTTCGTCGGGGAAGCCCTGCCCGAGGTTCACCGCGCCGACCAGGGCCGCCAGCGCCGACATCTCGGCGAACACCGTGGTGGCATAGGGCTGCAGTCGCGACACCGTCATGGCCGTCGAGCTTAAGGCTCGCCACCGAGAGTGCGTCCAGCCGCATTTTCGACGTCGACCTGGCGGCCAGCCGCACGTTCGACGTCGACCTGGCGGCCAGCCGGACGTTCGGCGTCGACCTGGCGGCCCAACCAACAGGTTGATCGGGCAGCCTGTTAGGGTGGCGGGCAGAGGACTAGCGTCCTAAGGACAGATCCGAAAATCCGCCGTTGAACCAATCGGAAAGAGAATCACCCATGTCCGAAGAAGCCTTCATCTACGAGGCCATCCGCACGCCGCGCGGCAAGCAGCGCAATGGATCGTTGAACGAGGTCAAGCCGCTGAACCTGGTCGTCGGACTAGTCGACGAACTGCGCAGGCGTTTCCCCGACCTCGACGAAACCCTGATCAGCGACATGATCCTCGGCGTCGTGTCCCCGGTCGGCGATCAGGGCGGGGACATCGCCCGGACCGCGGTGCTGGCCGCGGGCTTGCCGGAAACCACTGGTGGCGTGCAGCTGAACCGGTTCTGCGCGTCGGGTCTGGAAGCCGTCAACACCGCCGCGCAGAAGGTGCGTTCCGGCTGGGACGACCTGGTGCTGGCCGGCGGTGTGGAGTCGATGAGCCGCGTTCCGATGGGCTCGGACGGCGGCGCGTGGGCGACCGACCCGGAGACCAATTACCAGATCGGCTTCGTGCCGCAGGGCATCGGCGCCGACCTGATCGCCACCATCGAGGGCTTCTCCCGCGAGGACGTCGACGCCTACGCGTTGCGGTCCCAGGAGAAGGCCGCCGAAGCCTGGTCGGGCGGCTACTTCGCGAAGTCGGTCGTGCCGGTGCGTGACCAGAACGGTCTGCTCATCCTCGACCACGACGAGCACATGCGGCCCGACACCACGCTGGAAGGCCTGGGCAAGCTGAAGACCGCGTTCGACGGCATCGGTGAGATGGGCGGCTTCGACGACGTGGCGCTGACGAAGTACCACGCCGTCGAGAAGATCAACCACGTCCACACCGGCGGCAACAGCTCCGGCATCGTCGACGGCGCCGCGCTGGTGCTGGTCGGCTCCGAGTCGGCCGGCAAGTCGCAGGGCCTGACCCCGCGGGCGCGCATCGTCGCCACCGCCACCAGCGGCTCGGACCCGGTCATCATGCTGACCGGCCCGACTCCGGCCACCCGCAAGGTGCTCGACCGCGCGGGCATGACGATCGAGGACATCGACCTGTTCGAGCTGAACGAGGCGTTCGCGTCGGTGGTGCTGAAGTTCCAGAAGGACCTCAACATTCCGGACGAGAAGCTCAACGTCAACGGTGGCGCCATCGCGATGGGCCACCCGCTGGGCGCCACCGGCGCCATGATCACCGGCACCATGGTCGACGAGCTCGAGCGCCGCAATGCGCGTCGCGCGCTGATCACGCTGTGCATCGGCGGCGGCATGGGTGTCGCCACCATCATCGAGAGGGTTTAAGGGTTTAAGGGTTTAAGACCATGGCAGAGAACACGATTCAGTGGGACAAGGATGCCGACGGCATCGTAACTTTGACGCTTGACGACCCGACCGGCTCGGCCAACGTGATGAACGAGCACTACGCCGAGTCCATGCACAGGGCTGTCGAACGCCTTGTCGCGGAGAAGGATTCGATCACGGGCGTGGTCATCACCAGTGCGAAGAAGACCTTCTTCGCCGGCGGTGATCTGAAGGGCATGATCAAACTCGGCCCCGAGAACGCCGGCGAGGCGTTCGACACCGTCGAGTCGGTCAAGCGTGACTTGCGTGCCCTGGAGACCCTGGGCAAGCCGGTGGTGGCCGCCATCAACGGCGCCGCACTCGGCGGTGGCCTGGAGATCGCGCTGGCCTGTCACCACCGCATCGCCGCCGACGTCAAGGGCCTCGTCGTCGGCCTGCCCGAGGTGACGCTGGGCCTGCTGCCCGGCGGCGGCGGGGTGACCCGCACCGTGCGAATGTTCGGAATCCAAAACGCGTTCATGAACATCCTGTCGCAGGGCACTCGGTTCAAGCCGGACAAGGCCAAGGAAATCGGGCTCGTCGACGAGCTTGTCGACTCGGTCGAGGAACTGGTGCCCGCCGCCAAGTCGTGGATCAAGGCCAACCCCGAATCGCACACCCAGCCGTGGGATGCCAAGGGCTACAAGATGCCTGGCGGCACTCCGTCCAGCCCGGCGCTGGCCGGCGTCCTGCCGTCGTTCCCGGCGTTGCTGAAGAAGCAGCTCAAGGGTGCGCCGATGCCCGCGCCGCGGGCCATCCTGGACGCGGCCGTCGAGGGCGCGCAGGTGGACTTCGACACGGCCAGCCGGATCGAGAGCCGCTACTTCACCCAGTTGGTCACCGGCCAGGTCGCCAAGAACATGATCCAGGCGTTCTTCTTCGACCTGCAGCACATCAACGGCGGCGGTTCGCGCCCAGACGGCATTGCGCCGGTCAAGATCAACAAGATCGGTGTGCTGGGTGCGGGCATGATGGGCGCCGGTATCGCCTACGTGTCGGCCAAGGCCGGCTTCGATGTCGTGCTCAAGGATGTCGACATCGAGGCTGCGAAGAAGGGCAAGGGCTACTCGGAAAAGCTTGAGGCCAAAGCACTTCAGCGTGGCAAGACCACCGAAGAAAAGAGCAAGGCGCTGTTGGATCGCATCACGCCGTCGGCTGACGCCGCCGACTTCAAGGGTGTCGACTTCGTGATCGAGGCGGTGTTCGAGAACCAGGACCTCAAGCACAAGGTGTTCCAGGAGATCGAGGACATCGTCGAACCCAACGCGTTGCTCGGGTCGAACACCTCGACGCTGCCGATCACCGGTCTGGCGACCGGCGTGAAGCGGCAGGAGGACTTCATCGGCATCCACTTCTTCTCACCGGTCGACAAGATGCCGCTGGTCGAAATCATCAAGGGCGAGAAGACTTCTGACGAGGCGCTGGCCCGGGTGTTCGACTACACGCTGGCCATCGGCAAGACCCCGATCGTCGTGAACGACAGCCGCGGCTTCTTCACCAGCCGCGTCATCGGCACCTTCGTGAACGAGGCGCTGGCGATGCTGGGTGAGGGTGTGGAGCCGGCCAGCATCGAGCACGCCGGTTCTCAGGCCGGTTACCCGGCGCCGCCGCTGCAGCTGTCCGACGAGCTCAACCTGGAGCTGATGCACAAGATCGCCCTCGCCAGCCGTAAGGGCGTCGAGGACGCCGGCGGTCACTACGAGCCGCACCCGGCAGAGGCCGTCGTGGAGAAGATGATCGAGATCGGCCGGCCCAGCCGCTTGAAGGGCGCGGGCTTTTACGAGTATGTCGACGGCAAGCGCACCCGGCTTTGGCCGGGACTGCGGGAGACGTTCAAGTCCGGCAGTTCGGAGCCGCCGCTGCAGGACATGATCGACCGGATGCTGTTCGCCGAGGCGCTGGAAACCCAGAAGTGCCTTGACGAGAACGTGTTGACCTCGACGGCCGACGCGAACATCGGCTCGATCATGGGCATCGGCTTCCCGCCGTACACCGGTGGTAGCGCGCAATTCATCGTCGGCTACCAAGGTGCGCGCGGCATCGGTAAGGAAGCCTTCGTGGCCCGGGCTCGTGAGCTGGCGGCCAAGTACGGCGACCGCTTCCTGCCGCCGGACTCGCTGAGCTAAGCGGCTGTGGCGCCGAGCCTTTGAACCATTGCCACTACGAGAAGTGTGTCGTTGCAACCGGTTAGGCGTCGCGGGGTTGCAAGAGGGACAAGAGGGAGTAGTGGCCCTTGCCGAAGCGCTCCATTTCCGGTGCGTCGCCACTGGACAGTAGCGTCCACGCGGGAGTGAAGCGGCGTTCGATCTCGGCTTGAGTGATGCCCTGGACGCCAAATTGCTCACCAGGATCAAGCCCGCCGATTAGCAGCCGCGCGTGCGGCGCTGCCACCGCGCTGACCTCGCGGACATACGCGTCGCGGTCGTTGTCGGTCAGGTTATGCAAGCAACCGTTGTCGACGATCAACGCAAACCCGGTCCCCACGCCGGCCGAGCTGAGGCGGGTGACATCGGCCTCGACGAAGTTGACGGAGACCCGGCGGGCTTGTGCTTTGGCACGTGCCTTGGCCAGCGCCCTCGGCACGAAGTCGACACCGGTCACTTGCCACCCGTGCTGCGCCAAATAGATCGACGCGTCGCCGGTGCCGCAGCCGATATCTAGCGCGGTCGCCGCCGGCAGGGCGGGCGAGCCGTTGCCCTCGATGAGGTCGTGCAGGCTTTTCGCAAGTGGATGGCCATCCCACGGTGTGAAACCGACTCGGTACATCGCACGGAACAACATGTTTCGAGATGACATCACTCCACCGAAGGCTTCACCGGTCGTCAGGTGTGGCGCTGCAACACGTAACTACGCGCGGTGAATCGTGCCCCGATCCGGTTTACAGCCGTCCACCGCGGTTCATCGGTCGCCGAAATCAGCGCCCATGTAGGTGTGAAGCGGCGCTCGATCTCCGTTTGATCGACTCCTGCCGGTCCGAAACGGCCACTGGGTTTGAAGGCGATCATCAGCAACCGTGCGCCCGGGGCGGCGACCGCGCTGATCTCTTGGACATAGCGGTCACGATCGCCGTCGCTCATGCCGTGAAAGCAGCCGTTGTCCACGATCACCTGGAAGGGGCCAGTGATTCCGGCCTGACTCAAGTGCGTGACGTCAGCGTGGACGAAGTCGACCGCAGCATCTGCTGTGCGGGCCTTGGCGCGGGCTTTGTCGAGCGCCTTCGGCGTGAAGTCAACCCCGCTGACTTGCCATCCGCGTTGGGCCAAGTAAATCGACGAATCTCCGGTGCCGCATCCGACGTCGAGTGCCGATCCTGGGGGCAGCGCATCGGTTCCCTCAATGAGTTCGCGCAGTGCCGCCGACTGCGGATGACCGTCCCACGGAGTAAACCCGATCGCGTAGAAGACCCGAAACAACGTGTGCCGAGAAGCCATGACTCCAAGGTATTCCTTGGCGGTAGCTGATTAAAGCTCTGCGAGGGCGGGGCTCCGGGCCAATCGCGATGCTCTCGGCGTCGGCGCTCGCCGGCTACTGCATGGTGTAGTCCGGAACCCGCATCGAGTCGTACATCCGTAAACCCTTGGTGTTCAGCTTCGCGAGTGCCGTGGTGAGCGACGCGGGTAGCAGCGACACCAGCTGGAGGCCTCGGCTCAACGCCCACACTGCGGCGCGAGAGCCGGGGATGATGGTCTTGGCCGCTCCGCGCGCGAATGCCCTGCTGCGACTTACACTCTCGGCCATCTCCCGCTGGTAAGCGGTGAACGCACGCTCGTGATCTCCGCCTGCTTGGGCAAGCTCGCCGGCCAGCACGTAGGCGCCGATCACGGCGAGGCTGGTGCTGCCGCCCACCGCGGGCCCGGGGCAATATCCGGCGTCGCCGACGAGCGTGACCCGGCCCCGCGACCAGGTGTCGATCTGCAGCTGGGTGATCGAGTCGAAATAGAACGCGGGCGTGCGGTCGATTTCCGCTAGCCAACCGTCCACCTGCGGGTGCATTCCGTCGAATGCGTCACGCAGTAATTGCTTCTGTCGCAGGGTATCTCGATAGTCGTAATCGAGTTCGTGCTTGCTGCGGAACATGAACACAATGCGCGCATCGTCCAGGTGATCTCCGGTATAGACCGCTGCCAAGCGACCGACACCGAGATGACCGAGCATTTCGTTGTGGTACGCCATCGTCTTTGGCGCTGACACCACTGCCAAATGCCCGCCGATGAACCGGGTGAGCCCCGCCTCGTCACCGAAAACCAGGCGACGGACGTTGGAGTGCAACCCGTCGGCGCCGACCACGATGTCGAACCTGCGTGGCGGCGCGTGCTCGAACGTCGCCTCGCCGTCGGGGGAGATCGCCGTGATCGAGTCGCCGAACACATACTCCACATCGTCGCGGCCGGCGTCGTAGTACACCTCGCTCAGATCGTCGCGCATGATCTCCACGTGCCGATCGGACGCGGCACCGGTGAGCTTGGTCAGATCGACGCGTATGGGTCGCCGCCGACCCTCGCGATGCACCGTCATCGTATCGGTTCCGGTGGCGAGCGCCTCGATACGGGGTAGCACGCCCATCTTCGCCGAGATCTCCATCGATGGACGGAACAAGTCAACGGCATGGCCGCCGGTCTTGCGTAACGTCGGAGCGCGCTCAACCACGGTGACATCGAAACCAGACCGAGTCAGCCAGTAGGCCAGCACCGGCCCGGCAATGCTGGCGCCCGAAACCAGTACTCGCATGCCGGCCTCCTGCTTACTTAACGATCGGTAAGCTTAGCATGTACGCTTACCTATCGGTAAGTCAGATAAACTGGCGCAGTGAGCAGACCCCGCTCGGACACCCGCGAGCGCATCCAGGATGTCGCCCGTGAGCTCTTCAAGCAGCAGGGCATGCAGCGCACCAGCTTGCAGGACATCGCCGACAAGCTCGGAATCACCAAGCCGGCGCTGTACTACCACTTCACGTCTCGAGAGGATCTGGTCCGCAGCATCCTGCAGCCGTTGATCGACGAGGGGGAGCGGTTCCTCGCCCACCACGAAAGCGCACGCGACGCGAGCCCACGTGAATTGTTGGAGGGGTACTTCGACTTTCACTTCGAGCACCGCGGCGATCTGGTGTTGATCGTGACGGAGCTGACCACGCTCGCCGATCTCGGCTTGATCGACCAACTTCTCACGTGGCGCGACCGGCTGGGCAAGCTGGTCTTCGGTCGGCGTCCCACGCTGGCACAGTCAGCACGCGCGGTGATCGCCTTCGGCGGTCTGCAGGACTGCTGTCTGCAATTCCCCGACACGCCCTACGACACACTGCGCCGGGCCGTCGTCGACGGTGCGATGGCCGCCCTGGGCATGGAACCGGACGGGCCCTAGAGTCGCTTGTATGCGATTCGGACTCTTCATTCCGCAGGGTTGGCGGCTGGATCTGGTCGGGATTGATCCCGCTAAGCACTGGGCGGTGATGCGCGATCTGGCCGCCCACGCCGACGAGGGCGCGTGGGACTCGTTGTGGGTGTACGACCACTTCCACACGGTGCCGATGCCGACTGCCGAAGCCACCCACGAGGCGTGGTCGCTGATGTCGGCCTACGCGGCCACCACCTCGCGGATCAAGCTCGGCCAGATGTGCACGGCGATGAGTTACCGCAATCCGGTGTATCTGGCCAAGGTGGCGGCCACCGCCGACATCATCTCGGGCGGCCGCATCCAGATGGGCATCGGCGGCGGCTGGTACGAACACGAATGGCGCGCTTACGGTTACGGATTCCCGTCAGCGGGAGTGCGGTTGGGTCGGTTGGACGAAGGCGTGCAGATCATGCGTGACGCCTGGCGCGACGGCAAGGTCAGCCTCGACGGTAAGCATTACCAGGTCGACGGCGCGTGGGTGGCTCCAAAGCCTCTGCAGGACAACGGGATCCCGCTATGGATCGCCGGCGGCGGCGAGAAGGTGACGTTGCGCATCGCCGCGAAATACGCGCAGTACACCAACTTCACGCCCGAACCCGCCGGATTTGCGCACAAGTCCGAAGTGCTTTCCGGCCATTGCCGCGACGTGGGCACCGACTACGACGCGATCGTGCGCTCGGTCAACGTCAACGCCGTCATCGGCACCTCGGAGGCCGACGTCAAAGACCGGCTGGGTCGCATCCGCGACAGGCTTGCCGGCTACATACCGGAATCCGCGGCCGACGCGATGATCGGCGGCACCACCGGGCCCGAGTCGGCAACCGGCACCGCCGAACAGGTGATCGAGCGGCTGCAACAGCTACGCGGGCTGGGCTGCGAGTACGTGATCTGCTATTTCCCGGAGGCCGCCTACGACCGCACCAGCATCGAGCGGTTCGAACAAGAAGTGATTCCGGCGCTGAGCTAAACGTCGGTCGTTGTGTACCGCGTCTTGACCGGCGCGGCGGCCAGCAGCGGGGGCAGCTGGGTCACCTTGCCTTGCCCGGCACGAAACGCGCGGTAGGCCTCGTCGTGCTCGACCGTGTCCCACACCTCGTAGATGATCCAGTGCGCCTCGTCGTCTTCATCGACCAGCACATCGGTGCGGAGGTTCCCGTCGAACGCCCGGGTGGTTTCCAGGGTCCGGCCCATTAGTTCGCGCCCTGCGGCAACCTCGTCGGGCTTGAACCTGAGTTCCAGTAACACGGTGACTGCCATAGTCGCCAACCTAGTGCAGCGCCGGCGTGCACTCGCTGCGAGAATGGGATTTCCACTTTTCGGAAAGCTGTTATACGGTTTATGGAGCAATGTTCTGGTCGCTGGACGGATGATCGCTGGAGGATCGCTCGATGCAGAAAGCACTTGCCCCCGACATCTCCACCTGGCCCGACGACAGCCCCCAGCTGATCGGCAGTCGATGCGGCGACTGCGGAGCCACAACCTTCCCCGTGCAGCAGCGGTGCCCGCGCTGCAGCGGCGGCGAGATGAGCGAGTTGTTGCTGCCGCGCAGCGGCACGTTGGTGGCATGGACCACCCAGGGTTTCCCGCCCGGCGCTCCGTACGCCGGCCCGACCGGTGACGACTTCGTCCCGTTCGGCGTCGGCCTGGTCCAACTGGGTTTGGGAGAAGACGCAGTGATCCGAGTCGAGGGCCGGCTGACCGAGAACGACCCGGCCAAGCTCAAGTTCGGCCAGCAGGTCGAGCTCACCATGGTGCCGTTCACCACCGACGCGGACGGCAACGAGATCGTCACGTTCGCGTTCCAGCCGGTATAGCAAGGAGTCGCCATGACTAACGATGTGGCCATCATTGGCGTGGGCCTGCACCCATTCGGCAGGTTCGAGAAGACCGCGATGCAGATGGGCGCCGAGGCCATCCAGTCCGCGCTGACCGACGCCGGAGTGGATTGGAAGGACATTCAATTCGGGTTCGGCGGCAGCCATGAGGTGTCCAATCCCGACGCGGTGACCCGCCTGGTCGGGCTGACCGGTATCACGTTCACCAACGTCTTCAACGCCTGCGCCACCGCGGCCAGCGCCATCCAGCAGACCGCCGACACCATCCGATTGGGCAAGTACGACATCGGTATCGCCATCGGTTTGGACAAGCACCCCCGCGGCGCGTTCACCGACGACCCCGCCAAGCTGGCGTTGCCGCAGTGGTATGCGGAGAACGGCCAGTTCGTCACCACCAAATTCTTTGGTATGAAGGCCAACAAGTACCTACACGACCACAACATCTCCCAGGCCACCCTGGCCAAGGTCGCGGCCAAGAACTTCCGCAACGGAGCGCTCAACCCGAATGCGTTCCGCCGCAAGCCGATCCCGGAGGACCAGATCCTCAACTCAGCGGTGCTCAACTACCCGCTGACGCAGTACATGTTCTGCGCCCCCGACGAGGGTGCCGCGGCCGTGATCATGTGCCGCGCCGACATGGCGCACAAATACACCGACAAGCCCGTGTACGTGCGCGCGTGTGAGATCCGCACCCGGCGCTACGGCGCCTACGAGGTGCACGCCACCTTCGCCCCGCTGGACGAGGACGTCTCGCCGACGGTCTATGCCTCCAAAGCCGCATACGAAGCCGCGGGCATCGGACCCGAAGACGTCGACGTCGCCCAACTGCAGGACACCGACGCCGGCAATGAGGTCATCCACATGGCCGAGACCGGTCTCTGCGCCGACGGCGAGCAGGAGAAGCTGATCGCCGACGGCGCCACCGAGATTCACGGCTCGATGCCGGTCAACACCGACGGCGGGTTGATCGCCAACGGCGAGCCGATCGGCGCATCAGGGCTGCGGCAGATGCATGAGCTGGTGCGCCAGTTGCGCGGTGAGGCGGGTGAGCGTCAGGTGCCCGGCAACCCGCGCGTCGGCCTGGCGCAGGTGTACGGCGCGCCGGGCACCGCGTCGGCGACCATCCTGTCGCTCTAAATCGCCGGCCCCAGTAGGTCGTCGGCGTCGCGGATGACATAGCCGTAGCCCTGCTCGGCCAGGAACCGTTGCCGGTGCGCGGCGTACTCGGCGTCTTGGCTGTCGCGGGCCACCACCGAATAGAACACCGCGCCACCGCCGTCGGCCTTGGGACGCAGCAACCGGCCCAGCCGCTGCGCCTCCTCCTGCCGTGAGCCGAATGTTCCCGAAACCTGCACCGCCACTGCGGCTTCCGGTAGATCGATGGAGAAGTTGGCCACCTTCGACACCACCAGGGTGCTGATCTCGCCGCGGCGGAACGCGTCGAACAGCGCTTCGCGCTCGGCGGTCTTGGTCGACCCCTGGATGACCGGGGCATCCAGCACGGTCCCGAGCTCGTCGAGCTGATCCAGATAGGCACCGATCACCAAGGTCTGCTCGCCTTGATGGCGAGCCAGGATCGATTCGACCACCGCGATCTTCGAATGGGCCGTCGAGCAAAGTCGGTAGCGTTCTTCGGGTTCTGCGGTCGCATACGTCATCCGCTCGCTGTCGGTCATTGTGACCCTTACCTCGATGCACTCCGCTGGCGCGATCCAGCCTTGCGCCTCAATGTCTTTCCACGGCGCGTCATAGCGTTTCGGGCCGATCAGCGAGAACACGTCGCCCTCCCGGCCGTCCTCGCGGATCAGCGTCGCCGTCAACCCCAGCCGCCGCCGAGACTGCAGATCAGCCGTCATCCGAAACACCGGCGCCGGCAGCAGGTGCACCTCGTCGTAGACGATCAACCCCCAGTCGCGGCTGTCGAACAGCTCCAGGTGGCGGTACTCGCCCTTGGTGCGGCGGGTGATGACCTGATAGGTGGCGATGGTGACCGGCCGGATTTCCTTGCGCTCGCCGGAGTATTCGCCGATCTCCTCTTCGGTCAGCGAGGTGCGGGCGATCAACTCGCGCTTCCACTGGCGGCCCGCGACGGTGTTGGTGACCAGAATCAGCGTCGTCGCACTGGCTTTCGCCATCGCTGCCGCGCCGACAAGTGTCTTGCCCGCCCCACATGGCAGGACCACGACACCCGATCCGCCGGCCCAGAACGATTCGGCGGCCATCTCCTGATAGTCGCGCAGATGCCAGTTGTCCTGACGCAAGCTGATCGGATGTGCCTCGCCGTCGACATAGCCGGCCAGATCCTCCGCGGGCCAGCCGATCTTGAGCAGCATCTGTTTGACCCGGCCGCGCTCGCTGGGATGCACGATGACCGAGTCGTCATCGATCCGCGCGCCCAGCATCGGCGCGATCTTCTTGTGGCGCAACACTTCCTCGAGCACTGCGCGGTCCCGGCTGACCAGCGTCAGGCCGTGGGCCGGGTTCTTGACCAACTGCAGCCGCCCGTAGCGGGCCATCGTGTCGACGATGTCGACCAGCAGCGGCTGCGGGACGGCATAGCGCGAATAGCTGACCAGCGCGTCGACCACCTGCTCGGCGTCATGGCCCGCGGCGCGCGCATTCCACAGCGCCAGCGGAGTGACCCGATAGGTGTGCACGTGCTCGGGTGCACGCTCCAGCTCGGCGAACGGCGCGATCGCCGCGCGCGCTGCACCCGCCAGTTCATGGTCAACTTCGAGCAGCACCGTCTTGTCGGACTGCACGATCAACGGCCCGTCAGTCATAAAACCCCATTATCCGTCGTCCTCTGACACCTAGCGCCGCTCCTCCTCATCGCTTCGCTCTGCATCGTCGTCGGCGCGCACGACCGAGGTGATGCGGTGGATGGCGAACTCACGTGCACGGCCGGTAGCGGAATCGAACGCGACCAGCTGTCCGCCGGCCACAGTGATAGGCGACACCACGCGCTGGGTGGCGACGCCGGCGGCATCGACGTAGCCGATCACGATGGTGTCCTGCCGCTGGGCGGCGTGCTGCAGCAGCGACATGGCCACCGCCGGGTCAATCCGCACACTGCCGAACGGCGCGGTGGCCACCTTGCGCAGCACCCCGACGACCGCGCTCAGGCTTTCGCTACTCGGGCGCGGCATCGACCGCTGCAGCCGACGCCGCTGCGGTGCGGGCACCCGGGCGCCGCGGGCCCGGATGTCGACGATGGTGCCGGTGGAGTCTTCGGCGGCCGGCGCGAAACCGGCATCCTGCAGGGCGGCGAGTACTTCGTTGATCGGCGCCTGGCATATCGCCACCGTCGGCGCCAGCACGCGCAGGCCCAACGCCTGGCCCTCGGGCGAGGCCACCGCCTGGGCGAGCAGAGCCGGATCTTCGCAGCGCATGAACGACGCGGCCATGCCGATCCTGAGCTGACCATGGCGGCGTGCGACATCGTCGATCAGGTAGGTAAGACCTTGTGGCACAGGGGTTTTAGAGTGCTTATCGAACAGCGAATGCAATGCGCCCGCGGTCTTGCCGATATCCAGGGCATGCCGGATGGACTGCTCGCTGACGCGGTAGACCATCGCCGTGCCCGCCGACTCGACGGTGGCCACCGCCGTCAGCTCTTCGGCGAGTTGACGCTCGAGCGGTCCGGGGACCACGACGGTCAGGTCGGCCTGCACCAGGAAGTGGTCGATCGGCGCGGGCAAGACACGTGCCATCGCATCAACAACGTCGGCGCTTTCGTCGTCTCGACCGTCGGCAACCAACGCGCGGCCGGGGGTGCTGATCGCTCCGCGGCCCACCAGGCCGACCAGGTGTGCCTCCTCCAGCAGGTCCGCCACCGGCGCCGGCTGCAGCCGTTTGGTCCAGCGTGGCCGCCGCCAGATCAGCGCTGTCGACGCCGTGCGCTTGTCCACCCCCGCGCCGGGCGGCAGTTCGGCCAGCATGCCCAGCAGCAGCCGCCGGTCCAACGGCGCCGCGGTCGAGTACAGCGAATCCGACAGCGCGGCATAGGGTTTGGCATCAGGCCCGCGGGTCCCGATCAATGCCGGGCGGGCCGGCAGATCAACCCAGGTACTCGCCAGCAGATACCAGCGGTCGGCAGGCGACGCCTCGGCGAACCGGTCGGCGGCCACCGTCGGCGCCCAGTACGGCGCCTCACCACCGGATGGTTGCGGATCGGGCAGACCACTGGCGATCAAGCCCGCCGCGGCGGCCAGCTCGAGGATCAACCCCAGCCGCGCCTCGTCGATGCCGGTCACCTTGGCCAGGCGCCTGACCTCACGTACTCCTAAGCCACCGCTGCGCAGTTCGGAAATCGGTGCAGCGCCGAGTGTTTCGAGCAGCACATCCAGCTCGCGCAGTAGGTCGATGGCCGCGCCGGCGGCCACGGCGTCGACGTCGGCGGCGGTGGTGGTCACGACCACCGGATCCGGTGCGGCCAGCGCGACCGGCCCGGGCTCCTCGCCGCGCAGCACCTGCCCGACATGGCGCGGCAGGATCACCGTGTCGGCGTCGATGCGCCGCAATAGTCCCATCGCAAGCAGTTGTGGCACCGGGCGATCCGCGGGAGCCCCGGGCGCTGCGTCGCGGGTGCGGCCCAGCGGCGACCCTTCCAGCAGCCTGTCCAGCAGTTCCCGCTGCGGGTCGTCGAGGCCGTCGATCAGCTCGGCGATCTGCTCGGCGCTCTGCGAGGCGTCTTCCAGGGTCACTTGTCCCGGATGCCAGGGCAGCCCGGCGCCGGCGTCAGGGGCCGCGCGTAGTTCGGTGTCACCCCAAACCAGCGCGCGCTCCTTGAGGTCTTCGAGGGCATCGAGCACGTCCAGCTCCGGCGCGCGACCGGCGGTCAGCGCGAGCAATTTGGTTATGGATACCGGCTCGCTGTCGGCGTGCAGAACCAGCAGCGCGTCGATCACCGCGAGCCGCAGGAAGTCCAGCTCATCGCTGGCAGCCTTGAGCGACTGCCGGGCCTGGGCGCGGGCGGCGAGGGCGGCGATGCTGCCCGGCGGTGGCTGGGCAAGGTCGGGCCTGAGCTCCAGCAGGCGGATCAGCCGCTCGTCGGGCAAGTCGGCCAGCCAGGACCCCAGCGGGATGCCCGGGGTGTGTGCGGTCATTGCTGACCAGCGTAAAGCAGCCGGGAGAGTGGGCTTCCGCTGTCGGGAGCTGATGTGGATAAGCGAGCCAAGCCGCCAAGGCCGCATAAGACCTGTCAGAATGGGACCCGTGGCTGACGACGCAGGCAAAAAGGCGCCAAAGACCCGTTACGTCGACAACGGCTGGCCGACAACCGACCCGGACGACCATGCGGTGAGCGAACTGGCAACCGATCGAACCGGCGCGCTCTCTCCTTACGGCGACGTCGTGTTCCCGCTGCCGGCCGAAGAACTGCCGTACTTACATCCGGTTACGGAGATCAACCGCTAGGCGGTTGATAGTCGGCGCTGCGGCGCCGACGGTCTCGGCTCGCCTCAGGCGAGCGCAGACAAAGCCGGGTTACCGTTCACGCCCTGCGACTGGATCGCTTTGAGCAGGTCATTGACGTAGCCCGGATTCGGCGCGACGGGCAGGCCTTTTGAGGTGTCGGGCAGGTTCGCCGGATCGAGCAACGGCGCGAACTGCTGCGGCACCTGAAAGTCGTGGATCGCGGACCCAGCGGCGGCCGGATCGGTCGGCAATCCCGGGACACCCGGCATGCCCGGAACCGGTGCTGGGTCATCGGCGAAGGTCCAGTGCGCCACCGTGTTGGCCTGGTGGACGTCCATTGGTTCGTCGGCGGGCGGGGCCGGGGCGTCTGCCGGTGCCGGGGCCTCGAATGCGGCCGGCTCGGCAGGCGGCGCAGGGTCCGCGGGCGGTGCGGGGTCCGCGGGAGGGGGCGGCGGTGGTGCGTCGACGGCGGCCGGTTCGGCAGGCGGTGCGGGGTCTGCGGGCGGGGGAGGCGGTGGTGCGTCGAATGCGGCCGGCTCGGCAGGCGGCGCGGGGTCCGCGGGCGGAGGCGGCGGTGCGTCGACGGCGGCCGGTTCGGCAGGCGGTGCGGGGTCTGCGGGAGGGGGAGGCGGTGGTGCGTCGACGGCGGCCGGCTCGACCGGAGCGGGCGGGGCCGGCGGTGGGGGTAGTTCCGGCGGTGAAGGGTCAGCGGGAGGGGGAGGCGGCGGCGGAGCGTCGAATGCGGCCAGCTCGGCTGGGGGCGGAGGCGGCGGTGGCGCGTCCGGTGCGGGCGGCGGCGGTGCGGCGGGTGCGGGCGGCGGCGGTGCGTCCGGGGCGGGTGCGTCGGCGACGACGTTGCGCGGCGTCGAGGCCCCGAGTCCATGGCCGCATACCGGCCAGGCGCCGCGCCCCTGGGTGGCCAGCACGCGCTCGGCGACCGCGATCTGCTGTGCGCGAGTGGCCTGGTTCGCCGACGCGGCGAACTCGCCGCCACCGTGTGCGGCCCAGGTGCCCCGCGAGAACTGCAGCCCGCCCTGGTACCCGTTGCCGGTGTTGATGGCCCAGTTGCCGCCGGATTCGCATCCAGCGACGGCGTCCCATTGCTCGTCGGTAGCCGCCGACGCGTGGCCGGCCAGTGCGATGCCACCGCCACCGAGCACAGCACCGGTGAAAGCGAGTTTGGCGACGCTGATACTCGAAGTGGTGGGCTTACGATGCCGTGCGCTCATACGCCGAAGACGTCCTCTCTGGATGCGCCCACGAGGTCAGCTGTCGGGTTCGGGCGGAAGAGGTCGCCCGGCCAGGCCGAATCCCACAGATGCGGCGTGACTTCACCCCAAGGAGCCGCGAACGGCTCCGGGTCCGATTTCGGCGGACCGTCGGGTCCCCCGCCTCCATCCACGGGTTTGCGTGGTCCCCGCCTATCGGATGGAGCTCGGCGCTATAGGCGAGAAGGGCCGCCGCTCAGGAACATTCGGCTAGCCCGCGGACGACGGTAGCGGGTGATTGCGGCAGAGTCATTTTTTAGCGAGTCCGGCGTTTCGCATTTTGCCGACGGGGAAAACACCAGGAGGGTTTGTTGTTCGCGCAGGTCACACCACGCCGATATCAGGCCGTTGCCGTGGTGTGATCAATCCGTTATGTGACCGAACTCACAACGTTTGAGCCGTCGACGGACGGCTCACATGCGGTCAGTGATACAGCGGCTGCGATCTGGCGGTGTGTGGCTGTCCGACCGGAACGATCTCCTTGCCCAGCGGCACCAGGGATACCGGGATCAGTTTGAGGTTGGCGAGTGCCAGGGGAATGCCAATAATTGTCAGCGCCATCGCCAGCGCGCTCACCAGGTGTCCGATCGCGAGCCAGACCCCGCACAAGAGCAGCCAGATGACGTTCCCGATCAGTGCGCCGGTACCGGCGCCCGGCTTGTCGATGATGGTCCGCCCAAAGGGCCACAGCGCATACGATGCGATGCGCAACGCCGCGAATCCGAAGGGGATAGTGACGATGAGCAGGAAGCAGAGTAGCGCGGCGAGCAGATAGCCGAGAGCCAACCAGAGGCCGCCGAAAAGCAACCAGATGACGTTCAGGACCAGGCGCATTGTCTCCTCCAGCGGTAGTTCCAGAATATAGGGAAACTCCGGTGCTGGGCTGGCAGCCATCCGAGTAGGATCGACCGTCATCGCGTCCTGCGCAGGTGGGACGCTTCATTGTTTTAATCCATCTAGTTAGCCGTCAGACAAGCAGGTGAGACCGGTGCCTACTGGCAAGGTGAAGTGGTACGACGCCGCGAAGGGATTCGGCTTCTTATCCCAGGAGGACGGCGAGGACGTCTACGTCCGCTCTTCGGCGTTGCCTGCGGGCGTCGAAGGTCTCAAGGCGGGCCAACGCGTTGAATTCGGCCTTGCGTCCGGACGCCGCGGACCGCAGGCATTGAGTCTCAAGCTGATTGATCCGCCGCCGACGCTGACCCGCCCCCGCAGAGAGGGGCCGGCCGAACACAAGCACAGCCCCGATGAGCTGCACGGCATGGTCGAGGACATGATCACCCTGCTGGAGAGCACCGTGCAGCCCGAGCTGCGCAAGGGCCGCTACCCGGACCGGAAAACCGCTCGCCAGATCTCCGAGGTGGTAAAAGCCGTGGCCCGGGAACTGGACGCCTAGCTGGGAGCCGTCGCTGAAGCAAAAGCGTGGACTGGAGCGTTACCCGCGAGTAACACTGGGTACTACACCGGGGAAGCCGTCCAGCGAGGAGCACTCCATGGCACAGCAGGCACAGGTCAGCGAGGAACAAGCGAGAGCCGTAGCTGAGGAATCTCGCGAAAGCGGTTGGGATAAGCCCTCCTTGGCCAAGGAGCTGTTCCTCGGTCGATTTCCGTTAGAGCTCATTCACCCGTTTCCCAGGCCCTCTGGCGAAGAGGCCGCCCGCACCGAGAAGTTCTTGGCCCAGCTGCGGGAATTTCTTGACACGATCGACGGCAGCGTTATCGAGCGCGACGCACAGGTCCCCGACGAATATGTCAAGGGCCTCGCCGAACTCGGCTGCTTCGGGATGAAGATCCCGTCCGAATACGGCGGTCTGAACATGTCCCAGGTCGCATACAACCGAGCGCTGATGATGGTCTCCACCGTGCACGCCAGCCTGGGCGCGCTGCTGTCGGCGCATCAGTCAATCGGGGTACCCGAGCCGCTCAAGCTGGCCGGAACTCCAGAGCAGAAGCGGAAGTTCTTGCCGCGCTGTGCTGCCGGCGCGGTCTCGGCGTTTTTGCTCACCGAACCGGACGTGGGCTCCGACCCGGCGCGGCTGGCCTCGACGGCGACGCCGATTGAGGACGGAGCGGCCTACGAGCTGGAGGGCGTCAAGTTGTGGACGACCAACGGCGTGGTCGCCGATCTGCTGGTGGTGATGGCACGCGTACCCAAAAGCGAGGGGCATCGAGGCGGAATCAGCGCGTTCGTCGTCGAGGCCAATTCGCCCGGCATCACCGTCGAGCGGCGCAACAAGTTCATGGGCCTGCGCGGCATCGAAAACGGTGTCACCAGGATGCATCGGGTCCGAGTGCCCGCCGAAAACCTGATCGGACGCGAGGGCGACGGTCTGAAGATCGCGCTGACCACGTTGAACGCCGGGCGACTCGCGATCCCAGCGATCGCGACCGGCTCGGCTAAATGGTCGCTGAAGATCGCGCGGGAATGGTCGAACGAGCGGGTGCAGTGGGGCAAACCCGTCGGCGAGCACGCGGCCGTCTCCAACAAAATCTCGTTTATCGCCGCGACCAGCTATGCGCTCGAATCGGTGCTGGAGCTGTCCGGTCAGATGGCCGACGAGGGGCGCAACGACATCCGGATCGAGGCTGCGCTGGCCAAGTTGTGGTCGAGCGAGATGGCCTGCTTGATCGGCGATGAGCTGCTGCAAATCCGCGGTGGCCGCGGCTATGAGACCGCCGAGTCGCTCGCCGCGCGCGGAGAGCGGGCGGTGCCGGTGGAGCAGGTGGTGCGCGACCTGAGGATCAACCGCATCTTCGAAGGCTCTAGCGAGATCATGCGGCTGCTGATCGCCCGCGAGGCGGTCGACGCCCACCTCACCGCGGCCGGCGATCTGGCGAATCCTAAAGCCGATATGCGGCAGAAGGCCAAGGCGGCGGCCGGCGCGAGTGGCTTCTACGCAAAGTGGTTGCCGCAACTGGTTTTCGGCGAGGGTCAACGGCCCACGGCGTATCGCGAGTTCGGCAGATTGGCAACGCATCTGCGATTTGTCGAGCGGTCGGCGCGCAAGCTGGCCCGCAACACCTTCTACGGAATGGCGCGCTGGCAAGCCGCACTGGAGCAAAAGCAGGGATTCCTCGGGCGGGTAGTTGATATCGGCGCCGAACTGTTCGCAATGTCGGCGGTGTGCGTGCGGGCCGAGGCTCAACGAGTTGCCGACAAAGCCCAGGGTGAGCAGGCGTACGAGCTGGCCGATGCGTTCTGCCAGCAGTCCACCCTGCGGGTCGAGGCGCTGTTTAATGCCTTGTGGGACAACACCGACAGCACTGACGCTGCGCTGGCGCGCAATGTGCTGAAGGGTCGCTACACCGGGCTCGAAGACGGGATCGTCGATCAGTCCGAGGGCACCGGACCGTGGATCGCGCACTGGGAAGCCGGTGAGTCCACCGAGTCGAACCTGGCTCGGCGGTTTTTGAACCTCGCCGAGTCCTGAGATGACCTATGTCGCCGAGGCCGGCGAGTTCACCCGCGACACCAACTACATCGCGACTCGCATCACCGCCGACGGCCGCGACGGCTATCCGCCTGCGCCGGGCCGGTATCGACTGATCGTCGCCCGCGCCTGCCCGTGGGCGAACCGCGCGATCATAGTCCGGCGCTTGCTGGGTCTGGAAAGCGCTATCTCCATTGGCTTTTGCGGGCCGACCCATGACAAGCGCAGTTGGACGTTCGACCTCGACCCCGGTGGCGTCGACCCGGTGTTGCAGATCCCGCGGCTGCAGGACGCGTATTTCAAACGCTTTCCCGACTATCCGAAGGGCATCACCGTCCCGGCGATCGTCGACGTTCCGACGGGCGTGGTGGTGACCAACGATTTCGCGCAGCTGACGTTGGACTTGTCCACGGAATGGACTGCCTACCATCGCGATGGCGCTCCGCAGCTATACCCCGAGTCGCTTCGCGGCGAGATCGACGAGGTCAACGAGAGAATCTACACCGAAATCAACAACGGCGTGTGCCCCCACCAAACACGTATTAACGAACCCGCAGTGCGAGAAGGGTAAGCGATGGGCTTTGTTCTTGAACGGCGACGAGCATTGTGGCCCAACCCGCAGACTCGCGCAGAGGCCGCACGGCTGTACGCGGAGGGAATGGAATTGAGGGAGGTGCTGGAGCGCTACCCCAACGAGGTAATCAGCGTCTCTGGGGGAAAGCCGCGCGGGGCCGCGCGGAGGGCGATCTATGCCCATTACGCGCTGCTTCAAGAGAGCGTGGGTGAGCCGGACATCGACCCCGACGACCGCGCCGCAGTCGAGCGGGTGATCCGCGAGCAGGGGCCGGAGATTGCCATGTGCCGCACGGGCA
Organism: Mycobacterium sp.; assembly: GCA_035506875.1. Taxonomy (GTDB): domain Bacteria; phylum Actinomycetota; class Actinomycetes; order Mycobacteriales; family Mycobacteriaceae; genus Mycobacterium. The sequence goes on from DATJOR010000174.1 coordinate 23,905, forward strand.
GCGCGCTGACCAAGTACAAGGCCGACTTCCCTGAGATGGACCGCTTCCCGGACCTCGCCTGGTGGGCCAGTCAGGCACCGTCGAGTTGGCCGCGCTGAAGCTCGGCGTCAGGAAGGGTCGACGCCCCCAGTCGAACGACGGCGTGTACCCCCACCAAACCGGCACATGCCGGATGGCCCGAGAGGAAGCGGGGAAGCGGCAGCTTC
>DATJOR010000175.1:0-9890 GCA_035506875.1 Mycobacterium sp.
TGCCATCGCCGACGACGGCCTGGGTAGCGAAGCCGCCGGGGTCGTCCTCGACGCCGCACCCGGGACATCGCTGCGTCCCGGTGATGCGGTGATGGGCCTTTTCCCCCACAATGCGTTTGCGCCCAAGGCAATTACTGATGAGCGCATGGTTGTCCCTGTCCCGGCTGGATGGTCTTTTACTCAGGCCGCGTCCGCGCCGATTGTGTTTCTGACCGCGTATATAGCTTTGGTCGAGATCGCCGGGCTATCGGCCGGGCAGCGGGTGCTCATCCACGCCGGCGCTGGAGGCGTCGGTCAGGCCGCCATCCAGATCGCCCGCCACCTCGGTGCCGAGGTTTTCGCCACCGCCCACCCGAACAAACAACACGTGCTCACCGATCTGGGAGTCGACCCTGGACACATCGCCTCGTCGCGCACGCTGGTTTTCGTCGACGCATTCCGCAACGCCACCGATGGGCAGGGCATGGACGTCGTGCTCAACAGCCTCAGCGGAGATTTCGTCGACGCCTCACTGCGGTTGCTGCCGCGCGGGGGCACTTTCATCGAGATCGGCAAGACCGACATCCGCCTGCCCGGCGACGTCGCCGCGTCCCATCCCGGAGTCGACTATCGCGTTTATGATCTGTCGAGCGCATCGGCGGAATCGTTGCAACCGGCATGGACGGCGCTGACCGAGATGTTCGCCGCCGGCGTCCTGCAGCCGTTGCCCACCACCAGCTATGGCTTGCTGAACGCCCCCCAAGCCTTCCGCGACATGAGCCGAGCCCGGCACACCGGAAAGATCGTGCTGATCCCGCCCGCGGAGTTGGATCCCGAGGGCACGGTGCTGATCACCGGCGGTACCGGGATGCTGGGCGCGATCTTCGCCGAGCATCTGGTCACCCGTTACGGCATCAAGCATCTGCTGTTGGCGTCTCGCAGCGGCCCCAAGGCTTCCGGGGCCGGCGAACTGCAACAACGTTTAGAGCGGCTGGGCGCCGAAGTCGCCATCGCCGCCTGTGATTCCAGCGACCCCGCCGAGCTGGCCGGAGTACTTGACACCATTGACTCCGGCCACCCGTTGACCGCGGTCATCCACGCCGCCGGCGTCCTGGATGACGCTGTGGTGACCGAACTAAGCCCCGAACAGCTCGACGCGGTCTTGACCGCCAAGGCCGACGCCGCCTGGCATCTGCATCAACTCACCGCCGGGCGCGACCTGGCGGCGTTCGTCTTGTTCTCCTCGGCCGCGGGAATATTAGGCGGCCCCGGGCAGGCCAACTACGCGGCCGCCAACGCATTCCTGGACGCGCTGGCCCGCCACCGCCAACACACCCAACGCCAGGCCACCAGTGTGGCGTGGGGCTACTGGCAAACCCCCAGCGGCATGACCGCGCATCTCAACACTACCGACCTGACCCGCCTGACCAGCACCGGCCTCACACCGATCACCAGCGAGCGCGGCCTGGCCCTCTTCGACGCCGCACTCACCCTGCAGCGGCCCAACCTAGTGGCCAGCCCGATCAACACCGGCGCGTTGACCCGGCACGCACGCCAACACACCTTGGATCCAGTTCTATCCGCGCTGCTCACCGGCCGCCGTCAAGCCGCCACCGCGAGCCCACAGACGCTGGCCGCCCGGTTGGCCACCCAGACCCCCCATCAACGGCTCGACACCCTCACCGCGATGGTCACCGCCACCACTGCTGCCGTGTTGGCCCACCCCGACCCAGCGGCCCTCGACCCCAACAGTCCCTTCAAAGACCTCGGCATCGACTCACTGACCGCCCTACAACTACGCAACACTCTCAACCAAAACACCGGCCTCACCCTGCCGGCAACCCTTGCCCTCGACCACCCCACCCCGACAACGCTGGCCACCCACCTAGCCGAGCTACTAACCGACACCGCTGCGCCTGCGGGCCCGGTGGCTGAGGTCAGTACGCGTATCGATAAGCCGGTAGACAACACGCTCGCACATGGCGATCAAGCGTCATTTCTTATGTTGCGAGCTGTTCACGGCGCGCTGATTCAGGTGACGTGGATATACGACCGCGCCGTCAATGTTGATGGGTTACGGCGTTTTCAACGCAATCTCGGATGCGGATTGTTGGGACGCAGGATCGAACGGTCTCGGTTACCGTTCGCACGTGATCGCTGGGTCGAGGCCCCAGCGTGCGAGGACATTGATATCGCCGCAACGCCGCGGCGGCGCGCCGATGTGAGCCAATGGGCCGACGAACGGGCGCGCCTACCCATCGATCCGGAGTGGGGACCCGGCTGGCATCTCGGGGTGCTTCCACTCGAGGACGGCGGGAGCGCGGTAAGTCTGGTGGTTTCGCATACGGTCGTCGACGCGGTCGGGCTCGGCCAGGCGATAGCCGATGCTGCTGAGGGCAGGACGCGCAATCTGGGCTATCCGCCTGCGCGATCGCGCACGCTGCGGCGGGCGTTGCGTGAGGATCTCCAGCAAACCGTCAAGGACCTGCCCGACATAGCGCAGGCGTTGGGCGTCGCGGCTCGAAGGATCTGGCCCGACCGTAAAGGATTCACGTCATCGATCAAAGCGGCACCACCTGCCCCGAGAACCGCCGGCAACGATCAGGCAGTAGAGGTGCCCGGCCTGACCGCATACGTCGACCTCGCGGAATGGGACGCTCGCGCGAAAAGTCTTGGCGCAAGCAGTAACTCGCTTGTGGCAGGAGTCGCATGCAGACTCGCGGTGAGGGTGGGGCGTGTTCATGACGACGGAATGGTCACCCTACGATTTCCGGTAACGCTACGGACGGAAGACGATACCCGTGGCAATGCGCTCACGATAGTCGACGTCACAGTCGACCCAGCGCACGCGGCAACGGACCTCGGGGAAATGCACGTGAAGATCACGCAGGCAATCCTCGCAGCGATGGAGAACTCCAACGACGAGAATCTGGCGACACTCCCACTGGCAGTGATGATTCCAAGGCGAGTGAACAGGAGGCTGGCAGGGATGGCGGCGGGTAGTGCCAGCCTAGCGGTCATTTGTTCCAATGTCGGTGACCTATCCCCGGCGGCGAACCGGCCCGACGGCACCGACGCCGACTATGCCTACCTGAGAAACCTTGAGCCCCAAATCAAGAAAAGCACGCTCGAGCAAATGGGTGGACAACTGTTTGTGGGTTCGGGGCGGGTCCGCGGGAAGGTGTTTGTCAGAATCTCCGCATATGTTCTCGGCCAGTCAAATACCAAAGATGAGCTGCGGGAGGTCATATCGCGTACCTTCGCCGAATTCGACCTGAATGCAGAGATCGATTACTAGCCGTCGACTACGAACAAAGCCCGCGGCTGATCAACCCGCGCGCGTCAGCCGCGCGGACGATTGGCTCAAGAGCCTAGACACCAACTCGGCCAACAGGTTTCGGTAGCGATCAACGTTGGCCAGTTTGACGTCTTCGTATCCGCGGACGACGTCTGGCAGCCGGGCGAGTTCGATCGCTAAGTCGTGGTTCTCCGGAGCGAGGATGGCCGTGACCGTCGCGATTGCCTCGCGATATTCCGTGATCAGCTGCCGTTCGGTTCGGCGCACTTCGGTGTGGCCGAATGGATCGAAGACCGTGCCACGCACAAAGCGCATGGCGGCCAGTAGGCGAAACAGCGGCCGTACCCACGGTCCTAATGTGATCTTCCGATTCATCCCCATTGCCCTGAGGAACGGTGGATGCAGCTTGTAGGACACCCGCGCTCGCGCCCCGAACATCTTGCGCACCTGCGTATCGACGCCCTCGTCAAGAGATAGCCGCGGGACCTCGTACTCGTCCTTGTACGCCATCAGCTTGTGTAGATACCGGGCGACGGCCAATGCGAAGCCTTCATTGCCGGGGACGCGGGCGGCTTCGGCCGCACGAACCATCTCGACGAATTCTGCGTACCGGCGCGCGTAGGAAACATTTTGGTACGCAATGAGATCGCAGACGCGCACCGCGACCAGTTCGGCCAACGCGGAACCCGGGGTCGTCCGCACCAGCGCTGCGATATCGCGAGCCCGGCTCGACGGCTTCCGTCGCGGGGTCGGCTCCCGCAAACCGGCCAATGTCGATTCCAAGTCGGCAGGCGCCGCGACGGCTTGGCGGCCGCGCCGGAACGCCTGGAGGTTTTCTTCGACTTTCACCTGCCCTCGGCGGATGGCCTCTTCGATGTGCTCAGCACGGATGGGAAGACGCCCGGCTTGGTAGGCAGCACCGAGCAACAGCATGTTCGCGAACTGGTCTTGGCCCAACAGCATGGTGGCAAGCGCTCGGGCATCGAGGAAGACCGCATCCTGCGCTTGAGTAGCGTCGAGAATCCGAGTGGTCACCTCGCCGACAGCGGGGAAGGTGGTGCCGGTATCGGTCACCATGCTGCCGGTGGGTACCGCCGACGTCGAGACGACGGCGACGGTGCGACGAGGATTCGCTGAACGCAGATAACGAGAGTCGGCCGCCACCAGCAGATCGCAACCCAGGTACAGATCGCATTCGCCTTCGCCTGCTCTGTTCGCCTCTGCTATCGACTGCGCAGCGACCTTGATGTCGGATACGACCGCGCCGCCCTTCTGAGCCAGGCCGGTCTGGTCCAAGGAACGGACAAACCGTCCCGCCATCGTCGCTGCCGTGGCGAGTATGTGCGAGATTGTGACGACGCCGGTTCCACCGATGCCCGTTATTCGTGTGGTGTGCGGCATCGCCGCAATCTCGACCGGCTCCGGGAGGTCATCGGCGCCCAGCGGCACCACCTCCATTTTCGCCTGGCCCGAGTCGTCCGGAATGATCGTCATGAAAGCGGGGCAGTCGCCCTTCAGGCACGAGAAGTCGAAATTGCATGAGGACTGGTCGATTTGGGTTTTCCTGCCCAGCTCGGTGTCGACCGGATGAACCGACAGGCAGTTGGACTTGACTCCGCAGTCACCGCAACCCTCGCATACCCGCTCGTTGATCATCACGCGCTGTCGCGGTTGAATGGCGTTGCCGCGCTTGCGTTTCCGGCGAAGTTCTGCGGCGCATTCCTGATCATGGATGAGAACCGTTACCCCGGGCGTGCCCGCCAGCGCCAGCTGCGCCTCCTCAAGACGGTCGCGATGCCAGCATTGCACTCCGCGTGGGAGGTCGCCCCGTCGGTAGCGTTTGGGCTGATCGGTGGTGACGATGATCCGCGCAACACCCTCTGCCAACAGTGAGCGGGTCAGATCGCCCACGCCCAGCGCGCCTTCGGCGTGCTGTCCGCCGGTCATCGCCACCGCCGAGTTGTACAAGACCTTGTAGGTGATGTTCGCACCCGCCGCGACCGCTGCGCGCACAGCAAGGCTGCCGGAGTGATGGAACGTCCCGTCGCCGATGTTCTGCAGCAAGTGGGTTCGGCGAACGAAGGGTCCCATCCCGATCCACTGAGCGCCTTCACCGCCCATCTGAGTGAATCCCGTTACGCTGCCCACCAGCTTGTCGTCCATCAAGGTGACCATGCCATGACATCCGATACCGGCACCCACCATCGATCCGTCGGGCACCTTCGTCGACGAGTTGTGGGGGCATCCCGAACAGAAGTACGGAGTACGAGCGATAAGCGGCAGCGGCAAATGCACCATGGTGGAACGGCTTTGGTCAAGCCATTGTTCGACCGGCGGGAAACTGCCTCGTTCCACTAGAAGTTTCGCCAACGCGGGAGCGATGATGTCAGCGGTGAGTTCACCTTCGACAGGAAACTCGCCGTTACGCTTCCCGGTCACTGCCGGCGCGCCCTCGCGACCATACAGTAAGTCGCGCACCGCAGTTTCGATGAATGGCCGCTTGTCTTCAACGACAATGACCTCACGCAGACCGTCCGCGAATCGGCTCAATGTGTGTGGCTCCAGCGGGTCGATCATCGCGAGCTGGAGCAGGCGCACACCACGCCGAGCCAGTTCGTCGTCGTCGAGCTTCATCCGCCGCAACGCCTCACGAACGTGAAGGAACGTCGGGCCCGCAGCGACGATCCCGAGCCAGTCGCCGTCGCCGTGGGCGGTGATGACGTCCAATCCGTTGCGCGCCGCATAGTCGAGCGCCGCTCGGCGGCGTTCTCCGTCCCGGCTTCGCTCCAGCGGCGTTAGGGTCCCCGGCAGGAGCTTGGCCGTGACGTCATGGTCCACAGCGCGGGTCGGCCCAACCGGGAAGACACGGTCGCTGACATCAACAGTTTCGGAGCCGTCCGCGACATCGGTCGAGATCTTCAGCGCCACCCAGAGGCCGCTGGCTCGCGACATCGCCGCTGCGTGCACACCGAGATCGAGGGTTTGTTGTGGGTCAGCGGGGTACAAGACCGGCATGCCCAGATCGGCGAGGAGCCGCTCAGAAGCGCCGGGCACGGTCGACGACTTCGCCGTGCCGTCGTCGCCGACGAAGACCACCACGCCACCATTGGGCGGTACACCCATTAAATTGCTGTGCCGCAACGCATCCGCCGACCGATCAAGACCCGGCGATTTTCCGTACCAGAAGCCGATGACGCCGTCGACGGTGCGGTCTGGTGAGGCTGCGGCAAGCTGGCTGCCCTGAACGGCCGTTGCAGCCAACTCTTCATTGACCCCCGGCTGAAAAACGATGCCCAGCTCCTCGAGCGACGCTCGGTGGCGGCTCAGTTCGAGATCGTAGCCGCCAAGGGGAGAACCCGGATACCCACAGATGAACCCGGCCGTGTTGCGTCCCGCTTGCCGTTCGGAACGGATGATCTCCAGTGGCAGGCGTGCCAGAGCCTGCACCCCGGTCATCGGTACCAGGTTCGCTTCGGTCGGTGGCTTTACGTCGAGCTGTTTCGGGGCAGACATCGGGCTACTCGACCGGACTACAGACCACGACAACGACAGCCATTGCGTGACAATCGGCGTGCGAAAGCGACAACGACGAGCTGAGCCAGCCCTGGTGTTGTGCCCGCTCGGCGAGCGTTCCGCTCAGCCGAAGCAGCGGCAGCGGACCGTCTCGCGTTACCTCCATCTCGCGCCAGGGAAATGGCATGTCGGGTTCTGCAAACGCCTTGATCACTGCTTCCTTGGCCGCGAACCGGGCCGCCAGTCTGGGTACCTGGTTGCGGCCCTCGCAGTCGCTGATTTCGCTCGCCGTGAAAACCTTGCGCAGGTAGCGGTCCCCGAACGTCGCGAGCGACTCCTGAACCTCATCGATGGCAGCGACATCGCATCCGACCCGGACGCGGCGCCCGTCAACCTCGCCCGGTATGGTCACCGTAATCGTCGCTTTACCAAGGGATTCCGTCACGCAGACAATTTGACGAGGCCCTCGACTACCTGCGCGATGTTGTGCACTGATGCAAAGGTGGACTTCTTGAGCACTTCTTCGGGGAACTCGATGTCGAATTCATCCTCGAGCGCGAGCATGACATCGACTGACGCATGCGACGTCAGGCCAAGCTCGTAGAGGTCGGCTTGATCGTCCACCTCGTGTGGATCGACCGCCATCCGGCCATGGGCGGCAAGTACTTCACGAATCTGGTTGTGCATCACGCATTCCTCACATTTCTGTCGTAGGTCAACTTAATTAGCCGGTGTTCCCGTGGACGGGACGTAGCTGCCTGTCTCCTTGAGCCGCTTGCGAGCGGCGCGGCGGTAGTCGTAGAAGTCCGAAATCATCGCCGGGCTGTCGTAGAGCCAGTCCAGCGGTTCTCGCATGTCGTCGACGTAGCCGATGGAGTAAGAGCCGCGCTGGTAGCCCATCAGCCGCAGTAGCCCCTCCGGGAGGGTGCGGGCGATCTCCGGCGGGCAAGCCAGATATTGGTTTTCCTCCTGCCGCAGCCACCCGAGCGAGTAGCCGATGTTCATCCCGATCCGGGCGGTCTTGGTGGTGTTCGCGCCGCCGCCGTGGAATATCGAGCCGGTGTACATGAGGACTGAGCCCTTGGTCATGACCGCCGGGACGGACAGCGCGGGGTCCACGTCGTCGGGATCGTCCTCCCACCGATGGCTGCCCAGCACCATCCGTGTCGCACCCATCTCTTCGGTGAAGTCGGTGACGGCCCACATGGTGGCGCATTCGGCTTCGAAGCCCCTGGGGAACTGGTAGCGATCGAACGACCACTGATCCCGGTGAATCATCTGCGCCGGTTCGCCGGGTCCGATGGTCACCAGCTGGGTCAGGTCGACCTGGAAGGTGCTGGCGTGATCGCCCAACACGCGATCGAGCGTGTCGAGGACCGTCGGGTGAGTAATAAGCGAGCGAGCCGTCGGCGAGCGGGCGATCAAGGCGCCGGTGCGTCGAGTGGTGGCGCCCAGGAAGTCGGTGTTGCCGCCGGTGGTGGCGGCCAGGTGGGGCTGCAGTTCGGCGCGGATCTGATCCATCGTCTCGGGCGATGCGAGGTCGGCAATGACGACACACCCGTCCTCGTCGATCAACTTCGCGATGTCTGCCGGCGAGGAATCTGAACCGACTGTGCGTACAGCTATTGGCATAGCGCGTACTATACGGGATGATATACAGACGATTCAATGACTATCAGTCGGTTAATTGCCGGCTTTCATGACCCGGAGGTGCGACAGCAGATGCTCCCGTTCCGATTCGGCGTGCAGGCCGCCGTCGCGCCAACCATGTCGGCCTGGCGAGACCAGGCCAGGATGGCCGAGGATCTCGGTTACTCGACCCTGTACGTTCCCGACCACCTTGACGCCCAATTCGAGCCACTGGTCGCGCTGACCGTGGCCGCCGAAGCGACGTCCACCCTGCACGTGGGGTCCGGCGTGCTGAACAACGACCTGCGCAACCCGGTGGTCCTGGCCAAGGAGATCGCTACGCTCGGCCTGGCGGCCGAAGGACGCGTCGAGGTCGGTGTCGGAGCGGGCTGGCTTCGCAGCGATTACGAGCAAGCCGGGATCGAGTACGACGAACCGGCGGTCCGGGTGGACCGGCTGGCCGAGAGCCTCACTGTCATGAAGACGCTGTGGAGTGAGGGGGAGGCGACCTTCGAGGGCCGGCATTACACCGTGACCGGCGCCCGCTGTGAGCCCCGCCCGGCGTCGCCACCTCGCATCATGGTCGGAGGCGGGAGTCGGCGGATACTCACGGTTGCCGCCCAACACGCGGACACCGTGGGCGTGAACACCAGCCTGGCTTCGGGCCAGAAAGGTGGCGACCTGGCGAGCCAGGCCACCTTCGATCATTTCGATCGCTGCCTGAGATGGGTGCGCGAGGGCGCCGGTGACCGCTTCAGTTCGATCGAGCTCCAGATTGTGGCCTTCGCTACCAAAGTCGTCCCCAGCCGCCGTGCGGCGGTGCGCACCGCAACCATGCTCGGCTTCCCCGGTGAGGACGCGCTCGAGCTTCCGATCGTCCTGCTCGGCACCCCGGATGAATTGTGCGACCAGCTTCTCAAGCGCCGCGAGAGGTGGGGTTTCTCCAACATCGTGGTGCCGGGCGAGGCGATGGAGTCGTTCGCACCTGTTGTCGCCCAGCTCGCGGGCACCTAGTTCCGGAGGCGTGAGCGTGCAACAACTGCAAGAAGGCGTCACCGTCCACGACGTGCTCGGTGCGGTGCTGAACCACGCCGATCGAGACCCGGATCGGCCCGCTGTCAAGGACCTGGATCGCGCGTTGACCCGTGGCGGGTTGCGCGCCGCAGCTGGCACAGTGGCCGCTGGCCTGGTTCAGAAGGGCGTCGAGCCCGGGGATCGGGTTGCCCTGCTGATCGGCAATTCGGTGGACTTCGTGGTGGCGGCCCTGGGCTGTCTGTGGGCGGGGGCCACGTTCGTTCCGTTGGCGATCACCGACCCAGATCTCCGCCGCGCGCAGATCGTGGCTGACTGCCGGCCCGCACAGGTGATCACCGCAGGCTCGGACCAAACGCGGCCATCGTGGCTTCCCGTCGGCACGGCGTGGACTCCTCTTTCAGAGTTGAACCTGTCGGCGTTGAGCGTCGCAGATGCG
>DATJOR010000176.1:0-40989 GCA_035506875.1 Mycobacterium sp.
ATCCCATCCCAATTAACGGTTTCTAGTGGTCCGCTCCTCGATCGCCAACGAGAAAGAAAACGAAGGTGCTGGGCGATGTCGTAACACCGGAGAGGAGGTGGGCCGTGACCGAAGACGCAATCAGCATCGGCGGTGTCGACCTCGCCGATCCGGACACATACATGGCGGGAATGCCCTTCGAAGCGTTCCGGAAGCTCCGTGAGTGCGCACCAGTGGCATGGCACCCGTATAAGGACGGGCCCGGGTTCCTCGCGCTCACCGGCCGCGACGAGGTCTTTGCCGTGTCTCGTGACAGCGCCACGTGGTCATCGGAGGCGACTGGGGTGTACTTCGACGTGCCCGGTCCCGACGACATCGCCGACCAGCGTGGGGTGTTGATGTTGACGATGGACCCGCCGCGGCACACCGCGCTGCGCGCTCTCGTCAGCAAGGGCTTCAAGCCGCGCCAGGTAGCGAGGCTCAACGAGCGCATCACGGACATGGCGCGCGACGTGGTCGACAGCGTCATCGAGCGCGGCGAGTGCGACTTTGTCACCGACGTCGCCGGGGCGCTGCCCTCATACGTCATCGCCGAACTTCTCGGCATTCCGCTGGAAGACGGCTATCGGCTTTACGAGCTGACCGAGATCATGAACACCGGTCTGATAGGCGACAAGCGCGCCATAAAGGCGGGCGCCGAGATGTTTGGGTACGCAACGGAACTCGCGGCCCGCAAACGTGCAGACCCTCGCGATGACATCGCGACATCGCTGTTGCATGCCGAGGTCGACGGACAGCGCCTCACCGAAAGCGAGTTCAACTTCTTGTTCCTGCTGTTGATCAATGCGGGCGGCGACACAACCCGTAACCTGGTCGCCGGAGGCACGCGCGCGCTGATGGACCATCCGGAGGAGCGGGCAAAGCTGGAGGTGGATCCGTCGCTGCTGCCGACTGCGGTTGAAGAAATGCTCCGCTACGTTGGGCCGTTCATCGCGTTCTTCCGCACGGCCACGAAGGACACCGAACTTCGCGGGATGCCCGTGCAGGAGGGCGACCGGGTGGCGATGTTTTACCCGTCGGCCAACCGGGACGAGGCCCACTTCGCCGATCCCGACCGCTTCGATGTGACTCGTAAGCCCAACCTGCACTTGGCATTTGGCGGCGGCGGCGCCCACTTTTGCCTTGGCGCGAACCTGGCCCGGGTGGAGGCGGCCGCCCTCGTATCGGAGGTGCTGAGCCGGATGAAGAACATGGAGTTGGCGGGGTCGGTCGAGCGCATGCGGTCGACCCTGATCAACGGCATCCACTCCATGCCTGTCCGGTTCACGCCTGCTCGACGCGTGGGAGCGCCGCAGCTTTAACCCGGCGATTAGCTGGGTCGATCGACTGCTCAAACGCTGCGTCCACCAAAAGCGTTGTCGCGCTGGAAAACACGTCCAGAGATCCTCTACCCCCACAAACGTGTCTCATGCATTTTCGGCGAGGGGCCTAGCGGATTCGGCAGCTCTCAATCGACGTGATGTCCGATACGGGGATATGCTCCGATGCGGAAACCGCAGCTACCGGCAACACCGCGTTGCGGATAGTCGTCAACATCACCGGGTGATGGGCGGTATGATCGCCGGTGGGCGTGGCTATCAGGCGGGGCGGCTGCGGCGCCCGTTGCAGACGCTCAAGGGCAGCCCGACCGCCTCTGGCAGTGAACTCCTTCGTATCGTCGGGCGAGGCAATCAGCGTCACGTTGGTTCCACGGCGGGCAAGCGTTGTCAGAACATCCTCCGGCAGCCACACGAGTCCGATCCAGCTCAACACCCGCAGGACGTATCGCGGGAGGTGGTTGTGCATAAGGCTCTTCGTCCGCTTCCGAGCCGGGTTGAGAAGTGCTTTGAGGCGCAGTGCCCTGGATTCGCCAGCGGCGCCGCGGGTGTCACGAGGCGTGTCCGCGTTTAGCGTTTCCATCCGAAAGCCCCACTGCGACAGCAAGGTGGGCGTGACGCGCCAATTCCACACCAGCAGGTTGACCAGGATCGCCGAGTGGGCACCGATATTGCGGGCGGTCTGCGCGGCGTACCACGCGCCGGAGCAGATGCCGACAAGCTCGAGTTCACCGGCGTCGTGGCACGCATGTCTGGCCACCGCTACCGAGTCGGTGATATCAGCCTTGGAATAGATCCTGCGCCAACGGTTCCGGCTGATCTGGCCCGACAAGCCCTGTCGCGCCGGGTCCCAGCGCACCGCCTGTGACCCGGCCGCAGCAATGCGGCGTGACAATTCGACCCACTCCCGGACGGGTCCTACGTGCAGGTCGTTGGCCGTCACGAAGAACAACACGGTCTTTGCGGGCGCGGGACTTTCGCGTCGGGGCAGCGTGCGGATGGCGAATAGGCCGTTCGGCTCGATTCGTTCGATGCTCTCCAAAACGTCGACCCCGTCAGGCCCTTCAGCCGGCATCGTAACCGTTGTCAGGTATTGGGGTACGGCGCGATGGGTGCCAGTGGGAACGGTTCCGTCGATCCAGTCGATGATCGAATCGACCGCGGCGAACGGGATCGGTAACGGCGTCGGTGTAGGCGCGGCGCATTCCGGCAGACCGTCGGCAATGATCGATTGAACTCCTGCGGCCGACGCCAGGGCGGTGACGTGCTTATCGGTTTCGACTGGTCGCCTCACCAGAAGTACGTTGTCGACGCCGTGGGCGCTGACTGGATCGGCACCCATCCGCAGCGCGGCGAATACTGCGGCGGCGTGGTCGCTCAACCGCCCGCCGGTGATCGACACTTCGCCGGGCGTAGCGGCATCCGCGCCCAGCGACAACCGGAACAGCGTGGTGTGCTCCCGAAGGTAACGCCTGCCCGTTCCATAGGGATCGAGGTAGACCACGCGGTTGACCGGGTGGGACTGGGCCAGGAACTCGTTGAGGATCAGGCACCCGGCACGAATGCCGATAGCGGTCGCGGACTCCGCACCGATCAGCGTGAGGTAGTCGAGCGCGTGGCCCACGCTCGCTATCCAGTTGGCCACCGCGTCATCACGGACCTGGGCGTATGCAGAGTCACCCAAGCCCAGGTAGTCAAAACGCAGCACGGCGAAACCCCGGCGCGCCAGATCGCCGGCGAGGACCCGTTGTAGCCGGACACTGTCCATCCCCTCCTTTCCGAGCGAACCACAGATCAGTACCCCGCCCCTGATCCGGTTATCGGCCGGCAGATGGACCACACCGAACAATGGCGAATCAGACGGTCCGAAAAATGTCGGCACCTCTGTCGTCGTCAACGGCATGTCGTGCTCGGTCCGCGGTCGGCTTCCGCCGCCCGGGGACAGTCGTGCTGTTGATGTCTTTTTGCCGGTTGTAATCGTTCGGTCCAGCCGTGCTGGCGTCGGCCACGCCGCGGGCTCAAAACCGTGCGACCCGATGAGGCCCAACACAATTCGCTCCATTCCGAATCCGACGCATACGCTGTGCGCGACTGCACAGTCACGAGTTGAGCGAGCGGTGGTGACCGCGACGGCGCCTCGTGCCAACTGATGCACATACCGGTCGTATATCTATCGTGGATAGTACATACTATTTGACCGGTATACAACGCAAACGGCAAGTTACAGTCTCCAAGGTGTTGGTCGATGCATGCCCTTGGCGACATGGCGAGCGATCCACCATTGCACTAGTTTGTTGGACGCCAGGTCAACTAAAGTGTTCAGATTACGACTAATCGTATGTAATTCTCCAATTCACTGAACTTTCGGTATATGATAGTTGCGAGCCAAGCGCCGCTGTAACCGTGGCCTGCTCCTCGGGCGGCCTGCTTGCGTTGGGAGGAGTACATGTCGTTCTTGGCCACATGGCCGTTGCGCCAAACTCTGACGCGGCCTTCGACCCTCGGGAAGCGTGACGGTCGCAAGAGTGCTGTCCCGATGGATGTAGTCGCGCGGGTGCCACGGACCGCCCGAAAGGCGTCGTCATCGCCTGAGCAATCCCGTTGAGCGCCATGGTTACCTCGGACGAGCGCCAGCGTCAGCGCAGCTGGAGTCTGACTGCCCAAGATAGTATTTCGCCGCACTCGCGGTGCGTGCACGAAATCATCAGCTCCCAGGTCGAACGCGCGCCGGACGCGGTAGCGGTCGAGGTCGGCGACTCGAACCTGACTTATCGACAACTGGACGACCGTGCAGCGGCCATCGCATCGCGGTTGATGGAAGCGGGCGCCGGGACCGGGTCGGTGGTGGCGGTGCTCCTGGACCGCACTCCTGACTTGGTGGCGGCGATTATGGGGATACTCAAATCCGGCGCGGCGTTTCTGCCTCTAGATCCCTCCCAGCCGGCCACTCGAAACAATTTCAGCATCAACGACGCCGATGCGAACATCGTCCTGACCGATCGTCAGCTGCCGACCGGCGGGGACGCGGTCGAGGCCACCTTCATCAACCTCGGCGATGTGAAGCCCGACGCAGCCCACGGTGCCCCGTCAAACCCTGTGTCTCCTGCCGACCTCGCCTACGTGATTTACACGTCCGGCTCCACCGGTCGCCCAAAGGGAGTGCTCATCGAGCATCGCAGCGTAACGAACTTGATGCAGACCATGTTTCGCGAGTTTGGCGTCACCGCCTCCGACACCGTGCTGTCGGTGTCGTCTATCAGCTTTGACGTCGCTCTCGGCGACATCTTCTGTGCGCTAGCGTGCGGAGCACGCCTGGTGCTTGCCACCGCCGCGGAGGCAACGAATCCCGCCGCGCTAATCCGGCTGATTGCAGACAGCCGTGCGACCTACATGATGGCGACACCAACGACCTTTGGGGCACTCGTGGCCGCCGGGTGGCGCGGCAACCGTCATCTCACGGCGGCGTCGATCGGCGAGACGCTCACTGACGGGCTGGCCGGGGCGCTGCTGCAACGGTGTGGAGCAGTCTGGAATACCTACGGCCCCACCGAGACCACCGTCATCACCAGCGTCGCGCGGCTGGCCGAGGGAGACACCATCACAGTGGGTAGACCGTTGCCCAACGTGCGGATGTACGTCACCGACCCCCGCGTGCGACTCCAACCGGTCGGCGTCCCCGGGGAAATCGCCATCGGCGGCGTCGCAGTGGGTCGCGGTTATCGCAATCGCCCTGACGAGCACGCGCGTCGGTACGGAGACGATCCATTCGATATCGGCGGACGGATCTACCGCACCGGCGATCGTGGCAGGCTCTTGCCCGACGGGCGAATACAACATCTGGGCCGCTACGACGATCAGCTCAAGATCCGCGGTTTTCGGATCGAGCCGGGCGAGATCGAGTCCACCCTCTGCGAACACCCAGACGTGGGACACTGCGCAGTAGTCGCCCGAGAGGCGCCCAACGGCGAACGGCAATTGGTCGCGTACATTGTCGGCAAGGCGGGTTGCCCGAGCGACGCCGAGGCACGCGGCTGGCTACGTACCCGCCTGCCGGAATACATGATCCCCAGCGCATTTGTGCGCCTCAGCGCGTTACCACAGACCGCGAGCGGGAAGCTCGACAAAGCCGCGCTGCCAGCACCGTCGCCCCGGGGAATAGGTCGCATCGGTGCCCAGCCGCCGCGCAACGACACGGAGCTACGCGTCGCCGAGCTGTGGTCCGACGTGCTCGGAGTGCCCGTGATTGACGTGAACTCCGACTTCTTTGATGTGGGCGGTCATTCGCTGTTGGCGGCCCGATTGATCTCCGGTGTTCGGCAGACATTTGGTGTCTCCTTGTCGCCTACGTCGTTCCTCGACAGCGGCAGGACTATCGCAAAACTCGCCGAGTTACTTGGTGCCGAAAGCCCTAGCAGGACCGACGAAGTTCCGTCGGCCCTACCGCTGCATTTCATCTTTTCCGATCCTGCGACGGCGATGAGCCTGAGGCGTTTTACGGCGCAGTGGGGTGCCGCGCAACCGTTGTACGCGCTGATCCCCGAACAGCCGGGTGGGCGGTTTGACCTATCTATGACCATCGAACACCATGCCAGCCAAGCCCTTTCAGCGATCCGCAACCGACAGCCGGATGGTCCGCTTGCACTGGTCGGCTACTCGTTCGGAGGGCTGGTTGCCTACGAAGTTGCTCGTCAGGCTGTCGATGCCGGCCAGCAAGTCGAGTGGCTGGGCATTCTCGACGAGCTTGCGCCGTCGATCGCGGAACTGCAGTGGTCGCAGCTGTCGCTGCGGTGGCGGCTTCGCCGGATACGCCGTCTGCCGGCGCGTCAGCGGTGGGCTAAGTACCGTGAAGTCGCGCTCCGGGTGCTTCGGCGTGGTGAGCTGTGGCCACAGGGCGACTTCGACATTCGCGGTGCGACAGAAATCGAATGCCGCTTTCAGCAGCCTGGACACGAGGTGCCGACGCACCTGTTCGTGAGCGAGGTCACCGCAGCTGCTGCAGAGGCAGATTCATTGGGTTGGGACGAATACCACAAAGGACCGTTGACCGTGCATCGCCTTACCGGTGACCACGTCAGCCTGTTCGCGCTGCCCGACGTGGAGAAGCTCGCGCGGGTGATGCTCGAATCACTTTGCAAAGCAAGGGCAAATCGAGTACCCGCTCACGACTCGACGGGTCGATGCACACCTGCTCTGCAAGCTTGCGGGTCCAGTGATCCATTAAGGAAAGACCCACGCGTCATCACTGTGGCGCGCCGCGCTGCCGGTCCTCGCTCCTCTTGAAGAGCATGTCGGCCTGGATCGTTTGTCCATGCTCATCGCTGGCGGATTCGTAGCTGCCGACAAGCTCATAGCCGTGCTCGCGCAGCCACGCGATCAGTTCATCGGCCAGCACCTGTCCTTCGTACAACTCGATGAACGAGCCCTCCGCGTAGACGTAGGTGAACTTGTCAAGCAGGTCTCCGCACGCGCGCAACGCCTCCAGCTCGTAGCCCTGCACGTCGAGTTTCAGCAACGCCGGTTCTTCAATCGAGCTGCCATCGAGAAACGCAGACAGCGGCGCGGTTCGGACCGTCTCGGTGCGCACTTCGTCGGTGCCCCGGAAGAGTTGTCCCTGTGTGGTGGTGATGGGCAACAGCGACGACGAGTCGTCGTGACCCGACACGTGCATCGTGGACTGTCCGGCCTCCGGTCCCAATGCGGCATTGTGCAAGGTGACTCGGCGCTCGTTGGCGAAGACGCGGCGGAATACTGCAGCGGGTGCTGCGAGAGGCTCCAGTGAGATGATCCTGGCAGCGGGAAAGGCATGCAGGGCAAAGAGTGTGAACTGGCCGCGATTCGCGCCAACGTCGACAACCGTGCGCAGCTGCAGTTCGCCCAGCGCCTGCTCATGCTCGACGGTCGCCGCGACCCTATGCCGCGACAGGGCGGCTCGATACGGCGCCACCCTCAGGATGGCAATCAGCTTCGCCGAGCGCCTCATGCGGCGCCGGCCTTACCGATCGCCCCGGCTATCGACTCGACGAAGCCGAGTGCGGCACCCCGCGCTTCGAAGTTCTCGAGAAAGCAGGCCTGCGCACGCCGGCGCATTTGTGCGTGGTCGGAGTCGGACAGGTTCATCCAACGATCTAGTAGCGAGGTGGCGGCAGCGACTGTATCGCCCTCGACAAGGCCCGCTCCGCAGCGCTCGATCTCGCGCCAGATGTTCACTTTGTCGCTGATCAGGACGGGCAGCCCGCAGGAGAGAGCCTCGGCGACGACGATGCCGAAGTTCTCGGAGTGCGACGTCAACGCGAAGGCGTCAGCCGCTCGGTATGCGCCCCACTTGACATCTTCGTTCAGCATCCCAATCCAGGTGATACGGTCTGCCACTTGAAGCGATTCGGCCAGTAGCCGCAGCCCAGCCTCCGTTTCTGATTCGTCAGGTCCCGCCACGACTAAGTGCAAGCTTTCGTCGCGATGGCACACGCGTGAGAATGCCTCGATCAGCAGATCGCATCCCTTTTTCGGATGCAGCCTGCCGAGGAAGAGCAGGATGCGCTTGTCTCGAAGGTGGGGGTACGCCGACAGGAAAGACTCACACTGCAGCGCCGGGTCGCCAGGCGGCTCATCGATCCCCAAGCCGACGATGGCCTCCCTTGCCCGGTAAGGCGTGAACGAGTTCGGGGCGAGGCGTCGCTCTTCCTCGCAGGTATAGAGCACAGCACGGGCATCGCGCAGCGTGCGGTGCTCGAAAACGCGCCAATAAAGTGCCTTCTTCGCGTGCTTGCCGGGATAGCGCTCCCTGAACCATGGATCCAGCGCCCCGTGGACAAAAAGAAAATACGGCACTCCGGCCCTGCAGCATGCCGCGTGCACCGCTTGGCTCTGGTATTGCCAGATGCCATGGACGATCACGGCGTCGTAGTCAGGTGCGTGGCGCTCCAGCCAAAGTCTCAGATGCCTGGAGTATCCGTACTTTCCGAGTGCGGGGCCGAATGCGCGGGGAGGCCCGGGCAGATCGGTTAGCCACGGCGCGGACGGAGGGTCCAACGTGACCACGTCGATCGAGTGGCCGAGATCGGTCAGGCTGCGGGTGAGTTGATTAACGACTACACACGGGCCTCCGTAAGCCGGGTTAAGCGTGCCCGCCACTTGGAGCAGGCGCATCGTCACAGCGGTGAGCCTATACAACGGGTGCCACTCATCCGGTCTGTTCGGCTGTCGTCCGGACGCGGGAAATGAGACGTTCCGGCCGACTTCATCCAAGATCTGCGTGGTCTCGACGACCGCGGGCGCTACCACCGCCACCACACGCATCCTCGCGAAACTTCTCGTCGTCGAACGGCACTGACGGCGTGTAGGTCTCAGCGCGATCCCACCACTGATATTCGTTGATCTCTCGAATGAAACGCGCTGGGACCCCGCCGTAAAGGGCGGAGATCGGCATGTTGTCGGCGTCCTTTGCCCGCGCCAGCACGGACCCCGCGGCAAGCACCGATCGCTCGGGTAGATACGAGTCCTTGAGCAGGATGCAGCCGGCTGTCGCTACCGCGTTCCTGTCCAAAACGACCCGACCGGGTTCCGTTTTGTTCTCGGCGTAATCGAGCTCGTGGCTGAGAATTATGTTCCTGAGCCCGCCTACGGCTGCGAACGGTCGAAGGATGACCTGCCCGGAACAGTCGACATAGTGCCGGTTCGTGAAAGCTCCAAACTCACCGACGATAAGCTTGCCCACCAATGGGCTGTATCGCTGATAGTCGGGGGCCGCAGTGAACTGATTAAAATTGCCAATGGTGCTGTTCGGGCCCAGCTCGACGCTGGATAGCCGTCGAAACATGTTGAAGTTCAGGATCTCCGCGCGGTCGGCGATCGAGAAGGGCCCGCAATTGAGCACGAGGTTGGGCCCGAGAGTGACATCGTGGCCGATGTGGTTGCCCAAAGACCTCAACGCCCACAGCTTGAAGCGGCAACTGGGTAAGAGCCAGGCGATCAACGAGAGCCAGTTGTTGGGTCGACGGTCTGGCACTCGCGTCCTCCTATCGGTAGTACGAAAAGTTTCGTTTGGATTGGCGGCAGCCGGGGAGCCTTTGCCGCGATCTAGCTTCTAGCGCCTCAGCCCAACCGCACGCGGTGGCCCTGGTAGCTCCCTTGGTGGGCACACGTCGTTCAACACCACACCCACCACTTCGGCGCCGATGTCGGACAGCTGGGTGACAGCTGCATGACAGTCGGAAAGTTTCGACTTGCCTCGCCTGGTAACCAGGAGAACCCCATCAGCCCAGCAGGCGACGGCCTCCGCTTCAGGCCCGTCGAGAAGCGAAGGAGAGTCCACGATCACGTAGTCGAAAGTCTCGGTGAGTTGCTTGAAAAACTTCCCACACGCGCTGGAGGCCAGTAAGTCGGCCGGATCCTTGTCGCGCATACGTCCGGCGCCGATGACCTTCAAACTGTCGATTGCCATAGCCGACAGCGGCAGCGGAGCAACCTCGCTGTGGATAACGTCAGCCAGCCCTGGCGCTTCGCCATGCCCGGCGCGTTTTGCGGGCACAGGATTTCCTATATCTGCATCCACGAGGACTACCGTCTTGCCGCTTCCGGCGAATGCTGCTGCGAGATTAAGTGCGACAGTTGATTTCCCTTCGGCTCCGCGAGGGCTCGTCACCAAAATCGTGGCAGGCGAGCGGTCCGAATAGACGACCGACAATGCAGTGCTTAGGTGGCGGAATGCGCCCGCCGCGATGGCTGGGACGCCGAAGTCGATGGTCAGTCCGGCACGGAGAGTTTTGTCATGAGGTATATGTCCGAGAGGCCGTACGCTGACGACTTTCTCGATATCCTGTTTGTCCCGGACAGTGTTATTGAATCGCTCGCGACCCAGTGCGCCAGCTACGCCGGCCAACAAGCCGCCGAACGTCGCCAGCGTCACGTTCATCAACGTGGTTGGCGATGCCGGCTCCGGATTGAGGGTGGCCGGGGTCACTATGGTCAGCTTGGATATCGGTGGACCGTCACCGTTGGGCTTTGTCAGCGCGGCGACCCCATCGATCATCGAGTGGCTAACCTCGTTGCTAAATCGCTTGGCCACGTCGGGATCTCGATCCTTGGCGCTAACCGTAAACATGACGGTCTCTGGAACGATCTGGGTACTGACGACGTTCTTGGCCTTATCCAACGTCATATTGAGGCCTGCAGCCTTTAGAGCGGGCACGAGCACCTTATCCGAGTAGGCCAGTTTCGCGTACGAGCCGACGAGCATCGACGAACCCATCGCGTTTTCATAGGGGCCGGATGCGCCTTGACCGCTGCCCACCGACGTTACAAATAGCGTGACGGTCGCCTTGTATACCGGCTTCTGCAGCAGACAGAAGCTCAGCGCAACCAAGCCGAAGGCCACCGTGCAGCCCACTATGAGCTTCCAGCCACGGATGAGGACGGTGATCACGTCTCGCGTGGCGTTATGTGGGACGGTTGGCATCCTTAGTGCCCCCTAGTAAACGAGTCCACGACAGCTGGAGGGTTAGAACCCTTCAGCCGTGCCTGGCGGGCGAAGCGGGCAATCGGATCGGAACGGTCGACGGTTTGCTTGACTGCTCGAACCAAGTCCATCAGTATCATTTCCTCGAAAAGCGATGATGTCAGGTCTGTTTTCAGATCCTATCACGGACCGACAACGTATACACGCGGATTTTTCGTACCGCTGGAGTCGTTGCGTGACCGATCGAAAGGTGATAGCAGCGATACCTGCCGCGGGCACGCGGGAAGAATCGCGACAGGAGTTTACCCTGGTCAAAGCAGGCTCTCAGGGCGTGCGGCTAGCGAACCAGCCACCAAACCGCATCCAAGAATCCTCGATTGTCCTAATCCGCGACCCAAAACTGAGCTGGCCCGACTGCCGCGGTCACGTGGCTTGCCGGTGTCTTTCGATCCGGTGGCTGGCTCGCCGGTGTCGCGACCCGGTAGGTGGCCGCAAGTGCGGCCACGCAACCTATCGTGTAGTACAGGAAACGGTCGGTCAGTTGATTCTCCAGCACACCAATGACTAGCGACAGGATGACCGACAACATCAGATAGGCCCCCAGCGCTTCGCCGCTGCGCTTCGCCAGCCAGCACGATCGCAACGTGCCGAACCAATATATGAGCATCCCTGCGACAAGAACGCAACCGCCGGCTGACATCATTTGAAGATAAATATTGTGCGCTTCCCCGATGTGCTTTATGCCGATCCCAAAAACAGGATAATTCTTGAAATCGTTCCACGCTTGTGCATGAAGAAACGCGCGCTCGTCATCACTACCAAGGCTGGCGCGGCTCTCGTCGAACCGAAACAGTTTGTCGAGAATTCCGGGTACCAACAGCGACAGAGCGGTCAAGCCACCGAGAACCGCCGCGGTGAGAGTGGCCGCCAACCATTTCACGACCTTCTTCTTATGTGGTGAAAAGAGGATCGCGACGAGTACCGCGGTCGGAAAGACCACTTGCGCCCCTCGCGACCCGGAGGCCACTACACCGCCGCAAAGCAGCACCAGCGCGGTACACGGCAGCCAACGACGTCGCGACTCGCTGATGAAGTGCACGGCGAACGGAACCGCGATGGTGCAGACCAGGCCTAGCGTATTGGGATGGTCGGTCAAACCAGTTTCCCGGTTGCTGTCGAACTGATACCCCGTCCGCAAGCTCGCCAGCGTGAGGTTGCGCGAGACATGGGTGAGGTTGGTGAGATCGGTCAGCGCGATCAAGCTGGAAACGGCCACACCGGCCAGGAACCAAGCCACGATCCACTTGGGCACCCTCGAGTCCAGCGCGGTACATGCGATGGCTGCGATCGGCACGACCAGCAGAGCGACAATCCAGAACGCCGACTTGACGCCGCCCGGTGGGCCGGTGTTGCTCCACCCCGAGAAGGGTGAATACAAAACATGCTCATAACGCCACCCAAAATAAGCATCCGGAATAGGGCTGTATATCAGTGCAGTGAAGCACACAAATATCGCGACAGCGGGCGCCCAAAGCCACCAGGGAACAGCAAATCTCAGATTTCCGAACACCACCATCGCCACGGTGACGATGAAGGTAAGAAAAAGAAAGATGTCTGCCACCTGGAATCCGCCGAGATAAATGCCTCCCCATGTCGCGGTGAAGGAAGCCACCAGAAAGCAGCCCACCACCGTCTTCGACAGCCACGGCGGAAACGCCACGGCTCCCGGAATGTCATTCGGCACCACGGTTGCAGACGTCACGCTCTTCATCAGCCGAACATCACCCCGCGAAGGCTGGCTGCAACTTGTCGTGGCCCTACTCCTGGTGACCAATCCCACCCTCCTTCTCGGCCGCGCCGCATTTGCCCCGCGTCACGTTGCGGGTGTGTACCGCACCCAATCGACCAGCATCGTGGCCGGGAACGGAGTCGAAGCGTCGGGCACCAAGGAACCGAGGCCGACAGCAATGTTGAGGACCATATACATCGGATGATCGTTGAACGTCCACATTGCGCCGGGCGGCAGCGAGGCCGGGGTCCAGGACGCGAAAACTTGTCCGTCAAGGCTGACGTCGATCTTGTCGCGCCGCCAATTCAGCGCGTATTCATGCCAATCCGTACCCATTTCGAAGGGCGTCACGATCGGCAGGTTGTACCCAGGGGTGCCCGTCAGTGTGTGGGTCACCTCATCGTTCCCGCCGGGGCCGTGAATGGAAGCTGCGCTGATCGGGAGTCCCCCAGTATCCAAAATGTCAATTTCGCCGCACCGTGGCCAACTCACGGTCGCGAAGTCAGAGCCCAGCAGAAAGAACGCAGGCCTAACGCCGGTCCGGGGGGCGGGCAGCTTGATGCGGGCTGCGACAGTGCCATAGCAGAAGTCGAGATGCCCATGCGTGTCGAGCGCGGCGCTGCTGTAATCAAACGTGCCGAACCCGGGAATGTTGACGGGTTCTCTGATGGTGGTGATCGCGAGATTGCCATTGCCGTCCAGTGACGCATTGCGCGGACTGTTGGTGAATGCCTCGAGTTGGCCGTCCGTGCCGCCACCGCCCAGCTGATAATTCCATAGTTGCGGATTGGCCGGGGCACCTGCGGGACCAGAGAAATTATCTACCACTGTCTGCGGCGCCGGGCAGGCATTCGCCTCGTCCGCGCGGCTGATTGTTTTGCAGCCACATGCCCCTACCGAGACGAGAGCCTGCAAAATGCAGACCACAAGTGCCGCCGATTTCAGCAGGAGTATCGAGCGCTGCCGGCGAAAATCGTGGCCGGCCGACGGTTTCAAGACATTGCGACCAAGCATCAGCAACCCCCCCTATGCCTGTGTCGCCTGAGTAACCAAGCCCTTGTCACCGATAGCACCGACGCCAGCATCTCCGGCGGTGTGGTCACGACGAACGACATGTGCTCCTCCTGGCGGATGCAGACCCGGCGACGAGCCGAGGTTTACGGCGGCTGGGAGGGCCCCTATGTAGCTATACCGAGTACGTGAATAAGTACAAAACATACTATACGTCACTATCTTGCGATCATTCAATACTGACAGTCTTTGATGTCGTTATGCGCATCCATGGGGTCGGGATACCATGCGCAGAGCATACCTCGGACCTGCGAGGAATTCGACGGAGATATCGCCCCCACCGGGTAGGGAAGTGCGCGCCGTCCCATCGCCCGGCTGCACGCCAGGCCAAGAGGCGCACTTGAGGGTGGTTATCCACGATTACTCCGGCGGATAATCGCGCGTAAAAACATCGATATTTCCTCAGTCCGCGGGCTTTTCCCTCAACCGGTGGCACCAGTCTTCGTATTCGTCCAGCGCTCGTTCTGGACTCAGTAGGCGGCGAGCGTACTGCTGGCCGGACAGCCCAAGTCGGCTGCCGGCTTCGATGTTGTCGGCCAGACCGACCGCCGCGTCGAGCAGAGCCGCAGGATCGCCGGCTGGGACCACGACACCTGCCCCAGCGTCGCGGATCTCCCCAGCAGTGACACCGTTGGCGTCAGTCGCAGCCAGGACCGGGCGGCCGGCGGAGAAGTAGGAAGTCAACTTGCTCGGTACAGCCATCTCACCGACGCCCGGGCGCTCGTTGACCAACAAGACGTCGGCGCAGGCCAGCACCTGACGATAATCGTCGGCGTCTAGCGGCTCCTTGAATTCGATCCGCTGAACACCTTTGGCCGACTGTTGCAGTAGCCTGCGTTGGTTGCCGTCGCCCAATAGCACGAACCTGATGTCGACCCCGCGCTCGTCTGCGAGTCGTGCTGCTGCGACAACGTTTTCCAAACCCTGCTTCGCGCCCATGTTTCCGGAATGCAGAACGATGCGCTCCTGCGGTTGCCAGCCGTGCTGCAGGCGCACTTCCGCAGTGTCCACGGCGGCGGTTGGTGATTCGATGTGTGCCCAGTTTCGTATGACGGTGACTCGCTTGGGGTCTACCCCCATCTTGACCGCCGCGTCCGCGAAACGGTCGTGAACCACGGCCGTGCCCGTCGCATGGTTGAGGACTGCACTTTCGAACCGCACCGCGGGCCCGGCCATGGTGGTCGACATGGCGCCCGTCTCGACGACGCCCTTGCCGTAAAGGTCTTGCACGATGAGGCCTGCCGGGATGTTGGCCAGCCTCGACCGTGTGATGACCATTGCACTAGTGATCAACGACGGACTGACAGTGAGGACCAATTCTGGCTTGTCCCAGCGGGCTGATGTCACCCGGGCGCCGAACGTGCTCTCGAATACCACCCTGTTGCGCGTCGTCGGGTTGGCGGGTACGTAGTGGGCGAACCGACGCACCACGACACCGTCCATGGCTTTCGCTGTCCCGGACAACCCGTGGTACGCCGGATCGACACGCCATTCCGGGTAATGCGGCAGCCCAGTGAGAACCTCGACATCGTGCCCTCGAGCCGCCAAGCCGACAGCCATGCCCGTGGTGTACGGGCCGATACCGGATTTTTCCGGCTCATAGTTGATACTGACGACGCAAATCCGCACTTACCCGACACTCCAGCCGTGGCACGCCGGAATGGATACATCCGGACGGCCGAACAACTTCCGTCTCAATACATCTGTAGCGCAGCATTTCTCGCGCGCCAGCTGCGCGTCACCGATCGGGACTGCCGGGCCCGCTCCATTCATTTCCGTGCCACGCCGGCGTTTGCTCGATACCAGGCTACTGTTGTTTCAATGCCTTCACGCAGTGAAATTGTCGGCTGCCAACCCGCCTCGCGTAACGCGGAGATGTTCAGAAGTTTTTGCGGCGTGCCGTCCGGTTTACTTGTATCCCAATGAGTTTCGCCGTTGTAGCCCACTGCAGCGGCCACCATCTGGGCGATTTCCTCGATGCTGTGGTCGATCCCGGTACCGACATTGATGTGATCCGGTTCGTCGTAATGCTCCAAAAGGAATAACGATGCGCTCGCCAAGTCGTCAACGTGCAGCAACTCGCGCCGCGGTCTTCCGGTGCCCCAGTTCGTCACTTCCGGTGCTCCACTGGCTTTGGCCTCGTCGTAGCGGCGGATGAGTGCGGGCAGCAGGTGCGATCCGGTCGCGGAGAAGTTGTCAGCCGGTCCGTACAGGTTGGTCGGCATCGCAGAGATCCACGATAGACCGTATTGACGCCTGACCGCCTGTACTTGAAGGATGCCGGCGATCTTGGCGATCGCATATGCGTCGTTCGTCGGCTCCAGCGGCCCAGTGAGCAGGGCGTGCTCGGGAATCGGCTGTGGGGCGAACTTCGGATAGATGCAGGAGGAGCCAAGAAACAGCAGCCGCGGTACCCGGGCGGCCGTGGCAGCGTCGAGCAGGTTGACCTGGATCTGCAGGTTCTCGGACAAGAAGTCGGCGGGGTAGGTGCTGTTTGCCAGAATTCCACCGACTCGGGCGGCGGCGTCGATGACGACTTCGGGCTTTGCTCCGCGAATGAAGTCAAACGTGGCGGCCCGATCCGTCAGGTCGAGTTCGGACCTTTGTCGCACAAGGAGATTGGTGAATCCTTCTGCTCGGAACCTGCGAAGGAGCGCGGACCCGACCAACCCGCGGTGCCCGGCGATGTACACCGGAGCCGAGCGATCGAGCGCACCGAACGATGTGTTCATGGCCGACCGGCGAGATTTGGCTTGTCGATCCACGGCTTGCCCTCACACTCCAGTGCGGCGACGTCCGCGTCCACCATGATTCGGGCCAACTCGGCGGTGTGCACCGAAGCCTTCCAGCCGAGCAGTTCTGCCGCTTTGCTCGCGTCACCGATCAGCGAATCCACCTCGGTTGGCCGCAGATAACGTTTGTCGAACTTCACATACTCTTGCCAGTCAAGTCCGACATGTTCGAACGCGGTTTGGGCGAAGTCGCGTACGGTGAAACCGCGCCCGGTCGCGAGAACGAAGTCCGTGGGTTCGGGAGCTTGCAGCATCCGCCACATTCCTTCGACGTACTCGGGTGCATATCCCCAGTCGCGCACCGCGTCCAGATTCCCCATGTACAGGTTGGCCTGGACGCCGGCCTTGATACGTGCCACCGCGCGCGTGATCTTGCGGGTCACGAAAGTCTCACCACGCCGGGGTGATTCGTGATTGAACAAGATGCCGTTCACCGCGAACAATCCGTACGCTTCTCGATAGTTACGTGTCACCCAGTACGAGTACACCTTCGCCGCGCCATATGGTGAGCGCGGATAGAACGGTGTTTCCTCGTTTTGCGGCGGCGGGGTTGCGCCGAACATTTCCGACGACGACGACTGATAAAAGCGGCATTGCACCCGGGAAACGCGAACGGCCTCCAGTAACCGAATCGATCCCATGCCTGTGGTGTCACCGGTATGCACCGGTTCGTCGAAGCTGACCCGCACATGCGACTGCGCCGCTAGGTTATACACCTCGTCGGGTTCGATGGTGCTCAGCAGAGTGACCAAGCGCGCACCGTCGGTGAGATCGCCGTAGTGTAAGAACAATCGGGCTCCGACCTCGTGCGGGTCAACGTAGAGGTGATCGATCCGCGACGTGTTGAACGTCGAGGCTCGACGGATGAGCCCGTGGACTTCGTATCCCTTGCTCAGCAGTAACTCGGCTAGATAGGACCCGTCCTGCCCGGTGATCCCAGTGATCAAGGCTCGCTTCACCGGATTCTCACCCCCGTCTTCGCGCTCTCGCTAACACATTTTCGGCATGCCACATCGGCCGTTTCACTCCTTGCTGTGCCACAACGGCGAACGGTCGCCGTGAGCATTATGCCGCGTGGGGACATTCGCGAGACCCTTTATGCGAGCTTTTAGTTGATCGAACTCGACGCATAGCGCTACCGGCCTAAGGCCATCTGCGATAAACGATACGGTGATCCGGTGCTCAGCGCCCTCGGATCGATCCTCACCACGCGCATTGCCCGATCATGCCGCGCGAGGTCACGAACACCATCGGGCACAAATAACATAGCGCCTCTAATCAGACAGCCATTTTCGATGGGCGAGCCGGCTCGGTGACACCGTGGATAGAGCGGCGCACCCACAGCACTCCGGCCAGCACAATCACGGAGGTACAAATTGCCAGCCAAATGGCGATTGCGGTTGCGCTCCGGAAGACCAAACCTGCAGCGAAGCACGTCGCTACCTGCAGACCAACGAGCAGCATGTTGGAGTAGAAAACTATCCTGCTCGCATCTTGAGCTTGGAAAAAGGTGAAGAAACCTATCGCCCAGCACATCGCCGCACACGCAACACCGATATAGGGAATCACCGAAAGCGTCTCTTGCCAGCTGGCACCGAGCACCGCGCCCCCCACCCTCGCCGGTACAGCCATCAGGCAGCCGGCCGCAACCAGCGTTAGCACAGAGGTCGCCAACGATGTCCTACTCAGCAGGCGCCACTGATCGCCGCGGGAGGTGCCAGTGCGCGCCGCATGGGGTATGAACACCACCGGCATCGCCGATAACAACGTCGCAATGGGGCCGAAGAGCGTCAGCGCTCCTCGGATTCCCGCTGCGGCAACGCCGCCGGCAGTTACCACGGCTGCAAGCGTGATGAAGATGTAACCGATTTGACCGATGGAGTAAAAGCTTCCGAAGCGGACCCTCGTCGGCCAGTCGGTCCGCCACCAGTCGAGGATCCCGGACTGGTGTGGTGCAACTCTCAACTGGAATGCCAATATGGCGGCAGAAACGAGCGCGCTCAATCCCCACAGATAAATCGAGAATTCAGCCTTTTCACGAACACCGAAGAGGTTGGCAACAAAAATGCCGAGCATCGACGCCACCCACAGCGCGTCCGCCACCACAGCTAAACCTGGCCTACCCAGCCCTATCGCGGTCAGACGCAAGACATCCTGTGCCAGGACGGCGGGTAGACCGAGCGCGAAGGCAAGCCCTATCCACGGCTGGTGAAAGACTGCGCCGACGGTAAGAATCAGAACTCCGCCGAGAACACCGTTATACAGCGACCACGCGACGGCATAGTCTGACTCTGCAACTATTTGTCGTTTCGGCAGTTTGCTGGTCAGTAGCAGCGGTGTTCCCAGCGCCCCCCTGTTGAATACCATGCCGCCAGCGAACATTGCGATCAGCAGCCCGATGATCCCAAATTGTCCTGCCGACGACACCTGTGCCAAGACGAAAGCCATCAGGGCATTGCTCGCACTCGATAGCACTTGGTCGACGGTGGTCAAAATCGCGACCAAGCCGGCACCCCTTACAGGGGCACCAGCCGAAGAGCAGGTCGGGCGGCTCAATTCGCTTCAGACCTCATCACACGCGAATAGGCTTGGGATTCCCTGCATCGAAGGTGCCGGTTGGACGTTGAGCACATTGACTAGTAGCGACGGACTAACGTCTAGGACATCGATCTGTTTGCGCGACGGATCTGGCGAGACACCTGCGCCGTAGGCCAGCATGATGCCCTCTGGGATGTGGTAGGCGGTGTTACCTCCACCTAGTCTTTGGCGAGCGACCAGACCGAGTTCGGCTGGCGTCCCGATCACTTCGTTATCAGCCCCCAGCGGCTTGTAGTGCAATCCGCTGTGTTGACCAGATTCCGCATCGAGACTGATATAGAAGGTCACGCTGTTGCCCTCCCGCCTGCAGGGAGCCACGGAGTTGCTGAACAGCTGTTGGCCGTCGTTGGTCTTCACCGATTCCAGTGGTGTGATCGCCTCTTGCGCTGCCGCCGCGTCCGCGAAGACAAGCGAAATGCCGGGGTACATCGCCAGGCCTAACTCAGCGGATTGCAAACCGAGTCGCGATAAGAGTTGTGCGGGATCCTCGAGGACGAACAGGTCTCGATCACCGAATGCTCCCGTCGGTATCGGGCCCTGGCCCATGCTCGCCGCAACTACCAACAGCGATTGGGGGTTTGCGGCGAGATACTTGCGAATGCGACCCAAGTGTCGATCGGTGTAATCCATTGCGGTCATGATGAAACCGCCGAACACCTCATCGGCAGTGTAATCGTAGAAATCCGTGTAGTCGGGCATGGCGTCGCCCCAGTAGCGGTGCATCATGGCGGCCACGTGGTTGGTGAAGAAGATGCTGAGACGGGGCCGATGCTTGCGATGCAGACGCCAATACAGGTCGAAGGCGAGCAGCGCCTGGAGCGTGGGTCGTCGGGCCTTGTAGCGACTATCGCGCTGCTCGCTGGCCAGGTGGGCGGCGATAGTACAGGCAGATCCAGGTGTAAGGCCGCGCCGAGCGATGTCAAACCCCTCCGCTAGTAATGCTTTTGGCTTAAGTGGGGCGTCCGATGAGAAACCCAGCTCGACGGTCATTGCAAGGTTGAATTGTTGGAATTTCTGCAGCGATGCGGGATAAGTCTTGCTGTCTTGACTGAAGGTGTCAGGAATATAGAAACCACCACTACGGAACTGTCGCGCTGGCCAGCTCTGCATGGGGCCAAAGATTCCCACGCTCAGACCGGCTCGGTCTGCGACGTCCCAGATTGGGTCGCCACGAAACGTGGCAGGGTCTTGACCCAGGTCGAATGAGTTGTGGTCATAAGTCGACATGTGCAATGTGGGCCATGTCCGCCACGGACTCAGGTGAGCTGAGTCGTCGTGATACGTCGTCAACGACTGGCCCCCGCTTAGCAGCGCGGCCATGTGGGAGTCGGGTCTCCGCTCGATGTAGTAGTCGACTACAGGCCACGGGACCTCATTAAGCTCATAGAGGATGACGTCCCTCTTAGGCCCCCGCGGCGTGTCCTCCGCGTTGGTCATCAGTTCCCCTTCTCTATAGAAGCCAAATCAAAGGTCGTACTTCCATCCACCCGGCGAACACCCGCTCAAGCGACCTTGGAGCCCCCTCGGAGCGAGAACCCTGACCTCGCCCTCGAACGGAGTGCGAGACGATCATGTGCCACACCACCGCCTGCCAGGCCTCGGCGTGGGCGTCACGACCTCGGGGTCTCCTTGTGCGGATGACAGCGGTCTTTACCGCGGTCGCCGAATCATTTTGCATGACCAGTTCTCCAGGTATCCCAAGTCGGTAGAATACATACGCATGGGCTTGAAGGAAAGCATATACAAAACTTCAAGTCTCTGCACACCTTCAAAGGATGCACAATCTACATAATGTGGCTGGCTAGCAGACCGCGTCCCGGGTGAGGGCATCGGCTGCTAAGCTCCTCGCGCGCTACCAACAACGCCTGTTGCGTCAACGGCACCGTTGACGGCGGACGCGAGAAGGCCCCCGCCTGCCGTGCCGGAATGCGAATTGCGGTCGCCGAGGCGTTAGATCGCCGCGTCCGCCAATGCATCCTTGTCCACGAGGAACGGCATCGGCATCCACCGCGCGGACAATAGAGACTCCATGCCGTCGCTGGGGATGGGCCGCGAGAATAAAAACCCCTGCGCACGTTGGCAACCATGTTGCAACAGAGTCACTGCGGCAGAGGGGGTTTCGACACCCTCGGCCACCAGTTGAAGGTTGAACGCTTCGGCCAGTCCGATGATGGCGCGGATAATCGCGAGATCGTTGGCGTTGGTGCCGAGGTCACGCACAAATCCCGCGTCGATCTTGAGCGTATCGACGGGAAGTGACTTCAGATGAGACAGGACGGCGTATCCGGTGCCGAAGTCGTCGATGGCAATCTGGACCCCGACCTCCTTCAACTCCGCCAGGGTTCGCCGAGTGCTTTCGATGTCGTGAACTACGGCGCGCTCGGTGATCTCGAGGCATAGCGATCCGGCATCGATGTCGAACTCCTCGATGGCCTCGGCAACGGTATCGACGAAACCTCGGCCAGCCAGCTGAAGCGGCGACACATTGACCCGCAACGTCGCATTCTGCCCGACGCCCCGCAATCGCCACCCGCTGAAATCTGCACAGGCGTTCCGTAGCACCCATTGGCCGAGTTCATCGGCAAGGTTTATCGATTCGGCTACGCCGATGAACGAATCCGGTAGCAAAAGTCCTCTCGTCGGGTGCCGCCAGCGCACGAGCGCCTCCGCGGCCACGATGGCGCCGGTCCGCAGGTCGACCTCGGGAAGGTAGTGCAATAAAAGCGCTTCGCTGTCGAGGTCGCCGTGCAAATGGAGTTGGATCTCGTTGCGGAACAGTCTTTTGAGCGAAAGGTCATCGGACACCACGACCTGGTTGCCGCCACCGCGCTTGGCGGCCAGGACGGCTTCATCGGCGCGACGCAGTAAGTCGGCGCTGTCGTCACGTCCCGGCACGCCGACTGCCACCCCAATGCTGACCGTGCGGGTGACGGTGTGGCCACTGATCACCACCCGATCGCACACCATCGGCAGAAGCCGGTTCGCGAGCGACAGCGCGCAGTCGATCGTCATGGCGTGATCCGGAACGATGACAAACTCGTCTCCGCCGAGCCGGGCGACCATGCTGCGGTTTCCGGAGCACTCACGAAGCCGATCGGCAAACAGCTTGATGAACCAGTCGCCGGCGCTGTGGCCGAGACAATCGTTGATCGCCTTCAGCCGGTCGAGGTCGATATACAAAATCGCGACGGGTCCGGGCCGTCCTGCGGCCAGCCGGTCGGAAAGGTGGGCTACCAGCGCGCGACGATTGCGCAGGCCTGTCAGATCGTCGTGGTCGGCGAGATAACGAAGTTTGTCTTCGGCGGCGATACGCGCCTGGAGTTGGGCGAACAGCGATGCGATCGCCTCGAGCATGCTGATCTCATCAGGCTTCCACTTCTTGCTGCGGAACTTGCCAAAGCCGAGCAGGCCGGTGGTCACGCCGCCCGAAAGCAATGGGGCTACCGCCACCGACGGCGACGAGATCACGCGGGTTTCCTGCGCCGGGCTCAGGTAACCGTAATACGGAAGTTTTGCCTGCATCACGGTCGGTTGCTTGAGCGACTCGCACATCCGGAAGACTGGGTTGGCGCTGGTGAAGTGGGCAACCGCCAGCGGATCGGGGTCTGGTCGATGGGGTCGCGGCGGCCATTCTGCGACCACCCTTGATACACCGGCCTGGTGGTCGTTGTGGCGTAAAAAGCAGACGTCCACGTCGAGCCGCTCTACGAGCTTCGCCAGCACCTGTTCGCTCACTTGGGCTGCGGACGACGCGGTTGCTTCCATTAGTTGGGTCGCAACCGAGGTGACGACATCCAGATTGCTCGACACGCTGTCCTCCGATTGGGTCCGGCGCGCGGGACCCCGACCGTCGCGTCAAGTGGTGCGTTTTGGCGTTATCTGAGCTTAGGCTGAGAAGTATATAAGGTGACTTGGTTCCCGCGGGGCAGTATCAAAGTGACGAGTGGATTAACGGCTAGAACTGTGCGCCCGAAGTGAAACGCACTCTCCCTCACCTCGCTGCCATGTGGGCATAGGCTTGGCACAACTTCGAAGTCACGGTGTCCGTCGCTGGTCAGAGTGGCCGACAAACCAAGGAGATGACCATCGCAGCCTGCACGGCGTTAGTGCTCGACGCCGCACAACACACCGACAAAGCGGAGTTGGATCGATTGCGCGCCGATCCGTTGATCGAGTTCATCGACCAAAGCGGCGCTCAACTCGAGGAGGCGCGCGGTCTCCTGCCACCGCCCGACCCGAAGCTCGTCGCCGAACCCTGCCGCTGGGTCTATTACCCCTGGCGCCGGACCGTGGTGGCGGTGTTGGGGCCGCGGGCCTTCCGGGCGGTGCGACTGGACCGCAACCGGAACATGATCACCGCCGAGGAACAGGCCCGGCTCGCCGCGCTGCGCATCGGCGTGGCTGGTCTGAGCGTCGGGCATGTCATCGCCCACACCCTGGCCGCACAGGGGATCTGCGGCGAGCTCAGGCTGGCGGATTTCGACAGCCTCGAGCTCTCCAATCTCAACAGGGTGCCGGCAACGCTATTCGACCTTGGGGCCAACAAGGCCGAGGTGGCAGCCCGCAGGATCGCCGAACTCGATCCGTACTTACCGGTTCGGGTTCTGACAGCGGGCCTGAGCGTCGACACGGTCGACGAGTTTCTCGACGGCCTCGACATCGTTGTTGAGGAATGCGATTCGTTGGACATGAAGGTCGTTGTGCGGGAAGGCGCCCGCGCGCGTGGGATCCCGGTGCTGATGGCGTCCAGCGATCGCGGCCTGTTGGACGTGGAACGTTTCGACCTGGAGCCGGAACGTCCGATTTTGCACGGTCTGTTGGGGGACTTGGATTTCGCGCGCCTTCCGCAAATGAGCAGCCGGGAGAAGGTTCCGTACCTGCTGCGTTTTCTCGAGGCCGAACAGCTGTCGCCGCGCCTGGCGGCGTCGGCGGTTGAACTCGACCGTCAGCTTTCGACGTGGCCGCAGTTGGCCGGTGACGTGGTCTTGGGAGCGACGGCAGTTGCCGAGGCGGTGCGCCGGATCGGGGTAGGTGAGGCGCTGCGGTCAGGCCGGGCGCGCATTGACGTCGGCGGTCGGCTCGATCAGCTCGACCAGCCGACGATGAATCCGAATAACTCTGTTCCGCCGGAGGAGTATGCAGATCCGGTGCTGCCAGGCGTGACGGGTGTCATTGCGGGCGCGGCCATTCGAGCGCCGTCCGCCGGCAATGCGCAACCCTGGTATGTAGAGGCCCGGCATGATGCCATCACCATCCGGCTTGCGGCCGAACATACGTCGACGCTCGACGTAAGGTTGCGCTCCAGTGCGGTCGCACTCGGAGCGGCACTCTTCAACGCAAGGGTCGCCGCTGCCGCCCAACATGTGCTCGGGCCGGCAAGCATCCTGGAAAACGTTGATGGCGCTGCATTGCGGGCGACCGTGCAGCTGCGCGACGGCACCGATCCGGAGCTCGCCGCGTTGTACCAAGCGATGCTGGCGCGTGAAACCAACCGCCGCATGGGAACGCCCCTCCCGATCGCCGCAGACGCGATCAGACAGTTGTACAGTGTCGCCGAGCGGGAGGGAGCTCAGCTGCGTCTGCTGACGGGGCGAGACGACATCGCCAGAGCCGCAACGATTATCGCCGCAGCCGACCGCGCCCGCTACTTGACGCCGAAATTGCATGCGGAGATGGTTTCCGAGCTGCGCCGCACCGGTGATCGGCATATCGACACCGGCATCGATGTACGTAGCCTCGAGCTGGACCCCGGCGATCTTGCGTTGCTCGACCTTTTGACGCGCCAGGACGTGATGGCCTGCTTGGCGCAGTGGAACGCTGGAACTGCGCTGGGCGAGGACACCCGCCGTCGCGTGTTGGCCAGCTCTGCGGTAGCTGCCATTTCGGTGACCAAGCCGGCGTTGGCCGATTACGCACGCGGCGGATCGGCCGCCGAAGCGGTGTGGATTACCGCACAACAGCACGGGCTGGCTGTCCAACCCATATCGCCGGTCTTCCTTTATGCCAGCGATGCCGAAGATCTCAACAAGTTTTCACTGTCCTTGGCCGACGAGCTGAGCGAGCTCCAGCAAAGTTTTCGGGAGCTGTTGGGTATACCCGCTGACGAGGTGCCCGCACTGGTGTTGCGATTCACTTCCAGCCGCCCGGCTTCGGTGCGCAGCCGTCGCAGTTTCGATCGGGTTCGCTTGCTGGCGCGCGACTAGCGGCTACCGTATAACAATGCCGGTCTCGCTGGAGGACTTGATAACGGCCGCGGCCGCTGAGTTGATGGCGGCGACCGCGGCGAATCACGTCGCGATCAGTGAACGGGTGATTGAGAACGTCGTTCGCCACATGGGCGTTGACTTCGGCTTTCTGCGCCACAATGACCACACGATCCACGCGACAGTGCTCGTCGCTCTATGGCCGCCGCGCCCGTTCGTTCCCGACCCCGATCCGATCGGCGTGGTGTATTTCGCCGACGCCGATTCGGTCTTCGCGGTGGCCGAAGACCTCAAAGAGCCCGGCGTTTTGCGTCCCGAGCCGGACAACGCCGATTATCAACGCAACATCGAAGAGGGTAGCGGCGTCCCTATCAGTTCCATCGCATGCGTGCCGCTGCTTTCCGGGGATATAACCACTGGGACCCTGGGATTCGTCAAGATCGGGGACAGGGAATGGCTGCCGGCCGAGCTGAACGCGCTGCAGACGATCGCCACGCTATTCGCTCAGGTGCAGGCTCGCATCGTCGCCGAGGAACGGCTCCGCTACCTTGCCGAACATGATGACCTGACCGGGCTACTCAACCGCAGGGCGTTGATCGCCCACCTCGACGACCGGCTCGCGGCCGGGGGACCGGGTCCGGTCGCATTGATATTCCTGAACCTGGACCGGCTCAAGGCGGTCAACGACCACCTCGGGCATAAGGCCGGCGACGGGTTCATCGAGGTTTTCGCCCAGCTGTTGCGCGACGCCGCTGGCCGTTCCGCGACGGTAGCCCGCTTCGGCGGTGACGAGTTTGCGATTGTGCCGGCGGTCGCCATGGATGCCGAAGCAGCCCAGGCGTTGGCCGCACAGCTTCAGCAGCGAGTTCACCAGCAAGTGGCGGTCGACGGCGAAACGATCACCCGCACCGTCAGTATCGGCGTCGCCGTCGGCGTACCCGGAAGTGACGACGCGTCGGACTTACTCCGCCGGGGTGATCAAGCCGTCGTATCCGCCAAGAGCGTCGGCGGAAACACGGTTGCAGCCTTCAACCCGGAGATGGCGGAAAAATACGCGATCCGCAACGACATCGAGCTACACCTGGAAGGGACTATCGAGAGCGACAGCGGCGCATTGGTCCTGCATTACCTGCCGGAGTTTGACATGCGCACCGGTGAGGTCCTAGCGACCGAGGCGCTCATCCGTTGGCGCCACCCCACGCGAGGGCTCCTGATGCCGGATTCGTTCATGGGCGTGGTCGAGTCCATCAACCTGGCCGGAAAACTCGGCCGTCTCGTCCTGCGCTCGGCCTGCGCGCAATTCAGTTTTTGGCACAAACGGGGCTTGGGACGCGAAATTGTGCTGCGCGTCAACGTGTCGCCCGCGCAGCTTGTCACGGACGGTTTTGTCGCCATGGTGGCCGCGACCCTGGACGAGTTCGTTCTCGACGCCAGCGCGGTATGCCTCGAGATCACCGAAAACGTCGTGGTTAAAGACATCGACACCACGCACAAAACGCTGGCGGGCTTGAAGGAAGTCGGCGTGCAAGTCGCGATCGACGACTTCGGTACCGGCTATAGCGCGTTGACATATTTGAAATCACTCCCCGTCGACTCGCTCAAGATCGACAAGGAATTTGTCCGCGACCTCGGAACGGACGCGGCTGATCTGGCGATCCTGCGGCAGGTCATGGCCTTGGCCGATGCCTTCGGTCTCGAAGTCATCGGCGAAGGCGTCGAGACCGTCGCGGCGGCCAAGGCACTGCTTGATTTGGGTTGCCATCGGGCACAGGGCTTTCTGCTGTCCCGGCCCCTCGACACGGCGGCGATGGGCTCGCTGCTCGCCCGGCGGTTCGTAGAGATGGACTTTTCGAACTAGCTGTACTCCAGCGCGCGGCTAACTACCCGACATTCTGCGAGGCGAACTGCGTGTGACGTCGGCTGTAGAACTCTTGGGTTAGTTGCTGTGTCTCCACCAGGATTTTGGCGGCCTGCTGCGGTTCGGCGTGCTTGACGAAGTCGCGCCGGTTCCACCAGATCATCTTGGTTTTGTAACGCTCATCGGGGTATGGGGCAGCCGGGATGGGGGCCACCACCCCGCCCGCCGACCGCCAGCGGTTCAGCACGTGTGCCGCGGCGGTGGCCATCATGAATTGACATTCGAGCAGAGCGGTGATGTGGCAACCGCTGCGGGCTAAAGCGGCGATAAGAGAACGATTTCGATCCGGGTCATCGATTACCCAGCCCGCCTTCATCTCCAGGACGCCGAAGGGAACCCGGGCGGTGATCATGTCGCGGACCGCCTGCTGGCTGGGCTGTCCCGCCCATTCGCGGACCGCATGCGTGTCGTCAGCCGACCGCAGCGGTCCTTTTGCCCGCAGTCCGCCGACCATCCGTCCGCCGTCATCGATCATCGCGAAGAACATGACGGTATCGGCTCCGCTGCGCAGCATGTCCAAGTCCAGGGCGCACTCCACACCATGTTTGCGGTAGCTACGCTCTGCACCGAGTGAAAACTCGGCCCACAAGTCGGGATCCAACTCCGGCTGCGATAACAGCAACGTCGCACCGATGTCCGGGTCTTGCCAGCTAAGTCGGTGACGAAGGTCGAACCGACCGCCGGTCATGGAATCTATCGGAACAACGCTTGTTGGTATCCGTTCTGCCATGGAATTGAACTCCAGTTTTGTTATTTATCGATTTAAATACGGATCGCATTCCATTGTGCGTATTCACTGACTTAATTCCTGCGCGGAATTTGATTATAACCCCGCTGCAGGTTTCTTTTAAATAGGAAACGCGCTTGCAGGTCAGCGGTCCCCGGCCACGAATACGCTGGCAGAAGGGCAAAACCAACTTCTGCACGACGTTCGGCAAAACGTCGTTTCAGCTTGGGCGTGGGAGGCCGCATATGGCACGGAATCTACCTCGGCGACGTGAGCATTTGTAGATTGCTGATACGGAATCCCGCACTTACTCAGTCGCAGTTAAGAAATGACTCAGCTTCGTTGGCGAAGCACATTATGCGATGTCGAAGCTCTGGGCACTTTCGTCTCAGCACCTGGCAGATATCCAGCAAACCGGACGGACCGTCTTAGGTGTCGGTCGCCGTTCGGCGAAGTGCGGCCGGCGAGTCAGCCGGCGCCGTCGGCCACCTCGCGTGCGAGTTGCTCGATCGTCGGAAACGTGTAGGGGAGAAAGGCAGATAGCGGGCGGCCGACGAAATCCTCCAGCTCGCCCATCAGCGCGACCGCATCCGCCGAATCGAGTCCGAGGTGATCGAAGCGGCGGGTGCGATCGATCTCGTCGGCCGGAGTTTTTGTCCGCTGCGCGACGTAGGCGGACAGCACCACTGCTATCTCGTCGTAGCTCTTAATCTGATCCCTCCCGGTGTTTATCACTACCAACGCCCCGGCAGATCGATGCGGCGCATGGTCAAGCGCAGCAGCGTGAACGCGCCGAGCTCAAACGAATAGGCGAACGTTCGTAGGTAACGCTCGCAGCGTACGACGACTTCCTCGCTGGACACCGCGACAGCGTCCGCTCGCTGCGCGCGCAAGCGGTCGAACCAAGCGCGCAGCGTTTTGACGTAGTCATCGCGATCGTTTCTGACTCTTTCGATCTCGAGCTCCATTTCTGCGGCACGCGCGATGTCCGCGAGCCGCGGGAGCTCCGACTCCGGGAAGACGTCGTCGACGATGAAGCGATCACGCAGCTGTCGATCGCGCGGGATGTCGCCGTAGGCGATTGTCTGGAGCGACAGGCGGCCGTCGGGCTTGAGCCAGTTGCGGCATGAACTGAAGAATCTGCGGTAGGCCTCGACTTGCTCCTCCGGCGACAAACCCTGACGCGCAAAGTGCTCGAACGCACCGACGGAAATGATGGCATCGAACGGCTCAGTCGGTTCGTAGTCACTCCAACTGTGCACCCGAACCTCGACGTTGTCCGGCGCGATCGCGCGCAGGTACTCGGCCTGCGCGTCGGAGAGCGTCAGCCCGACAGCATGTTTCACGCCGTACGAGCCCACCAGATGCATCAGCATGGCGCCCCAACCGCAGCCGACGTCGAGCACGCGCGCTGCGCCGGCCGCGCGCGCCTGATCGACGTGGAAGTCAAGCTTGCGACGTTGTGCGCGCTCGAGATCGTCGTCGCGCTCCTCCCACATCGCGCACGAATAGCTCATCGTCGAATCGAGCCAGATCTGCCAGAAATCGTTGCCGACGTCATAGTGATGGCGAATCGCGGCGGACCCGGCGCCCAGGTACGTTTCGCCCATTTAAGACTCAGTCTTGCTCAGCGCGGGTCGCTTGAGGTCGTCGACCAGTCCGCACGCCGACAGCACGCGCAACACCGCGCCGGAGGGGTCGATCTGCCACCAGCGCACCCGGGTCGTGTAAGCCCGCGGAGCGTCGTGGTGGTTGGCGTGATAGCCCCCACCGAAGCCGGGCAACGCCAGCCACACGCTGTTGCGTGCCTGTCCTGAGTGCGGCAACTGTGCCCGGCCGCCGAACGCATGACCGAGGGAATTGACGGCCCAAGTTAATTGGCTCACCACAAACACGCGAATCATGCCACCCCACAAAAAGCCGGTGAGCGCCCCGCGGGCGCCACCGGCGGCGAAGCCGATCAGCGTCGGGATCGCCAGCCCCAGCACGCCCCACACGAGGTAGCTGCGGTGCAGCGCGATCGTGCGCGGGCTCTGCCACAGATCCCTCACCTCGCCCGCGGAGATCGTCATCGCGGTGTGTTCGGGGCTGAAGAGCCACCCGACGTGCGCGTGCACCAGCCCGTGCACGCCGGTGAACGGCCAGTGCGGTGAGTGCGGATCGCCCTCGCGGTCGGTGAGCGCATGGTGGCGGCGGTGCGTCGCGACCCACCACATCACCGGGCCGAGGAAGGCGCTCGATCCCAGCGCGCCGAGGACCCAGATCAGTGCCGGATGCGCGGTGAACGAGCGGTGCGTGAAGTAACGGTGGAAGCCCAGCTCGACACCCAACAGCGTGGCTGCCGTGCCGAGCGCCAGCACGATCAGGTCGGTGGGGGAGGGTCCGACGCCGTTGAACCACAACGCCGCGGCCGCAACCACAGCGGCGGGCGGTGCGAAAACTGCGAACGCGGCGAGCGCGTAGCCGCGCGTCATGGGTGCGCCTCGGTCACATGCCGATGAACCTCGACGAGCTCGCCGCGCGAGTACAACGCGCGGCACTCGCTGCGCCTGATCTTGCCGCTGGTCGTGCGCGGGATGCCGCCGCGGTTGACGAACACGACCGCGTCGGGCGGCGTCCCGTGTGCGGTGGCAACAGCAGCCACGATCTGGTCGGCCACCTCGCTCCATTGCGCTTCCGCGTCGCGCGCGATCTCGCTGACGATCACCAGCCGCTCGCGCAGGCCGTCGTCGTGGCTGAATGCCGCGCAACCGTTGGGATGCAGCGCTCCAAGGCCCAACTGCTGGACCGTGGTCTCGAGGTCCTCCGCGGCATAGTTG
This sequence comes from Mycobacterium sp., assembly GCA_035506875.1. Classification (GTDB taxonomy): domain Bacteria; phylum Actinomycetota; class Actinomycetes; order Mycobacteriales; family Mycobacteriaceae; genus Mycobacterium. The sequence continues at coordinate 30,727 of DATJOR010000176.1, forward strand.
ACGCCGTTCTTGACGACCACGTCTTTGGCGCGGCCAGTGATGTACAGCTCGCCGTCGACGATGCAGCCGAGGTCGCCGGTGCGAAGCCATCCGGTGCCGTCGAGCGCGACGCCGAACGTTTCGCGCGAGGCCTGCTCGTCACCGAAGTAACCGCCCGCGACGCTCGGACCGTGGACCCAGATCTCGCCCTCGACACCGTCGTCGCAGCGAACACCTCGTACCCGGTCAAAGATCGCGAGCTCGGTGTCCAGCCGCGCGCGACCACAGCTGACGCGCGCGTGTCCCTTCGGGTCGTGCCATACCGTCGGCGGCTCGTCGCGCCGCCCGCCCGACACGATCAGCGTCGCTTCGGCGAGCCCGTAGCACGGGTAGTACGCCTCGCGGCGAAATCCGACCTTGGCGAATGTCGCCGCGAAGCGGTCGAGGGTCGCCGCGCGCACCGGCTCGGCACCGACGAACGCGAGGTCCCAGCTGGACAAGTCGAGGCCGGCGAGGCTCTCTTCGCCGTGACGCTCCACGGCGGCGACACACATGTCGTAGGCGAAGTTCGGTCCGCCACTGCGAGTGGCGCGGTGGCGTCCGATCTCGTGCAGCCAGCGCAGCGGGTGCTTGAGGAACTGCAGCGGCGACATGAGCACGCACTCGAAACCCACGTACACCGGTTGGATTACATAGCCGATGAGGCCCATGTCGTGCTGAAAAGGCAGCCAACCCAGGGCCACGGTCGATGCGGTGTGCCCGAACGCGTCTTCGATCATCGCTTCGTTGGCCATCAGGTTCGCGTGACTGACCATCACACCGCGCGGCGTGCCGCTCGAGCCCGATGAGTACTGCAGGATGGCGAGATCCTCGAGCGTGACGGTTGACTCGGGCGCCGGCGCGTCGGCGAGGGAGCCGGGAACAAGGTCGTCGACCGCGATGCACGGGATCTCGGCGAGGGCGGGGACGAGTTCTCGCGCCGGGAGGATCTGGCGGGTGGTGAGCACGACGTCGGGTCGGGCGTCCGCAACGATCGCCAACAGGCGCGGCAACGTCTGTTCGAGCCGCGACGGGATCGGGACGTGCGCCGGAACCGCGCATACACCGGCGTAAAAGCAGCCGAACAATGCGTCGAGAAACGTGGCGTCGTTGGGCAGCAGCAGCAGCGCCCGCGGCTGGTTTCCCGTACGGGGCAGCTCGCTCAGGATGGCGGCCACGGCTCGTGCGCCGGCGGCGAGCTGGGCCCAGGTGCGGGTATCCACGCCGCCGACGTCGGGGCCGTCCTCGAGGAACGAGAACGCGCGGAAATCCGGGTCGACGAGTGCGTGGTGCTCCAAGCGGTGCGCGATGGTGAGGTCGCTATCGGCGCGCGGATCCGAGCGAGGCCGCAGGCCTCGCTCTTGACCTTTCGCATCCAGCGCCGTCATGTCCGCTTCTCCCTATAAAGCCGGGCCCCTAACGGCTGCGTCAAATACGCAGCATACCCACAAGTATTGAAGGACGTGCGGGTGGACGCCCAGATTATCGCGGTTAACCAGCTGCAGCCGGCGGCCGCTGCTCCGTCGCCAGGACTCGAACCTGAACTCTCAGAACCAAAATCTGATGTGCTGCCGATTACACCACGACGGACCACGCATCAGCGGCGAGCCGATCCGCTCGCCGTCGGCCGGCCACGGCGCCGGCCACGCACACTGATGCCTTCGTCAGACTGTAGTGCAACCGATAACCTGGTAGGCGTGGCAGCGCCGGAGAAAGAGGTGCGGGCCCCGCGCGCCAGGATGACCGGCAGCGAGCGGCGGCATCAACTCATCGACATCGCCCGGTCGCTGTTTGCCGAACGGGGCTACGAGGGCACTTCGATCGAGGAGATCGCGCTGCGGGCCAACGTGTCCAAACCGGTCGTCTACGAGCACTTCGGCGGCAAGGAAGGGCTGTACGCGGTCGTCGTGGACCGGGAGATGTCGGCCCTGCTGGACGGCATCACGTCGTCGCTGACCAACAACCGGTCGCGGGTGCGCGTCGAGCGGGTGGCGCTGGCCTTGCTGACCTACGTCGAGGAGCGCACCGACGGCTTTCGCATTATGATCCGCGACTCGCCGGCGGCGATCAGCTCGGGCACCTATTCCAGCCTGCTCAACGATGCCGTCAGCCAGGTCGCCTCGATCCTGGCCGGCGACTTCGCCCGTCGCGGCCTGGACCCCGGTCTGGCCCCGCTGTACGCCCAAGCCCTCGTCGGCTCGGTGTCGATGACCGCGCAGTGGTGGCTGGACACCCGAGAACCCAAAAAAGAAGTAGTGGCCGCCCATCTGGTCAACCTGATGTGGAACGGCTTGACCCATCTGGAAGCCGATCCGCACCTGCAGGACGAATAGGCTGCTCAGCCGGTCAGCCGAGGTCGCGCGACAACAGGTCGGCCGTCGTTTCCCGGCGAACCAGTTCACGGGCCCGGCCATCCTTGACCGCCACCAGAGGCGGTCGACCGACCATGTTGTAGTTCGACGCCATGCTGTGGTGGTAGGCGCCGGTGCAGGCCACCGCCAGCAGGTCACCTGGGTGCAGGTCCATCGGAAGCTTGACGTCGCGGGCGATCTCATCGCCGGCCTCGCAGTGCCGCCCCGCCACAGTGACCCGCTGCCGCGGTGCGAGGGAATGCCGATTGGCAAGCGCGACAGTGTATTTCGCCCCATACAACGATACCCGCGGGTTATCGCTCATGCCGCCGTCGACAGCGACGAAGGTACGCCCGCCGGGTTGTGTCTTGATGCCGCACACTTGGTACAGCGTGACACCGGCCCGGGCGCTGATGGCCCGGCCAGGCTCGATCACGACGCTCGGCCGAGGGAAGTGCTCGGCGGCGCAGGCCGCGTCGAGCGCGTCGTCGATCACCCGGGCCAGCTCGTCGACGCTGAGCTCCGGGTCGCCGGCCAGGTACGGCACCCCCTGGCCGCCACCGATATTCAGCTGAGTCAGGATGACGCCGTGCCGGGCCCGGACGTCGGCCATGGCGGCGATCATTCGGCGAATCGCTTCGCCGTAGAGTGCGGCGTCGGTGACTTGGGAGCCGATATGGCAGTGCAGTCCGATCAAGTCGAGGTTGCGGTGCGTCAGCACGCGCGCCACCGCTTGTGCGGCGTGTCCACCTTCGAGGGTGAACCCGAATTTCTGGTCGCTGATCCCAGTGGTGATGGCACGGTGGCCGTGGATGTCGATGTCCGGGGTGACTCGAATCAGCACCCGCTGCCGTCTATCCGCCAAACCCGCGAGGTCGGTGATCTCGCTGAACGAGTCCAGCACAATACGTCCGACCCCGTTGCAGACCGCGGCGCGCAACTCGTCGTGCGACTTCGCGCTGCCGTGCATGATGATGCGAGCCTTCTCCACACCGGCGGCCAGCACAGCGGCGAGCTCACCGGCTGAGCAGACGTCGACGCCAAGACCCTCTTCGCGGGCCCAGCGCGCCACCGCGATGCTCAGCAGCGACTTGGCGGCGTAGACGACCTCGGTGTTAGGCAACGCCCTGCGATATCGGCGGGCGCGGCCCCGGAAGTCGGCCTCGTCGATCACGTAACACGGGGTGCGAAACTCGTCGGCGATGTCGGTGAGGGGTATCTCACCGATGCAGAGTCGGCCCTCGTCGTCGGAGTGCGCGGTAGTCGGCCAGATCGCCGGATGAAACCGCGGCGGAGCCGCATAGCCTAGGGAAGGCAGGACATCCGGCAAAGTTGTTGTCATGACTTCAGCGTCCGCGCGGGGCGGCCGGGCGCTGCTGTCCTAACGAATCCTTGACGGTGCCGGGTCCGATTTTTGACGAAGTTCCGACCCAAACTTCGGCCCCTACAATGGGGCTCATCATGACCGCATCGGGGCCGGAGTCTGTCGTTACCCCGATCGCGGGGCTGGTTGAGTTGGCATTACGCGCGCCAACATTGCAGCGGCTCATCGACCTCGCCGCCGATCGACCGGACGAATTGACGCTGGTCGGACCGGCCAGTGCACGGCTTTTCGTCGCCAGCGCGCTGGCTCGCCAAGGTCCGTTGCTGGTGGTGACCGCCACCGGCCGCGAAGCCGATGACCTGACCGCAGAGCTGCGCGGTGTATTCGGTGAGTCCGTGGCGATGTTCCCGTCTTGGGAGACGCTGCCGCATGAGCGGCTCTCGCCGGGTGTGGACACCGTCGGTGCCCGCCTGATGCTGTTGCGCCGGCTGGCCCACCCCGACGACGCCCGGCTGGGCCCCCCATTGCAGGTGGTGGTCACCGCCGTGCGTTCGCTACTGCAGCCGATGGCCCCCCAGCTCGGCTTGCTGGAACCGCTCACGCTGGCCGTCGGCGACGAAGTGGCCTTCGAGGACGTCATCGCCCGGCTAGTCGAACTGGCCTACACCCGGGTGGACATGGTGGGTCGGCGCGGCGAGTTCGCGGTCCGCGGCGGCATCCTGGACATCTTCGCCCCGACCGCCGAACACCCGGTGCGGGTGGAGTTCTGGGGCGACGAGGTCACCGAGATGCGGATGTTCTCGGTGGCCGACCAGCGATCGATTCCCGAGATCAGCGTCGAGACGCTGGTCGCGGTCGCCTGCCGGGAGCTTTTGCTGACCGACGAGGTGCGGGCCCGCGCCGCCGAGCTGGCCGTACAGCAGCCGCGACCCGAGCACGACGTCACCGGCGGCGTCGCCGACATGCTGGCCAAGCTCGCCGAGGGCATCCCGGTCGACGGCATGGAGGCGTTGCTGCCGGTGCTGCGGCCCACGGAAAATGGGGCCTTGTCCCTGCTGACCAATCAGCTGGCCGACGGCACGCCGGTACTGGTCTGCGACCCGGAAAAGGTCCGGACCCGCGCGGCTGACCTGATCAAAACCGGCCGTGAGTTCCTCGAGGCGTCCTGGTCGTCAGCGGCAATGGGCTTGGAGAAGGGCTCGGCCTCGCCCATCGACGTCGAACAGCTGGGCGGATCGGGATTCCGCGAGCTCGACGATGTGAGTTTCGCCACCCGGCAGTCGGGTCATCCATGGTGGACGCTCAGCCAGCTTTCCGACGAGTCGGCGGTCGAGCTGGACATCCGGGCCGCGCCGTCGGCGCGCGGCCATCAGCGCGATATCGACGACATCTTCGCGATGCTGCGTGCGCATGTTTCGACGGGCGGGGTCGCGGCCGTCGTCGCGCCCGGAACCGGAACCGCGCATCGCGTCGTCGAGCAGTTGGCTGAATCTGACACGCCCGCGACGATGTTGGAGCCTGGCGCGGAACCCAAAGCCGGCGTGGTCGGGGTGCTCAAAGGCCCGCTGCACGACGGGGTTGTGTTACCGGGAGCTGCGCTGGTGATCATCACCGAGACCGATCTGACCGGTAACCGGGTGACGGCCACGGACGGGAAAAGGCTTGCCGCCAAACGTCGCAACACTGTCGATCCGCTGGCGCTGACCGCGGGCGACTTGGTTGTGCACGACCAGCACGGCATCGGGCGGTTCGTGGAGATGACCGAACGTACGGTCGGCGGAGCCCGGCGCGAGTATCTGGTGTTGGAGTACGCGTCGAGCAAACGGGCTCAGAGCGAAACCGACAAGCTCTATGTGCCAATGGATTCGCTGGACCAGCTGTCGCGGTATGTGGGTGGTCAGGCGCCCGCGCTGAGCCGGCTCGGCGGCAGCGACTGGACGAACACCAAGACGAAGGCCCGTAAGGCGGTCAGGGAGATCGCCGGCGAGCTGGTATCGCTGTACGCCAAACGGCAGGCCTCCGCGGGACACGCGTTCGGGCCGGACACCCCGTGGCAGGCCGAGATGGAGGACGCGTTCGGCTTCACCGAGACCGTCGACCAGCTGACCGCGATCACCGAGGTCAAGTCCGATATGGAAAAGCCGGTGCCGATGGACCGGGTGATCTGCGGTGACGTCGGCTACGGCAAGACCGAGATCGCGGTCCGGGCGGCGTTCAAAGCGGTGCAGGACGGTAAGCAGGTCGGGGTCCTGGTGCCCACCACGCTGCTGGCCGACCAGCATCTGCAGACCTTCACCGAGCGGATGGCCGGCTTCCCGGTCCGGATCAAAGGCCTGTCCCGATTCACCGACGCCGCCGAATCCCGCGACGTGATCGACGGCTTGGCCGACGGTTCGGTGGACATCGTGATCGGCACCCATCGGCTGCTGCAGACCGGGGTGCGGTGGAAAGACCTCGGCCTGGTGGTCGTCGACGAGGAACAACGCTTCGGCGTGGAGCACAAGGAGCACATCAAGTCGCTGCGCACTCATGTGGACGTGCTGACGATGAGCGCCACCCCGATCCCGCGCACGCTGGAAATGAGTCTGGCCGGGATTCGCGAGATGTCGACGATCCTGACCCCGCCCGAAGAGCGCTATCCGGTGCTGACCTATGTCGGGCCGCACGATGACAAGCAAGTCGCTGCAGCGCTGCGCAGAGAGCTGCTGCGGGACGGGCAGGCTTTCTACGTGCACAACCGGGTCAGCTCGATCGACCAGGCCGCGGCGCGGGTGCGGGGGCTGGTGCCGGAGGCCAAGGTCGGCGTCGCGCATGGCCAAATGCCCGAGGATCTGCTGGAAACCACCGTCGAAGGATTCTGGAACCGCCAATTCGACATCCTGGTCTGCACCACGATCGTCGAGACCGGCCTGGACATCTCGAACGCCAATACCCTGATCGTCGAGCGCGCCGACACCTTCGGGCTGGCTCAACTGCACCAGCTGCGGGGCCGGGTGGGCCGCAGCCGTGAACGTGGTTATGCCTACTTCCTTTATCCGCAACACGCCCTGCTGACCGAGACCGCCTACGACCGGTTGGCGACGATCGCGCAGAACAACGAATTGGGCGCCGGCATGGCGGTGGCGATGAAGGATCTGGAGATCCGCGGCGCGGGCAATGTGCTGGGTGTCGAGCAGTCCGGGCACGTTGCCGGGGTGGGCTTTGATCTGTACGTGCGACTGGTGGGTGAGGCGGTCGAGGCTTACCGTGCGGCCGCCGACGGGCAGACCGTCACCACTGCCGAGGAGCCCAAAGACGTGCGCATCGACCTGCCGGTCGATGCCCATCTGCCGCCGGACTACATTCCCAGCGACCGGTTACGGCTGGAGGGATACCGACGGCTGGCCGCGGCGGCTAACGACGGCGAAGTCGATGCCGTTGTCGAGGAGCTGACCGACCGCTACGGCGCGCTGCCGGAAACCGCCGAGCGGTTAGTGGCCGTGGCGCGGCTCCGGCTGGTTTGCCGCGCTGCCGGCATCACCGAAGTGTCGGCACCGTCCGCGGCCACGGTGCGCCTGGCGCCGATGACACTGCCGGACTCGGCTCAGGTACGGCTCGCACGGATGTATCCGGGGGCGCGTTACCGCGCCACGACCGCGACGGTGCAGGTCCCGATTCCGCGTGCGGGCGGCGTCGGTGCACCGCGTATACGTGATGTCGAGCTGGTGCAAATGGTCGCCGATTTGGTATCTGCGCTGCACGGGGGAGAATCGAGCGCGGCGAGTCGGGCAGTGAGATCAGCGCCGGGTAAGGAGGGGTAATGACTGTCGTCTTGGTCGACCCTCGCCGGCCGTCGCTGGTTCCGGTGGAAGCCCTCGAGTTGCTCACCGGCGAGGTGCAGTACACCGAGGAGATGCCGGTCGCGGTGCCCTGGACGCTGCCGGCCGCTCGCCCCGCGCATACCGGCGAGGATGCTCCGGTGCTGTTGTCCTCCGATCCCGATCACCCGTCGGTCACGTCCCGGTTGGCCGCCGGCGAGCGCCTGATTGCCGCGCCCGACCACCAGCCGGGGGAGCGGCTGGTCGACGCGGTCGCGATGATGGACAAACTACGAACCGCGGGACCGTGGGAAAGCGAGCAGACGCACGACTCGTTGCGGCGGTTCCTGCTGGAAGAGACCTACGAGGTGTTCGACGCGGTCCGTAGCGGTGACGCCGATGCGTTGCGAGAAGAGCTCGGTGACGTGTTGCTGCAGGTGCTTTTCCACGCCCGCATCGCCGAGGACGCGCAAAAGCATCCGTTCACCATCGACGATGTCGCTGATACGCTGATGCGCAAGTTGGGTAATCGGGCACCGGGAGTCCTTGCCGGAGAGTCGATTTCGCTTGACGAACAGCTAGCGCAGTGGGAGGAACGCAAGGCCTTAGAGAAAAGAGCAAAAAGCGCGGCCGCCTCGGTGCTGGATGACGTGCCCACCGCGCAGCCGGCTTTGGCTCTCGCGCATAAAGTGGTTCAGCGGGTCACGCGGGCGGGCTTACCAGCCGACCTGATCCCTGCTGAAATCACATCGATTACGGTGACGGCCGACGTTGATGCCGAGAATGCCTTGCGCACGGCCGTTTTGGAATTCATGGATACTGTCCGAGGCGCTGAGAACGCAGTCGCCGCCGATCGCCGTGGCGAGAATGTGCCCGCGGAGCTCGATGTTACTGGAGTCGGGGTGATCACCGAGCAGGAGTGGCGTGCCCACTGGCTGTTCGCCGCAGACAAGCCCGAATCCGAGGACGCCGGTGCCGACGAGCCGACGGATCAGGCCGTCGACACCGATGCCGAGGCTTCTGACGATGCGGCGGACGACGAGCAGGACGACGAGACCGCCGAAGCTGAGTAGGTCGCCGACACGCCCGGCGCGGGGTCCAATCGCCCGATCGATCGCAGCGTGGCGCAGATCATCTTGGCTGGACAACTGCGGTCTGTCACACAGCCGGGGTCGACGGTCGGCTGACTTACTAGATTCGCGTGGGACCATGGTCGGGTAATCGTTTGTAGGGAGTGTTGTGTCGCCGGTCCGTTGGCTACGGGCGTTCGCCGTTGTCGGTGCGACGGCGCTGCTCTTGGCATCAAGTTGCAGCTGGCAGCTGGGCCCCTACATTCCGAAGGGCGTGCCACCGCCCGCCGGCGCTCCGGTTCCGCCGGTCGACACCCACGCCAAAGGCCGGCCGGCCGACCAGCTACACGACTGGGCGGCCGCACGTGCTCCGGCGCTGAAAATGCCCATCACCGCGCTGGAGGCCTACGCCTACGCCGCGCGGGTGGCCGAGGTGGAAAACCCCGGCTGCCACATCGCGTGGACGACGCTGGCCGGTATCGGTCAGGTGGAGAGCCATCACGGCACTTACCACGGCGCGACGCTGTTCCCCAACGGAGATGTGCGGCCGCCGATCAGGGGTGTAGTGCTCGATGGGACCAACGGCACGATGCGCATCGTCGACAGCGACCCGGGCGGTATGGGCAGCGACTCGGACACCGTTCGGGCGATGGGACCGATGCAGTTCATTCCCGAGACCTGGCGGGAGTACGGGGTGGACGCCGACAACGACGGCAAAGTCAGCGTGGACAACATCGACGATGCGGCGTTGTCGGCCGCGGGTTATTTGTGTTGGCGCGGGAAGGACCTCGCCACTCCGCGAGGGTGGATTACGGCGCTGTGGGCCTACAACAACTCCGACGCGTATGCGCGCGCGGTGCGCGATTGGGCCACCGCCTATGCGGCGGGACACCCGCTCTGAGCAGGCTCTAAGCTACTGGTCACAAGCACTTAACCCTTACCACGCCCTTACCACGCTAAGGAGAACTCAGTGCCGATTATCGAACAGGTCGGAGCCCGCGAGATCCTGGATTCACGCGGCAATCCGACGGTCGAGGTCGAGGTGGCCCTGATCGACGGGACATTCGCGCGTGCCGCCGTGCCCTCCGGTGCGTCGACCGGCGAGCATGAGGCCGTCGAGCTGCGGGACGGTGGCGAGCGCTACGGCGGCAAGGGTGTCAAGAAGGCCGTGCAGGCCGTGCTGGACGAAATCGCACCTGCCGTCATCGGCCTGAACGCCGACGATCAGCGGCTGGTTGATCAGGCGCTGCTGGACCTCGACGGCACGCCGGACAAGTCGCGGTTGGGCGCCAACGCCATCCTCGGGGTATCCCTGGCCGTCAGCAAGGCCGCCGCCGATTCCGCCGGATTGCCGCTGTTCCGCTATCTCGGCGGCCCCAACGCGCACATTCTGCCGGTGCCGATGATGAACATCCTCAACGGCGGCGCACACGCCGACACCGCGGTGGACATCCAGGAGTTCATGGTTGCCCCGATCGGGGCGCCGAGCTTCTACGAGGCGCTGCGCTGGGGCGCCGAGGTCTACCACGCCCTCAAGGCGGTGCTGAAGAAGCAGGGCCTGTCCACCGCCGTGGGCGACGAGGGCGGCTTCGCCGCCGACGTGGCCAACACCAAGACGGCGCTGGATCTGATCAGTCAGGCCATCGAATCCGCCGGTTTCAAACCTGGCCCCGACGTGGCGTTGGCCCTCGACGCGGCGGCCA